>JBEKQY010000028.1:0-22543 GCA_049519235.1 Candidatus Korobacteraceae bacterium | reverse complement strand
CGCCTCACGCGCCGACTTCAGCGCCTCTTCCAGCTCAACCATGCGAGCGCGGACGGCCTGTAATTCCTCCTGCAGCTCGCGATCGCGCTGCTGCCCGACCTCGCGCTCGGCGCTCCATTCAACGACTTGTTCCGCGAGACGAACATTCTCCGCTTCGCGCTGCTGTTTTTCCGCGGCAGCCGACTGAAGCTGCGACTGCAATTTGGCGAGATGGGCCGATACTTCCGACAACATCGCCTCAATACGTTGCACGGCGAGCATCGCGCCGCGACGGCGCTCTTCCATCGTGGCGACATTCGCGCGGACCTCGCTGGCAAACTGCGCGGCCTCATCGCGGCGTTGACGCAGCGATTCCAGGCTGCTTTGCGCGGCCTGCATCTCGGCTTCCAGCGAGCGCTGTTTCTCTTCGTGCTGAAGTAGTTCGCCTTGTTGCGAGGTGATGAAGATTTCGCGCTCGGCGTGCTCTTCGCCGACGCGCTGGAGTTCCTGCTCATAAGTAGCGAGCCGCTCGCGCACCCGGGTCATTTCGTTTTCAAGCTGGCGCAGCGTGTGCTCGGAGGTCATGGCCTGGCGCTCGGATTCGCGCTTCTCGTCTTCCAGGCGCTGCAACAGGCCGGTGAGCTCGGCGATATCGCGGCCCAGCGCCGCAATATAAGTTTCCTTCTCGCCGATAGCGCGTCCGAGTTCGCCCATCTGCAACAGCACTTCGCGCAGCTCGCGCTTCATCGACAGCGGACCCTGGCTGCGCTGCTTGCCACCAGTGACGGTGACGTTGTGAAAGCACTCGCCGGAGTGCGAGAGGAAGAACGCGTCGGGATTTTCCAGAGCGAGCGAGCGGCCGACTTCGGAATCGGGCACGATGTAGCCGTTGCCCAGCTTAGGCAGGATCACTTCCAGCGACTTGCCAAATCCGTTCAGCACGCGGATGCAGTTCTTGAGGGGAACCACGGCATCGTCGTGCGAGACGTGATGCGTCGACTCGTCGAAGTCGAACGAAAACTTGGCCTGCGAATCTTCGGGATGAACCAGAAAAGTCGCGCGGCCATCGACGTCGGAGCGCAGCAGGCGGAGACCTTCGTCGGCGGCATCCCACGACTTCACCACAATGAAGTTCAGTTCGTCCCGCAGGAAATCGTCCACCACATGTTCGTAGCGATCTTCCACTTCGAGGAAGTCGGCGAGAACGCCTGCGGGCGCGCGCCCGCCTTGCAATGCACCCGAGGTGAAGAGCTTGCGCACCGATTCGGTGGCATAACCGTGATCGGTGATGACAGCTTCCAGTGAGCCTTTCTTGCCCATCAGCGAAGCATATTCGCCGCGCAGCGAATCGAGATGACGCTTGGCTTCGGTCTCCGCGGCGCGCTTGTCGTCGACTTGCTGGCGCGTGCCTGCGATTTGCGCGGCGAGCGCGTTAACGCGCTGCGAAGCGGATTCGAACTCCAGACCAAGTTGACCGCGCTGTCCGCCAAAGCTTTCGAGCTGCTGAACGGCGGCGGAGGTTTCGTCGCGCAGGCGGTGCGCTTCGCGCTCGAGCGCGGCGATGCGTTCTTCAGCTTGCGTGATGCGATTGCGAACGGCGGAGCTGGCGGAAACGGTTTGCAGAATCGCTTCGCGGCGCTGCTCCTGTTGGCGCTCGACTTCGATGAGCGAGGAGGATGCGGCGGCGGCTTCCTGCTGGCGCTGCTGCAACTCCTGCTGTGCGTTGGCCACGTCGGAATTGGCTGACTCGAGCGTGGCGCGATCGGTTTCCAGTTCCTGTTGCAGACGCGCGGCACGCTCTTCGGTGTTGGCGATTTCGGCCTGCGCTCCGGCAGAGCGGGCGTCGAGTTCAGCGCAGCGCTCCTCGTTAGTGCGCCGTCGCGCCGCGGCGCGATCCAGATCGAGCGCCAGCGAGTTGAGCTTCTCGCGATTGTCCTGAGCTTCGCGCTCGATGGCATAGCCGCGCTGCGTGCGCTCGCCGTGCTCGGCTTCCATCTGCTGCACACCTTCAGTCTGCGCATGAATCTCATTGGCAATTTCGTTGAGCTGTTCTTCCAGCGATGACGCTTCGGCATCGAGTTGCGCGAACTTGCTGGCCAGCACGATGCGCAGTTTCTCGCGCATCTCGTCGCGCAGTTTGGCGTAGCGCTCGGCCTTCGAGGCCTGGCGCTTGAGCGAGTTCATCTGGCGCGTGACTTCGTCGAAGATGTCATTGATGCGCGCCAGGTTGAGCTTGGCGTCCTCGAGGCGCGCTTCGGCGAGCCGCTTGCGGGCCTTGTACTTCGTGATCCCCGCGGCTTCTTCGATAATGGCGCGGCGATCGGTCGGCTTGCTGCTGAGGATTTGCCCGATGCGGCCCTGCTCGATGATGGCGTAGGACTCGGGCCCCAGGCCCGTTCCCATGAAGATGTCTTGAATGTCGCGCAGGCGGCAGAGCTTGCCGTTGAGCAGATATTCACTTTCGCCGGAGCGGAAGAGGCGACGCGTAATCTGGATCTCGCCGGCCTTGAAGGTGCGCTTGAATTTGCGCCGGCGAATCCTGAGGACAACTTGGGGAGCGGACTCGGTGGGCGTAGCGGCAGACTCCGTCGGACAAGCAGGAGCTGTTTCTTCGCCGCTCTGGCCGGGACGAACTTCCTCCGAGTAACGCTCGGCATCCTCGGCGCGATCGGCGCGCAGGGCCGACTCGTCCCAGTCGTCTTCGGGCATGTCGTCCTGAATGTCAATCTCGGGCTCGGTAACATCGCCGTAGACTTCGGGGTCGACCAGCGTGAGCGACACCTCGGCCATGCCGGTGGGCTTGCGCTCGCGCGTGCCCGCGAAGATCACGTCCTGCATGTGAACGCCGCGCAGCAACCGCGCGGATTGCTCGCCCAGCACCCAGGAAATGGCGTCGGAAATATTCGACTTGCCGCAGCCGTTGGGACCGACGATAGCGGTGATGCCGTCGCCCTGGAAGCGGAGGTCGGTGCGATCACAAAACGACTTAAACCCGAGAATTTGTAGCTTCTTCAGTTTCAGCAATTCGTACTCCTTAAGCCGCGAGCCCGAGCGAACAGGTCAGCCCATGAAATCGGACGCTTTTTGCAGCGAAACCTTCATGCTGGGTCACCTGGAAACCCACCTCGCAAGGCACACTATTTCGTCCGAAACAACCCAACTTTACGTCTGGAGCTGGGAGGGGTCAAGATGCAAAACGCAATATCTTGCGTCCCTCCTGTGCAAAATACAGCATATTGCACCGTACTTGCAGCAAACTCGAAGTTTTCGGCGGTGAGGAAAGACAGCCAGACGGGAAAAAACACCAGAGTAATGTGATTTTAGAAGCTTGGCTTGGCTTGCTTCAAGCTCGAATCCGGGGGAGTATCTGCGGGGTTACGGTGTCGCTGCATATCCCCTTTCGTTGCTCCGATCAGCCGCAGTAGCAGGCGGACTGCGTGTCACCGGAACTTACCCTGCCGCCTTCGGATCGACCGCTCTCGCCTTCGGGATCGACCGTTCTGACGTTTCGAGTTTTTTCCGCAGCCCCCTAGAGTTTGGCCCGCAACATGTTGATCACGTCGTCGGCCGTGATGACGCCCGTCAACACGCCTTCCTCGTCAATCACCGGCAGCGTCAGCAGATTGTACTTGTCGAACAACTCCGCCACTATTTTCTCATCGGCGCCGGGATGGACAGTTGTCATGTGTCCGGTGCTGAGCATCATCAGCGGCGTACCCGGCGGCGCCAGCACAATCTTGGCCAGCGGCACCGCGCCCAGCAGCTTGTCTTTCTCGCCGATAATGTAGATGGTGCTGATGCTCTCGACTCCGCCCTCGAAGTTGCGCAGCATCTCGATCGCGTCTTCCACCTTGGCGCTCGCCGTCAGCGCCATGTAGTCGGTGGTCATGCGCCCGGCCGCCGTGTCCTCCTCGAAGGTCATCAACTCGGCGACTTCGGCGCGCTCCTCCGGCTCCATCTCGGTGAGGATTTCCTGCGAGTCGTCGGGATGCATGTCGCCCAGCAAGTCGGCGGCAGCGTCCGGGTCCATCTCCTCCACGATGTCGGCGGCGCGATCGGAGTCGAGCGAGCTCAGAATCGAGACCTGCATCTTGGGATCGATCTCCTCCAGCGTCTCGGCAGCGACCTCCTCATCCAGTGTCTCGAAGACGGCTTCGCGCTCCGCCGGAGGCAGATCTTCCACGATGTCGGCAATGTCGGCGGGGTGCAGCTTGGCAAGCCGCTCCAATGAGATCTTCAGCTTGACGCGGCGTGCGGGATCAGTCTCGATGAGATCGACGAAGTCCCAGGGAATCATCCGGGGAGGAATTTTTTCCAGCAACGGCCGCAACGCTCCAGCGGGAATCACGCCTCTCAGCAAGCGGCGTATGGCGCCACGCGCGCCCACGTCGACCGCGCCAATCTTGAGCACAATGTGCCCGTTGCTGCTCTCCTCGTGGATATCGACATCGTTCACCCGCACAACTTTGCGGCCGTGGACGTCGATGATCTGCTGATCGAGCAGATCGCGCTCCAGCAGCAGCAAGCCCTCGCCGCCTCCGTATGGAGTCCAATCGTCAGCCGCGGTGGCGATGCGCAGGCCGTGATCAATGAGGCTGACGGCCGTGGCGGGAACCAGGCGATCGCCGCGCCGCGTCTTGATGACGAAGCCCATCACCTGGCTGGAGTTCTCCTGCGGCGCCAGCGCGACCTCGCGCACTTTGCCGGCACGCGAGCCGGTGTTGTCGATCACCGGCGCGCCAATCAGCTCGGAAAGTGCAAGCGAAGGCATCGCAATCAATATATTCGATACGCGCGAAATGTCGCGCACAAATTAAGCCGCAGAAGTACGGGCGATATCGTGTGGGCCATCGACGGCACCTCTTTCAATTTGTCATCCCGACCGCCCATTTACTTGTGTCATCCCGACCGAGGACCTCACCAACCCGTGATTTGTCATCCCGACCGAGGACTTTAGTCCGAGCGGAGGGACCCGCTTTTCCGACCGGGCACAGCCCCATTTATTTGCGTCATCCCGACCGATGACCTCGACAACCCGTGATGTGTCATCCCGACCGACGGCTTCAGCCGGAGCGGAGGGATCTACAGCTTGCAACACTTTCCAAGTGGCACCCCCACCCCCCCCCATAAAATAAAGTCTTACCCCACAGCAACTTACCAAGGCGAAATTGCAAAGTATTCGGCTCAAAGGAGTTATATCGCACTGCAACTCCCGTGTTTTGAATACTTTGCAAGCTGCTCCGTAAAGTGTTCCGTCCATTGGGCTTAGCTCGGTTCACAAAGCTCCTGTTTTGAATACTTTGCTAATATTCGGTTCTGACAACTGACAACCGGCAACGGGCTTCTGACAACCGACAACCAACAACTGACAACTCGCTTCTGACAACTGACAACCGACAACTGCCTTCTGACAACCGACAACTGGCTTCTGACAACTGTTCCTCCATAAACGCAAAGGGACAGGAGCCCTGTCAGGTTCTCCTGTCCCTTTGCCACTCTCAGTATCGGCCTGCACCACTATCAGGTCAAGAGAATAAAGCACTAAAATGCGCCCCATTCCCGAAACGGGAACTCATATGGGACGCTCGTTCGGGACACGTTTTGTGTCAGGGCACGAGTTTACTCGTGCCGATATGTCCTCTAACAAATCCCGAGCCGGCTTCAGCCGGCGACGCGGTTTCCCTGCGGAACAGAAGAGTGCCGGCTAAAGCCGGCTCCCAAATTCATGCGCGCCTTACCCCGGACTCACGTCCGGGGCTACGATTGTGCCGCCCTCCGGGCTGGATTTATCGCTGGCAAATAGGCCTCTATTCACTCCGCGCATGCGGCGCAATCCTCCGGCTTTTCCACGGAGCATACGCCGTCCGGCCGGAAGGATTGAGCCCGCAAGGGCGGAAGCGCAGTCAGCCCGGGGCGTACGAGCCTGCGTGAGTACTAAGGTTAGGTTCGCGGCGGCAGAGTAGGACGGGCGAAAACAGAACCCCGAAGGGGTGGAATTGCAGTTAGCCCAGGGCGTAAGCCCTGGGTAAGCCGAATATAAAAATCCAGAGCCGGCTTCAGCCGGCGACACTCTGTCGCGGTCCCACTCATTCGAAAACCGCGAATGAGTGGGGCGCCCGGCACCAGGCTGGATCGGCATCCCGATCTGCTCGATGAGATCAAGGTGGCGTAGACTACGATGCGGGGACTGCGCTACCAATTTGGCCAATTCTAGTTCGATCATTTCAGCCCCCTTCGGAAGTGGAGCGATGGAATCGCGTGAAGGAAATTGGCAAGAATTTGAGACCTGGCTGCAGGAGCTTCGGAAACGAAAGTACCGAAGAGGCTTGATCTTCCGCGGACAAGCCGATTCCGAATGGCCGCTTGCGACGACATTAGAACGTAGTGGTCATTCGACCATGCCAATAGCTGACTATTACGACCTGATTGTTAGACAAGTCGGTCCATCCGTTAGCTCTTTTTCGTCGATGCAAGCGCCGTCATTCAATGGGACCATGTGGAAGGAACTCTCTGACTATGAGCGGCTCTCTGACTATGCGCAGTACAAAGGGTCGATATTCGACCAAGCAGTGTTTCCTGGTGGTGAACATTTTGAGTATGTTGCACATTTGCGGCATCACGGATTTCCCTCGCCCCTTCTGGACTGGTCGAAATCACCATATGTCGCTGCTTTTTTTGCGTTCCGTGACGCCGACCCGAAGATCGACAAGAGGTCTATTTTCGTCTATTGCGACCGACCAGAGGGAACCTACGGGGGGACTATTGGAGAACCCATGATACAGTCGCTCGTCGGGCATACTCGAACTCCCCGCAGGCACTTCTTTCAGCAATCGGTCTACACTGTGTGCGAAAGCGCGAACAATAGAATTTGGCAATTTGATTCGCATCAGAAAGTCTTTGATAACCCTCACCCAAAGCAGGATTTTTTGGGAAAGTTCGATATTCCATCGACAGAGAGGGATGAGATAATGGGCTTGCTCGATCAGTACAACTTAAACGCCTATTCTCTATTTGAGTCCGAGGAATCACTTCTTGAGACTCTTTGGCTCAGAGCGAACAGAACATGGGAATGGCGGGTGGCCCGGGCAAGCACGTCGATGAGTAAATAAACAACTGGCTGCCCACCCAACCTTCCTTATTGGGACATTGTGGTTCGTGCTGTGCCCTACTTGTCATTAGTGTCACGGCTCTGAATGTTAGGTGTTTGTTCAAGAATTAAGCCAATGTCGTGCGCGATATAGACAGTTACTTGGGTCAAGGTTATTTTATTGCCCGGCAATTCCCACACGCATCCATTTATAATATGGTTGCGCGTAGCACTCGACCCAACTTCGGTATTGCCTTGACGTCCAACTTCCTGGTCTAAGTAATCCGAAGTTCTCTTAAAAATCATACCTGCCTCATCTTGGCTTGGTGCATCGCAATGAGCCGTAATTTTATAGACTTCGGCGCCCTTAGCGTAGAGCTCGGTCTCCCACGAGAAACCAACAAAATCTACATTGAGGCCGTGGAAAATCCTATTTCCTTTTGTCCACCCGTGTTCTCCTATTATTCCCAGTTCATATTCATTGGCACTTAATTCTCGCAAGCCGCGAGCTTCCTTAATATGTTGGCCGAGCCGGTAACCGCCAAGTTGTATCGTATTTTCCAGCCTTATATTTGTCTGTTTGTTTGGTAGATCGGATTCGCTCCGAGGGGCCGAATTGCGTCGATTTATGGTGTGCCAGGTCATGACTTTATTTCCAAGTAGAATAAAGGCCAAGACTCCGAGTGCGACAATACCTTCAATAAATTGCCCCCTGGCCATAAACCATATGCCCACGACGACCGCTGTCCACATACCAATTGGACCCAAAAAAGGAGTCGCAGAACACAGCAATGCCAGGACCCATTCACCCCTCGCGAGGGCGTCAACGGCTAAGCCCCAATAAGCCAGAAGCCTTAAAGCCATAAATTCCCTCCTCGCTGCCGGCACCCCAGGTTCGCCCTTCTGTTGGGCCAACCTGGGCTCGCCACACTAATTCCTGATGTTCTCCAGCAACTGCTCCACTTCGGCCTTCTTATCGGCGGTCAGTGACAACAGCGGCAGCCGCACGGTTCCACCGAAGTAGCCGTTGTAATCCATGGCGTACTTCACGCCGGGAATGCTCAGTCCGCCGACGATCCGCTCGGCAGCCTTGGCAATGCGCTCCTGCTTCTCGCGCGCCAGGGCGGCGTCGCCATCCTTCCAGGCGGCATAGATCTCGTAGCAGGCGGTAGGAGCGCAATCGGCGAAGGCGAGGATCGCGCCCACCGCTCCCACTTCCAGCGACGGATGCAGCTTCTGCGCTGCGCCCACCAGCACCTGGAAACCAATTTCTTTCCGGCGCGTCTTCAATCCACCGACCACGGTCACTGCCGCGGACGATGGCTTCGGCGCGGCCGTTCCGGCCAGCGCGCCAACGCTCACCAACGCTCCTCCGTCTGCGCTGGCGGAAGCAGCGGCTGCAGCCTTCAACATGCGGCCAGTGGCGGCGGCGAAGGTCTCGGTTACGATGGCGCTGCGCTTGATCTGGCGCGTGCCCTCCACCATTTTCTGAACTTTCTCGACCGAGCCCG
Source organism: Candidatus Korobacteraceae bacterium (assembly GCA_049519235.1). Classification (GTDB taxonomy): domain Bacteria; phylum Acidobacteriota; class Terriglobia; order Terriglobales; family Acidobacteriaceae; genus Bog-257. The sequence goes on along the minus strand of JBEKQY010000028.1, from coordinate 13,966 downwards.
ACGACTCCTTGATGCCGATGAGGTTCGGATGCTCGGCGAGTTCAATCACAACTTCGGCCGGGATGTCATATCCCGTGGCCTGCGGGAAGTTGTAGATGACGACCGGCAGCGGCGAACGGTCGGCGACGAAGCGATAGAACGCCAGCATGTTTGCCGGCTGAGCCATCTGGCCTTTGTAGTAGTGCGGCGTGCGCACCATGGCGATGTCATAGCCCAGCTCGGCAGCGTATTCCGTCAGGCGCAGCGTCTCGATGGCCGACTCGATTCCGGTGCCGGCGATCAACACCTTCTCGTTCGCGGCGGAGGCGCAGGCGCACTTCAGCACATCGCGGCGCTCTTCGTCGCTCAGCAGGATGGCTTCGCCGGTCGAGCCCTGCACCACGATTCCCGCCACCGGCCCGCGTGAGTATTGCTCGACATTCTGTTCCAGCTTGCGAAAGTAGATTTTGCCGTCGGGATAGAACGGCGTAGTAATGGGAGGAAAGATTCCATGTAAGAGCATGAGGAAATTATAGGCCGGAGCAACCGAGTGGCGCTGTGATTACGAGAGCCGCTCGCGCTCCAGCAGCTTCTTCTTGCGCTCGATGCCCCAGCGATATCCGGCGAGATCGCCGTCGCTGCGGACCACGCGGTGACACGGCACGGCCAGAGCAATCGGATTCGAGGCGCAGGCCCGGGCGACGGCACGCACTGCGCCGGGCTCGCCGATCTCGCGGGCGACCTCGCTGTAACTGCGCGTTTCGCCGCGTGGAATCTGGCGCAGCTTCTCCCATACCTTCATCTGGAACGCCGTGGCCCGCACATCAAGGGGCAAGTCAATGGTGGTGTTTTCTCCCCGCACAGCGGCCAGCAGCGGCTCAACATATCGTCGCATCGCTGCGTCATCGCGATGCAATTCGGCCACGTGGAACTCCTTTCGCAGGTCGCGCTCCAAATCGATTGCGTTCTCCCCGAAGCGCACGGCGCACAGCCCGCGTTCCGTTGCAGCAACCAGCAGGCGACCCAGTGGAGTGGGGACAATCGCAAACGTAATGTTCGCGCCGGCGCCGCCTCGCCGGTATTCACCGGGGGTCATGCCGAGCTGCTGCGGCGCTTTTTCGTACAGACGGCTGGGTGAGCCAAAGCCTGCGTCGTACAGCGCGGTAGTGACATCTTCGCCCTGGCGCAGCCCGGTCCTCACATGTTGCATGCGGCGCGCCGACTGGTATTCGCGCGGGCTGAGCCCGGTGGCGCGCTTGAACAGCCGTTGCAAGTGGAACGGGCTGAGTCCGACTCGCTGGCCGAGCTGCGCCAGCGTGACGACTCCCTCGGCGTTATCGAGCAACTGGCGAGCTCGGGTTACATACTGCGCCTGAGCGGAAATCTGCGTCGGCTTGCAACGCAGGCAGGCGCGATAACCCGCGCGCTCCGCGTCATTGGGGCTGGCGAAGAATTCCACCGAGTCGCGGCGCGGCCGCCGGCTGGGGCACGAAGGCCGGCAATAGACTCCGGTTGTCCGCACGGCGAAAACGAAGCGCCCGTCCTGGCGGGCGTCGCGCGCCATTACCTGTTGCCACTTGTTCTGAAGTTCGATTTGCATGTTCACAGCTTAGCGCTGCCTCGGGAAGCCCGATATCCGGCGCTTGCGGGCAAAAGAAAACAGCCGTCAGCTGTCAGTCGTCGGATATCTTTCGCCCGTCGAGCCCGGCGCGCACGATTACCGCCGCCTGCTCGGCCGATTCAAACAGATGCGCCTCCATTCCCGCGCGTCGAGCGCCTTCGACATTGTTCGGGCGGTCGTCAAAGAAAAGCGCACGGTGCGGCTCGCAGCCCAGCGCATTAAGGCAGAGGCGATAAATCGCCGGGTCGGGCTTGATGACACCGTGCTCGCAGGACCAGATTTGCACCTCAAACTTGTCCAGCCAACTGAAGTTCTTGCGCAATTCGCACAGCAGGTCAGCAGGCATATTGGACAGAATCGCCGTGCGCACTCCCCGACGCTTGATCTCGCGCGCGAGTTCCAGAGCACGAGAATTGACCCGCAGCCACACGCGGGTCTCGAAGTCCACGACGCGCTGGACTTGATCGCTGTTCAGCGAAATACCGGCCGCGTCGGCAAAGCGCCGCCAGTGCTGCTGACAGTCCTGCCGGCCGCAGTCATATTCATCGCGTGTCTCCGAGTAGAGCTGAAAAAACGGCGGCTCGCTGACGCCCACCAGCGCGCCGAGTTCGCGGATTTCCGCCACGCTCGGGGCATGGCTCAGAACCCGGCCATAGTCGAAGACAACGGCATCCCAGCGGTTGGACTGCATCACTTTCATTTTGACACAGCGCAGGTTGCGGCCTCGCGTTCCCCGGCGGATACTGTTAGAACTCTGAGGCGTATCACAGAGCTAAGCCATGAGCACAGGCGCACAGAACGGACTCATTCACTTGGCAAGTAAGTATTCCGTTGACGAAACGCTGCGGCGGTTGGAAGAGCTATTGCAGCAAAAAGGTCTGACCGTATTCGCCAAGGTCGATCACAGCGGCGAGGCTGCCAAAGTCGGGTTGGAAATGCGTCCCACCAAGCTGCTCATCTTTGGCAGCCCCAAGGCTGGCACGCCACTGATGCAGGCATCGCCCAGCCTGGCGATCGATCTGCCACTGAAAGCTCTGTTTTGGCAGGATTCGGAGGGCAAAGTGTGGCTTACCTATAACGACCCAGCCTATCTCCAGCGGCGGCACAATGTGCCGACGGAGCTACTGCCGAACATCGCCGCAGCGAGCGCATTGTTTGAGAAAACGGTAATGTCTTAATTTGCCCGATTACAATGAACGCGCCATGAATGACAGCGGCAACCCCCAACAGCAGCATCCCGGCGGTGGCGAGATCGCTTCGCCGAATGCTGCCGAAAACACCCCTGCCCAACAGCCAGCAACCGAACAGCAACTCCAAACCGCCGAACAGAACATAGAACAACGCATGTCCGCTTTCGAGCGGTCGATGCTTCGGCTGACTTGGGCTGCCGTAGCTATCTCTGTGATTACAGGACTGATATTCGCTGGCCAGCTTTACGAGATGATCTCCGGAGGAACTCAAACTGACAAACTGGTGGGATATGCCAGCCGACAGGCTCGGGCTGGCGAAGACATGGCTATTGCCGCAGGAGATCAGGCCGACGCTGCTCAACAGTTTTCGGATACGGCTGAGGACATCAACGGCAGAATGTCGGATGCTGTACAACAACTGCAATCGGCTGCTACTAATACCAGAACGACCATCGCGAACTCCGAAAAGGCTTTCCGGGCTGAACAGCGTGCTTGGGTTGGAGTTCGGGAAGCCGTATCCGTTGAGGTCTCTGAGACTACTCCTTGGAAGGTGGTCGTAACCTTTTTCAATAGCGGCAAGAGTCCAGCGCGCAACGTCCAATCCTCTACAAGGTTCAAAACATCTAACACGCCCGTTCATGGGCCATCCGAAGATGAGATTAAGCGGCTGGTAGCATTCCGGCCCGCAAACTCCATAGCGCCCCAAGGCGAGTACCATATAAATATCGGAGGGCCTGTATCGGGGGAGCCGTACACCGCAGAGCAGCTTCAAGGCTCTCAGGCCATCATTTCCGAATTCAAATACATCAAGGATGGAACCCTCATTCTCTACTACTACGGGATATTGAGATATGACGACGTTTTCGGCAATCACCGGGAGACGCAGTGGTGCATTTATTTGGCCAATCCCACCACCAAAGAACTTGGGTTTTGTGATGCCTTTAACGATCTGAATTGAGAAAAGCGAGAAAATTAGCGCGAGCGTCCAAATTAAGACACTACCGAGAAAGCAGTTAGCTAGACTCGAGTTGCGTCTTAAGATATCTTTCAAATAGGGGCGAAGGAAAGGTGGCAACGTGGCATTTCAAAACTTTGAAGAGGTCTGGGCAGCGCTGGGGCGGTTGTACAGCGATATTGTGAAAGTGCAGGAATCACAGCAGCAGACCGCAGCACAACTCGCACGAGTGACAGAACGCATCGACCGGTTGGCTGAAGCTCAAGAGCGAGCCACGTCAATGCTAGCGACATTGGCCGGAACGGTGACGCAATTGGCGAGTCTCGTGGACTCCCACGAACGTCGGCTGGGTCGAATGGAAGGGCAGTAATCCGGTTTCGAATCCCATTCGTTCTCTCTTCACACCTCAATTTCTCTCTTCCACGCGGTACACTCTTCTTTTCCCATGCCATCGAAACGCAGCCTCGAACTTCGCCGCCAGGTCGGCCAGTTGCTCATCATGGGCTTCGACGGCACCCTCATGTCGCAGGGCCTGCGCGTCATGCTCTCGACGTTTCAGCCGGGCGGGATCATTCTCTTCCAGCGCAACCTCGAAGATGCTGCGCAGATACACGCATTGCTGCGCGAGGCGCAAACGGCCGGCCCTGCGCCGATGTTCCTTTGCGCTGACATGGAGGGCGGCACCGTCGATCGCTTATGCGATGTGGTCGCGCCCATGCCGGCGGTGGCTGAAGTTGCCTGTGCCGGCTCGAAGAAGCTCTTCCGCAAGCATGGCCGGCTGATCGGCGAAGAGCTGCGCACGTTGGGATTCAACACCGACTTCGCGCCCGTGCTCGATTTGCAACTCGAGCCATCGAAGAACGTCCTGACTACGCGGACGGTTTCGCCCAAGCCAAAACAAACCATCGTCTACGCGCGCGAATTCCTGCGCGGCCTGCGCGACTGCGACGTCCTGGGCTGCGGCAAGCACTTCCCCGGACTCGGCGAGGCCAGTCTCGATACCCATGCCGAGCTGCCGTCGATCCCCAAGCCCTGGAAGCGGTTGTGGAAGGAAGACCTGCTTCCGTATCGCGAACTCCGGCGCCATCTGCCCTTCGTAATGGCGGCTCACGCAGCTTACCCGCAGGTCACCGGCAACAGCGTCCCCGCTTCGCTCTCCAGAAAATGGATGAGCGGAATCCTGCGCAAGCGGATCGGCTATCGTGGGCTGATCATCGCCGACGATCTCGATATGGGCGGCGTGCTGGCGACGGCGCCCATCGACGATGCCGCGGTGGAGACGCTGCGCTGCGGCGCGGACATGTTCCTCATCTGCCAGAAAGAGGAGAGTGTGCGGCGCGCTTTCGAAGCGGTTCTGAAGCGCGCTGAGGCCGACAAGAAATTCGCGCAACTCATTGCGGAGAAATCGCAGCGAGTCCTTAATGCGAAGAAGAAGTCGAAAGGGTTGAAGCCGCACATGGTGCCGCCTCCAACACAAAAGACGGTGGAACGGCTGACCCGCAAGATCTGGGAGTTCAGCGAAGAGCTTCGCGCCTGTTCCCTCGGCGTTGAGGTGACACTTTGATCGTCGCTGCTGGGTTGAAGGGGCGCAGCTTCAGCTGCGCCGTATCGCCCGAAAGAGGAGACGGGCTTCAGCCCCTGAGGGAATTGGGGTTCGTGAGCCCCCGCCCCATGGCGTCAACAACCACAGAGAGCGAGTTTCCTCGGCGGCTAAAGCCGGTCGTCTTCCCTTACGCTTCCGGCACGGCTGAACAGGCCGCTGAAAAATCCCGATTTCGCGAGCTTTGTGTCAGGGCACGACTTCAGTCGTGCCGAAAAGTCCTTTATTTTTGTCATCCCGAGCGGCCTTCAGGCCGCGAGGGATCTGCTGTTTCGACTTTTTCAGCGGCCCCTGAAGCCGTGCCCCTTCAAAACCGGCAGCGGGGACTTACGTCGTGATCGTCGCCGGCGTGATGAGCGGAACGTCGGCGGACGGGATCGATGTCGCGCTGGTGCGCGTGCAGGGACGCGGATTCCGCTCCCGTCTGGAACTGCTGGCGCATTACCAGTTCCCTTATCCCAGCGAGGTGCGACGCGCTGTTTTAGCAGCGATGAATGCCCGCTCGGCCAATGTTTCCGATCTGGCGCGACTCAACTTCCTGCTTGGCGATCTTTACGCCGACGCAGTGCGAAGCGCGCAGCGGCGCGCTCGACTGCAATGTGAGCTGGCGGGCTGCCACGGGCAGACGCTCTATCATCAAGGAAATGCGAAGCCGTATCTGGGCCATCGCATCGCGTGTACCTGGCAGACGGGTGAGGCGGCCATCATCGCAGCGAAGCTCGGCGTTCCCGTCGTCTCCGACTTCCGTCCAGCGGACCTGGCTGCCGGGGGCAAGGGCGCGCCTCTGGTGCCATTCCTTGATTATGTTCTCTACCGGCATCGCCGCTACGGACGAATCGTGCAGAACCTTGGCGGGATCGGCAATTTGACGGCGATTCCGCCGCGCGCCTTGCCCGAACGGGTGGTCGCCTTCGATACCGGGCCCGGCAACATGGTGATCGATGCCGTCGCCGGGCAACTGTTCGGCAAGCCCTACGATCGTAACGGTCGATTGGCCGCGCGCGGTGAGCCCATCGAGCGCGTGCTGCGCGAATTATTACGGCATTCGTTCTTCCGGCAGAAACCGCCGAAGACCGCTGGCCGCGAGCAATTCGGCAGCGAGTTTGTGCGTGAGTTGCTGCGCCTCTGCCGGCGTGCCGACGGGAACGACATCGTCGCTACTGCGACCGCACTCACCGCGCGATCGATCGGAGTGGCTGTTCGCAGCTTCGTGCTGCCGCTGCTGGAGAGTGGGGATGCAAAGCCGGCGCGCTTCCGCGAATTTGTCGTCTCCGGTGGGGGAACAAAGAACGCCACGCTGATGCGCATGATTCGCGAGGAACTTGCGCCGCTAAGAATGCGAGTGCGCACCACCGACGATTTCGGCCTGCCATCGGAGGCGAAAGAGGCCACTGCCTTCGCGCTGCTGGCCTATCAGACCTGGCGACGCCTGCCGTCGAATGTTCCTTCTGCGACCGGCGCCGAGCGGCCGGCCATCCTCGGGAAGATTAGTTATGCGTAAGATCTGTTTCACCACGGCGGACAGGGACAAAACCGAAAATCCGTTCACCACAGAGACACAGAGACACAGAGGACCAGGAATCAAGAAACCACACACATGTGACAAACAAACGCAGTACCACGCTTTCGAAAATTTCGGATTCTGGTTTTCTCTGTGTCTCTGTGTCTCTGTGGTGATCTTTCTTGTCGGCTGCGCACGCAAGCCCGATCCCAACACGCTGGTGATGATCATCGAGAGCAGTCCGGCCAATCTCGACCCTCGCGTCGGCGTGGATGCCCAATCGGCGCGCATCGACGATCTGCTCTTCGACTCGCTCGTCCGCCGCGACGAGCACTTCAACCTTAAGCCGTGGCTGGCCGAACGCTGGGAGACTCCCGATCCGCTGACTTACATCTTTCATCTGCACCACGGCGTGCGCTTCCACAATGGGCAGGCGCTAACTTCGCGCGATGTGAAGTGGACCTTCGATTCGCTAATTAGCGGAAAAATACGCAGCGCCAAGACGAGCACCTATGCGCAGGTGAGCCGTATCGATGCGCCCGACAATTACACCGTCGTTTTTCACCTGAAGGAGCCGTTCGCGCCCCTGCTGTGGAATCTGTCGGACGGCGCAATCGGCATTGTTCCCTACGGCAGCGGCGAGGATTTCAATCGCCATCCCATTGGCTCGGGACCGTTCCGCTTTGTCAGCGCGCAGCAGGACAACAACGTCGTTATCGAGCGCAATGGCAGTTATTGGGCCACTCCCGCCAGGCTCGATCGGGTGGAGTTCAAGGTGATCCCCGACGCTACTACGCGTGCTCTGGAGCTGCGCAAGCAGAGCGCCGATGTTGCCATTAATTCGCTGGTTGCCGACACTGTAGTCACGTTGCAACGCGATCGCGACCTGACGGTGATGGAGGCTCCGGGCACGATCTACGCCTACATCGCGCTGAACCTGCGCGACCCGATTCTGAAGGATGTGCGCGTGCGCCGCGCCATCGCTTATGCCATCGATGTGCAACCCATCATTCATTACCTGCTGCGCGATGAGGCGCGGCCCGCCTACAGCGTGCTGCCGCCACAGCACTGGGCGTATGACGGCAACGTGGAACGCTATCCGCACGACCCGGAGAAAGCCCGCGCGCTGCTCGATGCCGCCGGATATCGCGCGGTCAACGGGGTGCGCTTCCACATCACGATGAAGACTTCTACCGAGGAGTCGACGCGGCTGCTGGCCGCCGTGTTGCAAGAGCAATTACGGGAGGTGGGAATCGCGCTCGACATTCGGACTTTCGAGTTCGCGACCTTCTTCGCCGACGTGACCAAGGGCGCCTACCAGATTCACTCGCTGCGCTGGATCGGCGGCAATCAGGACCCCGACATCTTCGAGAATATTTTCGACTCGGGCAGCTTCCCGCCCAAGCGCGCCAATCGCACGTTTTACTCGAATCCGCGTGTCGATGAGCTGATCCGCGAAGGCCGCAGCACTCTGGATCAGCAGAAGCGCAAGGCGATTTACGACCAGATCCAGCAGATTCTCGCCGCCGAGCTGCCGTACATCAATCTGTGGTATGTGGACAACGTGCTGGTGCACACCAACCGTGTGCGCGGCATCCAAATGGGGCCGGCGGGGAACTATGATTTTCTGCGCACGGCGAAGTTAGCGGAGTGAGCCGATTCTTGGATAAACCCGAAGGCAGTTTGAGAATTGGTGTAGTCCGCGAGTACGGGTAGAGCGGCGCTTCAGTGGCTGTTACAAAACTCAGGTCGGCTTCTCGGCGGTGGAAAAGGAATGACGAAACCCGAGTGCCGCAGGCACGGAATAGCCTAGCCCAGCACGGAGCCGAAGGCGGAGTGCTGGGTGAGGTGCGAAAAATTAATCTGAGTCCCGTAGGGACGGCACAGTTTCGTAACAATCTCTTCAGCGCCGCGTTCCCTGCGGATAAACGAATCGCTCAAGCCCTTTAGCGTGGGGCGACCGTGGACGCCAGCCTGAAGGCTGGCTCTACCCGGTCTACAGCAACTCCGAAACTAGCCTAGCAACACAGCAGTCCGGACCGGAAAAGCCGAACATTCTCTTGCGGTTCCTGGTGGGCGTGCAGAGTCCGAATGCGGTAGCCGATGCCGCAGCGCTGATACACCGATCCCAGCAGTTCGCCAATCTCGCGATGGTTGCGCTCGGCGATGGCCATAATCGAAGGCCCAGAGCCGCTAAGGCAGATGCCGAGCAGATCGGGATGTTCCAGCTCCAGCGCCTGCGCCAGACCCGGCACGATCTTGTGCCGTGCAGGTTGGTGCACCCGATCACGCATGGCGTGCTTCAGCAGAGAGAAGTCGCCGCTGTGCAGCGACTGCAACAGCAGCGCGACTCGTTGCAGATTGAAGACCACATCGGCGCGCGAAATGCATTCCGGCAGCACCGCGCGCGATTCAGCGGTCGTCACTGCGACGTCCGGCGTCAGCACGATGAATCCCAGCGACTCCGGCCAGATGAACCGCCTGGCCTGGACCAGGCCGTCGGGCAGTTGGCAGCTCAGCGTAAGTCCGCCCAGCAGCGAGGCGGCGGCATTGTCGGGATGCGCCTCCAGCGCGCACGCCGCGTTCAGCAGCATCTCGATCGGCACGGGGCCGGCCACGGCCTCATACAGACGCAATCCGGCCACGGTTGCAGCCGCGCTGCTGCCCAGTCCAGCGCACATGGGAATTTCGCTGCGCACCTCCACCGACAACGAAGGCAGCCGATCGAATTCCTCACCCGCCAGCGCTCGATAACCGCGCTCGATGTAGTTCTCGCCTCGGAGTTCGTGATCGATGAAGCGAAATTGCAGTTGTCCGCGGCCCGACATTTTTCTGACGCGCAGCGACAGGTACAACTGCACCGCGACGGCGAGCGTGTCAAAGCCGGGTCCAAGGTTGGCAATCGACGCTGGGACCTTGATCCCGAAACTGTCCGCAGCAATTCGTTTGGTGGCCATTTTCTCCATCTCGATAGGGTTCATGGTGATAACGTTCATGCGCAGCACACTCCTTCCATTGCCGGTTCGCGTAGTTGCGATTTGAGTATGTAGTCTGTGTCCTTCAGGGCGTGGCCCGTCAGGATGGCGACGACCACCGCGTCGCGGTCGATCGTTCCTTGTTCCGTCAGTTTGCGCAGCGCAGCCAGGGTTGTTGCCGACGCCGGTTCGCAACCGATGCCATCGCGGCCGATCATGGCCTTCGCTTCGGCGATTTCCTCATCCGTCACGTCCATGACGAAGCCGTTGGTGTTGCACACCGCGCGCAGGGCTTTCTTCCACGAACGCGGATTGCCGATGCGAATGGCCGTCGCCTCGGTCTTGGGCGCTTCCACAGGTTCAAGTTCCGCCGCACCGCTGCGCCACATCCTGGCCAGCGGATTCGCACCCGCAGCCTGAACAATGACCAGCCGCGGCATCTTGTCCAGCAGGCCCGCTGCGTGCAATTCGGCCAGAGCTTTTCCGAATGCCGAGCTGTTGCCCAAATTGCCGCCGGGAACGATGATGTAGTCGGGCGCCTGCCAGCCAAGCTGTTCCAGCATTTCGAACATGACGGTCTTCTGCCCTTCCAGGCGGAACGGGTTGATGGAATTCAGGAAATAGAGACTGTCGTTCGCCTCGTGCAGGATTCGCTCCAGCGCATGATCGAAGCTGCCATCCACGTGGACGATCTCGGCGCCGAAATCCAACGCCTGTGCCAGTTTGTTGGTCGAGACTTGTCCCGCGGGCAAATAAACCTTCGCCCGCAATCCGGCGCGCGCCGCATACGCCGCCAGCGAGCCCGAGGTGTTCCCGGTGGAAGCGCAGCCGACAACTTTCGCGCCGGCAAACACCGCTTCGGTCACGCCGACCGTCATCCCAAGGTCCTTGAAGCATGCCGTCGGATTCCACCCCAGATGTTTGAAGCGCAGGTTTCGCAGCCCCGCCCAGCGAGCCGTTTTCCTGCCCTCGACTAGGGGATTGTTGCCTTCACCCATGGTCACGATTTCGGAATAGCAGCCCGGAAGAAACTCGCGAAAGCGCCATACGCCGCTGATGTCGCGTGGATCGTACGAGCATCTCCGCTGAAGCCAGGTGCGCTTCAGTTCGGCGGGCGTCGCCTTAATGGGGTCAACCACAATTTCCAGTAGCTCCCCACAGACCGGGCACCAGAGCGCACGGTCGTGAAGGTCCAGAGTTGCGGCACAGTCCGTGTTGAAGCAGCGCAAATGCATAAGAAAGGGCTCCTACCTCACGATCGGCATGGTGATTGGCTTCTCGGCCCGAAAGGACGCTCGATTCGCGGCACAACCGTTGCCATAGCACCAACCTCCTTTAAAGTCCCACCAAAATGCAGGCTCCGTGAACCACATCGTCCGAAAACAAAAACCCACCAGCCTTTTCGGGCGGTGGGTTCGGATTCATCTTTCCTGAAAACTACTTAGGAACTACTGCCGGCCCGCATCCCGCCCGTCGTTGAGATAGGTGTGCTTGTGAACACACCTGTACCCGTTGTTGTATTCATCGCACGGGACATGGGGCGAAACGCTGACATACGATGGGTTACTGTAAAACAATCCGGAAAAAGAGTCAACCCTCACTGTGGGTCGCATGGTATAACTTCGTGAGAGTGGACACGGCGATCAGAATGACTCCCTGCATGGCAGCCGGACTGCCGATCACATTTGGGCGCTGGCGGAGCTTCTCGGTCGTTCGATGGACGCCCGAAACTGAGCACGGTACGATTGCACAATTCGCGACTGCCCACGCCCAGAGAGGCATCATGCAGCCAACCAAGTTCTATGATTTATGTTGTCCGAATTGCTCAAAAGCAGACATCCGCCGACATTTTGGCTGGAGAGCGTTCGCGGTTAGCATCGGTGTATATCTTCTCGTTAGCGTAGTTCTTTACTCATCTCGGAGATTTACAGAACAAGTTTTCATTCTGTCGCTGCTCGATGGTTTTGTCAGCACTTGCGTCGTTGTTTCGGTCGTCTGGATATTCTTTAGCGCATTAGTTGGGAAGAACCGTTGCAGGGAATGTGGGCATCGCTGGAGAGCATGACAATGCGGCACGCTAGCAACAACGGATTAGATCAGTACCAATTTTGGCGGAAGGTAGTAGTGCTGTTTGAAAATAAGCTGAGCAGAGCCGCGACTGCATGCCCCAAAACCCGTGTCATCCTGAGCGGAGGTTCGTTCGCGCAGCGAACGAACCGGAGTCGAAGGACCCCTATTTTAATGAAAAATTCTTCGTGCTGTAGGGGTCCCTCGACTCCGGCGGCCAAAAGCAGGCTGCCGTCGCTCGGGATGACACCATATCGTTGGGCCATGTACTTCGAGTGTCCCGACATCTAAACTGCACCACTACCCGCTGAAACCGTCGATTCCTATTCGGTCGCCATCTCACAGATTTCTCGCCTTCGTGGGTTCGTTGATCGAAAGAATGTGTTCCACGAGAATGTGTTCCACGCAATCGAGTACTATGTGACCAGACAATCGCTCAGAAAATGGAGAGCCTGTAATGAAATGGGAACAAATTTTCCGCTGCCTGGGAGGCCCACTCTGCGCGATCGCATTGTTGGTGAGTTCCGCAGTGGGCTGGCAACAGCGAGATACCGGCGGCTCGCAGACAGTCTGGGGAGGCAGAGGCGTTTCCATGGAGATGAGCGCACAGGGTGCGGCCCTGGAGTTCGATTGTGCGCATGGCGCCATTGCACAGCCCATCAAGCCCGATGCCAAGGGACAATTCAGCGTGCCTGGTACCTACACCCCGGAGCGGGGTGGTCCCGTGCAGAAAAACAACGCTGCGCGCGATCTTCCCGCTGTCTATAAAGGATCCATTGACGGCGATAGCATGCATCTCGAAGTCATTCTTGCCGGCCAGGATCAGCCGCCGCCGCTTTCCCTGACTCGCGGCAACACCGGACGCCTGGTGAAGTGCCGCTAGTTGTTCTAAGTGAGAATCATCTGGTACAGATAAGGCGTTCTGTAACGTGTCGTGCTAAGTGTGATGAAGTGGAGGTCGTGCCCGCCGTGCCAGCGCTCTAAGCCCCAGGGCATGACAGCAGAGTAGAAACAAGGCCCAGGTTTCTGCTGCGATGGAGGACACAAGGGGATGGGGGCAACCGGCTTAAAGGGACTCCCCGGCGACGGTAATGGTCCCAGGTTGTTCGACAGTGCGCGTCGCACCTGTGCAGTTCCCGGATTAGTCTAACATTGTGGAGGCATCTATGGAGCGTTGCAGATGAAGAAGGCACTCGCTGCAGCATACGGAGCCGTAATCGCCCTCTTAGTTTCAGTCGCCTACGACCAGCTCCTCACCAAGTGGCTGCACTGGCCGCCCTCGGCTGCGCTCACTGGGGCCGTACTTCTGGGTGTGTTGCTTCTTGTGCTCTATGAGATTGTTGGGGGCAGTAAGGCACTAGCTCGTCGGCTGTCACCCTTTCGGAAGGTCGGTGGAGCATGGAAGATCAATCTGACAAATGATCAAGAGCGCCCCATAAGCGTCTGCAAGATCCATTTTACGCAGCGGCAGTACGCATATAACGGCTACGGGATCAACGCCGATGGAACTCTCGGCTCTGAGTGGAGTAGTCGAGACACGCACTATGATGAAGAAAAGGAGGAAATGTCCTTTACCTCAGACGCAACGATTCTTAAGAACGGAAAGCGAGTACGAAATTATGGATATATCAAGTTCTACCAGAATGCCAATGGAAGGGTTGAGTATGGGAACGGATACTTTGTTGATATGGCCGACGTTCTCACTCAAACGCATATGACGCTAGTCCGTATCAAAGACGGGGAGTTTGATGATTTGGTGAAGGCTTCCTTTGAAAAGACAACAGCTCAGCACGAAGCCGCCCAACCTCTCGCTCCACAGGACCCGCTAGGGCCTTCGGCCTCCTCGGGCCGATGAGTTCGAGAAGACGTCGCACCCAGTTATTGAGGGGGGCCGGGTGCCCCACTCATTCCTGACGTTGGAACGAGCGGGAACGAATTGCCGTACGACCAGTCTCAGCGAGGTCGCCTCCAATTGATCCATGGTCTCCCACACGTTCGAACGTCGCGAGTGAGTGGTTGCATTCCTACGGAGCCTGCCCGATGGAAAAGATGATCCCCAAGGTTGGCGCGTCTGTGCC
>JBEKQY010000027.1:0-22898 GCA_049519235.1 Candidatus Korobacteraceae bacterium | reverse complement strand
GCAGAAGTGACAACTGACAACCGACAACTGAATCTGAGGACTAACTATGTTCCGTTCGAGTCCATTTGATCTGGGAAATCCGATCGCCGATTTCGATGCCATCCGCATCAGCCTGGCTTCGCCGGAGAAGATTCGCAGCTGGTCTCACGGCGAGGTCACCAAGCCGGAGACCATCAATTACCGCACCTTCAAGCCGGAACGCGATGGCTTGTTCTGCGCCCGCATTTTCGGTCCGGTGACCGACTGGGAATGCTTGTGCGGCAAGTACAAACGCATGAAACATCGCGGCGTGATCTGCGACAAGTGCGGCGTGGAGGTAACGCTCTCCAAGGTCCGCCGCGAGCGTCTCGGTCACATTGAGCTGGCCTCACCGTGCTCGCACGTGTGGTTCTTCAAGGGACTGCCGAGCCGCATCGGGCACATCCTCGACATCTCGCTGCGCGATCTGGAGTCGGTGCTGTACTTCGAAGCCTACGTGGTAGTGGAACCGGGTGATGCTCCGGTGAAAGACCGCGAAGTCATCAAGGACGAAACCAAGTATCGCGAGCTCGACCAGGAATTCCGCGCCAGCGGCTTCAAGGCCATGATGGGCGCGGAAGCCATCAAGGAACTGCTGAAGCGGGTTGAGGTTGAGACGATGTCGACCGAGCTGCGCGAAAAGATGCGCACCGAGACCTCCGTGCAGAAGCGCCTGAAGTATGCCAAGCGCCTGAAGGTGGTCGAAGCGTTTCGCAAGAGCGGCAACAAGCCGCAGTGGATGATTCTCGACGTAATCCCGGTCATCCCGCCGGAGCTGCGTCCTCTGGTGCCACTCGACGGCGGCCGCTTTGCGACGTCCGATCTGAACGACCTCTACCGCCGCGTCATCAACCGTAATAACCGGTTGAAGAAGCTGATGGACCTGCACGCGCCGGAGGTGATTGTCCGCAACGAAAAGCGCATGTTGCAAGAAGCCGTGGACGCGCTGTTCGACAACGGACGCCGGGGCCGCGTGCTGCGTGGCGCCAACAACCGTCCGCTAAAGTCGCTGTCGGACACGCTCAAGGGCAAGCAGGGACGCTTCCGGCAGAACCTGCTGGGTAAGCGCGTGGATTACTCCGGCCGCTCGGTCATCGTAGTTGGACCCGACCTCAAGCTGCACCAGTGCGGCTTGCCGAAGAAGATGGCGCTGGAACTGTTCAAGCCGTTCATCTATCACCGTCTGGAACAGACCGGGCACTGCACCACCATCAAGCAGGCAAAGGAAATGGTGGAGGCGCAGGAGCCCATCGTATGGGACATCCTGGAAGAGGTGATTAAGGACCACCCGGTGCTGCTGAACCGCGCGCCCACACTGCACCGACTCGGCATTCAGGCCTTCGAGCCGGTGCTGGTGGAAGGCAAAGCCATCAAGATTCACCCGCTGGTCTGCACGGCGTTTAACGCAGACTTCGACGGCGATCAGATGGCCGTGCACATTCCACTTTCGCCGGAAGCGCAGGTGGAAGCCAGCGTGCTGATGCTGGCCTCGCACAACATTCTGTCGCCGGCATCGGGCCAGCCGATCACCGTGCCCACCCAGGACATGGTGCTGGGCATTTACTACCTGACGAAGGCGAAGCCGGGCGCCAAAGGCGAAGGCCGCGCTTTCGCTAACATCGATGAAGTGCTGCTCGCCAAGGAAGCTGGCGAGGTGGAAACACTCACTCCGATACGTCTGCGCTATAGCGGCGAGGTCATCGATCTCACCACCGCATACGACGATCAGGACGTGATCCACACCGAGCCCACACAGTTCGAGCGGCAGTACATCTCGACCACGGTTGGTCGCGCCATCATGAATGATCACCTGAAGCGCGGCGCGGCTGCCATGCCGTACATCAATGGGCTGCTCAAGAAGAAGGGCGTCGGCAATCTGGTGAACTACTGTTATCTGCGCTTTGGCCTGGAGACCACGGTGCGAATGCTGGACGGCATCAAGCAGCTTGGCTTCCACTACGCCACCAAGGCAGGCCTGTCGATCGGCATCGACGACATGGTCATACCTGCCGGCAAGGCGGCATTGGTGAAGGACGCCGAGAAGCAGGCGATTGCTGTGCAACAGCAGTACCTGGACGGCGCAATTACCAACGGCGAGCGCTACAACAAAGTCGTCGAGATCTGGTCGGCCATTACCGAAAAGGTGGCTGACGAGATGTTCTCGGCGATGCAGCAGGAGGACAAAGCCGGCGAACTCAACCCGATTTACGTCATGGCCGACTCCGGCGCTCGCGGATCGAAACAGCAGATCCGCCAGCTTTCCGGCATGCGCGGCCTGATGGCCAAGCCTTCGGGCGAAATCATCGAGACGCCGATCACGGCGAACTTCCGCGAAGGCCTCACGGTGTTGGAATACTTCATCTCCACCCACGGCGCGCGTAAGGGACTAGCCGACACCGCTCTCAAGACCGCGGATTCGGGCTATCTTACCCGCCGATTGGTCGACGTTGCCCAGGATGTCATCATCAGCGAGTACGATTGCGGCACTGTCGATGGCATCTACGTGACTTCCATCGTGGAGTCGGGCGAGATCATCGAGCCGCTGCGCGACCGTATCGTGGGCCGCGTCTCGCTGGAGAAGATCAAGGACTACGAAGGCAACATCATCGTCGATATCAACCAGGAGGTCACAGAAGACCTGGCGAACGCGGTGCAGGCTGCCGGTATCGAACGGGTAAAGATTCGTTCGGTGCTCACTTGCGAATCCAAGCGGGGCGTCTGCGTGATGTGCTATGGCCGTAACCTGGCGACCGGCCGTCTGGTCGAGCTGGGCGAAGCCACCGGAGTTATCGCGGCGCAGTCCATCGGCGAGCCGGGAACGCAGCTCACCATGCGCACGTTTCACATCGGCGGCACGGCTTCGCGGGTCAGCGAGCAGTCGCGCCTCGATGCCAAGAACAACGGCATCGTCCGCTTCGTCAACCTGGTGACCGTGCGCTCCAAGGAAGGCAACCTGGTGGTGATGAACCGCAATGGTTCCATCGCCGTGGTGGACGAAAAGGGACGCGAGAAGGAACGCTACGCGGTGGTCTACGGCGCCAAGGTCAAGGTCGAAGACGGTGTACATGTTTCACTGGGCGATGTGCTGGTCGAGTGGGACCCGTACACTTTCGCGATTCTCACCGAAATCGGCGGCACGGTGCAGTTCAAGGACCTCCAGGAAGGTCTGACGCTGCACGAAGAAGTCGACGAGGTGACGGGTTTGTCGCGTCACGTCGTAGTCGACTCGCCGGACGAGAAGCGCCAGCCGGCCATAGTCATGAAGGGCGCCAAGGGCAGCAAGCGTTACTTGATGCCTTCCCGCGCTCACTTGATGGTGCAGGACGGCGACACGGTCACGCCGGGCGATGTGCTGGCGAAGATCCCGCGCGAGACCACCAAGACCAAGGACATCACCGGCGGCCTGCCGCGCGTACAGGAATTGTTCGAGGCGCGCAAGCCGCACGAAACCGCGGTCATCAGCGAAATCGATGGCGTGGTGAAGTTCGGCGACGTAGCCAAGGGACAACGCAAGATCTACGTCGTGGCCGACAACGGTACCGAGAAGGAATACCAGGTGCCGCGTGGCGTTCACATCAACGTACAGGAAGGCGAACGTATTCGCGCCGGCGAGCCGCTGATGGATGGCCCGCTGAACCCGCACGACATTCTTGCCGTGCTGGGCGAGAAGGAGCTGCAAGCCTACCTGGTGAACGAAATCCAGGAGGTCTACCGGCTACAGGGCGTGAACATCAGCGACAAGCACATCGAGGTGATCGTTCGCCAGATGATGCGCTGGGTGAAAGTGGAAGACGTGGGCGATACGTCGTTCCTGCTGGAACAGCAGATCGACAAGTTCCGCTTCCGCGAAGAGAACGAGAAGGCGATCGCCAATGGCGGCAAGCCGGCCACGGGCCGTCCGCTGCTGCTGGGCATCACCAAGGCCTCGCTCTCCACCGACTCGTTCATCTCGGCGGCATCGTTCCAGGAGACCACGCGCGTGCTGACGGAAGCCTCCATCCAGGGCGCCGTCGATCACCTGCGCGGCCTGAAGGAAAACGTCATCGTGGGCCGTCTGATTCCCGCGGGCACGGGCATGGAGTACTACCGCAACGTCCGGCTGTCGCAGGAAATGGAAGAGGCTGCCGCGAAGGTGCAGGAGGAGGTCACGGCCGCGTACGAAGAAGCCGAACGCGCGCTGGAACTGCTCCGCCACGAAGGCGAGAACGAAGGGGAAGAATTGGTGGCGGAGTAAGGGTCAAGTCATCGCCGACACAATGAGGGCTCCATGCAAACAGCATGGAGCCTCCCGTTTCTCACCGAGAGTTCATCGCCACTCTAGAAGATCACCTACTCTTTTCGGGTCCGCGATGCGGCCTTCGATGACAGTGCGCAGAGACTCAATCGCTTTCACTGCCTCTTTGCGGCGATGATCTAAGTCCTGGATATTCCCGGTTTTTACGATTTCAAACATCGGGCCCAAGAAGGTCGTCAGATCGAGGCTCTTCCTGCGCAGGTCCTCCCGCGTGATGCGGAAAGCCCAGTCCTCGCGCCTATCATCAAGGTATAGGAACTCTTGGTCGCCCCATACAGCCTCGACCTGTTTCGCGCTTTGAGGATAGGCTAGCCAATCTTGTAGTTCCCAGCGAATATCTCCCGGCGCGGCGTAGTGCGGGTTGTCTCGGTCCTGTATGTCTAACGCGGGGCTATGTCCTGTGTGGTGCATTGTGAAACTTCTGATGCCGGATTCTCCGGGTCTGGCACGTAGTTCCGCATTCAACGCTGCAACCGTCCTTTGCAGCCACGCTCTATCTTCGGCCTGTGTACGCAGTGCTGTGACTCTCTCGGATGTAGTGCGCTGCAACTTTTCCGTGAAGGCGAGATGTCCTTCTGCGGCAAGTGCCTGCGAGTACGCCGACTGTAGCGAGTCACGCAATGTCCGGGGTAAACGGTTCCACTCGCCTGATTGCTCCAACGTGTTCTTAGTATTCGTGGCAAATTGAACCAGCATTACATCTTGCTGCAGGGCGGCCTGGATCTCTGAAAGCTCGGAATATAGAGGGCGGTAGACGGTATTTCTAAGTTCATCCGCATCGTTGTGTTTGTAAGTCGCTAACAAAAGAAGAGCAGCGATGATGACTCCGGGTGCAAGAAGCCCTTTCAGTATTGCGGACCCTGTCCTCCCGCCGCCGCGTTCACGCTTTTTGTCTTGCCGCTGCCGTTTCTTACGGCTCTTCGCACTGCTAACCATAAGCGAATTGTAAGATATGTATAGCTGAAATCATTTATCTTTTGTCGGAAAGCCGAGTGGGGCACCCGCCAAGTCAAGAAATGGCTGCCGTTGAAGAATCACCTATTCCGATTCGGTTTCCCATTCATTCGAAAACCGCGAATGAGTAGGCACCCGGCGCATGTCGTACACCAGATTCATACAAACTGGTGTATCCTCTACTTATGGCCCGCACCAACATCGACATCGACGAAAGCTTGATTCGCAAGGCTCGCAAGCTCACCCGCCTCAAAACCAAGCGCCAGATTGTGGACAAGGCGCTGGAGTTGCTGGTTCGCACCGAGAACCGCAAAGGGATTCTCCGCTACTACGGAAGCGGTGTCTGGGAGGGCGACCTTAAGGCTTCGCGGAGAAACCGCGTTTGATTCTGGTGGACAGCTCTGTCTGGATTGACTTCTTCAGCTCCTCGCCCGGCCGGGCCGGTCGCGAGCTTCGCCGGATGATCGAGGAGAGCGAACCCATCGCGCTGACGGGAGTGGTCGTAGCCGAGGTTTTGCAGGGCCTCACCAGAGACGCCGGCGCTATTGAGGAATTTCTGGGCCAGTGGGACATGCTGGAGCCCAAGGGCTTTGAAACGTATCGGGCAGCGGCAGCAATCTACCGCACGGCGCGTCGAAAGGGTGTCTCGCTCACCACCATCGACACCCTGATCGCAGCCATCGCTCTTGAACATAACGCCAGCGTTTTCACCCTGGATCAGGACTTCACCAGAATTGCGCCTATCGCGGGCTTGACGCTCTACTGGCTCAGATGATTTTGGGCAGTTTGAGATGACCGACTGCGTTAGATTCATCGAAATCGCCAGTAACTGACAACCGTTAGCCCCGCTGTGTAAACTTCCTCTTACTCAATTATGTCGCGGTTCCTTAAGCATTTCCGCCTGGCTCTTTGGCGTGCCTTTCAGCACGACGCATTCGCCGTCGCCAAGGCGGCTGCTTTCTCTGCGATCTTGACCTTGTTTCCGGCGGTACTCGCGCTGGCTTCCATCCTCTCCGCTTCGCGCACGACGGAAACGCTGTTTCGCGAAGTGAGTCATGCGCTCGGGCGTATCCTTCCCGAAGGCACTCACTCCGCGGTAGTGCAATATTTCACTGGAGATAAACGGATCAGCTTCAAATTTCTTCTGATCGTTATTGCCATTACGCTGTGGACCGGTTCCGGCGTCATGATCTCCTGGATGGAAGGCTTCCGCAATGCCTACCAGATGCCGAAAATCTGGGGGCTGGTGAAAGAACGGCTGATCGCTTTCCTGTTGGTCATCCTCGCTGGTGTGCCGCTGGTGTTCGCGTCGTTTCTGCTGGTGTTCGGCAACCAGATCGAGCAGTGGATCGTGTACCGGGTGGGCCACGAACTTGGGCCCTACATTCTCGGCCTGTGGACTGCGCTGCGCTGGATCATCGCAACCCTCACCAGCATTGCAGTCCTCGGCCTCATTTACCACCACGGCGTTCCCCGCACGCAGCCGTGGCATCGCGTGCTGCCGGGCTCTGTGTTGGCGACGGTGTTGTGGTTTGTCTCCACCGTCATCTTTGGGATTTATCTGCGCCGTTTCGGAAACTACGACGTTATTTACGGTTCGGTGGCAACGGCGATAGCGTTGCTGATCTGGCTGTATCTGGTCTCGATGGTCATCCTGATCGGCGCTGAATTCAATGCTGTGCGGTATCCGCGCTTCCTGTTCGGAGCGCACTCGGAGCTTGCTCCCGAGCAAAAGCGCGCCCCGGCAAGCTGATGGCAAGAGCATGAGCATGCCCGCCAGCAACCGCGTCTACGATAGGGCCCGGCCAGCAGGCGGAGAGAAACGACCGCATCGGTGGATGGACCAGGGATTCTGCCCAAACAATCCTTGAAGCGAGAGGCGAAAACTACAATGGCTGAAGAAATCGTATCCTTGGCTGTGTTGGAAGCACTACCGGGCAAGCAGGACGATCTGCTGAGCACGCTGCGCGAGCTCTACAGGCTAATGCGCGCGAAAGGTTATTGCCGCGATGTGCTTCATCGCGATACCTCGCGGCCTGACCGATTTCTGCACCTGCGCCACTGGACCTCGCCCGAAATGCGAGCCGAAGCCCAGGCCGATCCCGAGGTGCACCGCTATTGGCAGAGGCTGCCCGACCTGTGCACGATCACGGTCTTGTACGAAAGCTTGGAGAAGGTTTTCGAAACCTAGCCGTCAGCCACCAGCCGTCAGCTTGGATCAAGTCAGCCGCGGGAAGTCTTAGCTAGATTCAGGTCCTTCGACTCGTCCCCGCGAAAACGGCGCAGGCTCGCTCAGGATGACGCTAACAACATGGAGGGGCTGAGAGCTGATAGCTGACAGCTTCTCTAATTCACCCACGGCCCTCGGGAGTCGCCGTTTTTCTTGCGCGGCTCGCGGGCGCTGGGATCGCGGAAGTTGCCATACTCGTCGAAGTAGTCTTCGTGCTTGTAGTCGCCGCGGTCATCATGTTTCCGCATGTAGACTTCAAACTTGCGAGCGGCGCGCTTGCGCTTCCAGCGGTAGTAGGAATTGCGAATTCCGAACACGCGCTCCGAGGCGGCATAGCCGAAGCCGCGCCGCGGAACGAACTTCAGCCAGATATAGCCGAACAGCAGGCCGCCCAGGTGCGCCATGTAGGCGACCGACGCTCCGGGCTGATGGGCGGACGAGAGCGTGAGGAACACCTCGATGAAGATCAGGCCCATGATGAAGTATTTGGCCTTGATCATGAAGGGAATGGGAAACAGCATGATCTCCGCTTCGGCGTGCAGGATGCCGAACGCGAGCAGCAGTCCGAAGACGGCGCCGGAAGCGCCTACCGTGGGAATCAGCGGGCTGCTTCCCAACAGTCCAGTGAACGATACAACGACGGTCGTCAGCGCTGCGCCGACGGCGCAGAAGACATAGAACTGCAGGAAAAGGTTGTAGCCCCAGTCCTGTTCCAGTTGCGCGCCGAACATCCAGAGAGCCAGCATGTTGAACAGAATGTGCCACAGGCCGGCATGAAGAAATGCGTAGGTCAGCAACTGCCATATATAGCCGCGAAAGACCACCAGCGCCGGCACTAATCCGAAGTGAAGCTGGACCCAGCGCTCACCGCCCGGGACGAAAACCCCGAGCAACGCCACTCCCAGAAATACCGCGCCGTTGGCGATGAGCAGTTGCTTCACCGCCCGCGTGAACGGCGGAAAACTCAGTCCCATGCTGGACGTGCGTCGCATAACTTACTCCGATGCGTTGCCGGCTGGAGTAATTCTCGTCTTGCTGCTGTCCGGGTAGTGCCGGCCTTCAGGCCGGCGTCCATTGCCCTATTTCGAACCACTGCCGCTACGGTCATCTTCGATGACCGTAGCGGCAGGCTGTGCATTTCTTGGCGCTCATAACGCGGCGCTGAAGCGCCGCACTACCCGCCCGCTACAACCAGTTGGAGCACGCTATCGCTCCAGCTGCGGCACAATCGCCAAACTCCGGTGCCCTTTGGCGTCGACCGCCCGTACCGCAAAGATTACATTGTCCTTCGACACCGGCAAAGTGACGCGCGTAACATTTCCGGCGGCCTTCACATGTTCCCAGTCCGGCGCAGTCGTATCGCGCCACAATACCTCATAGCCCGTCGCCAGTTCGGGTCCCAGAGGAGCGCCGCCTTTGCGCTCGTCTGGGTGGAGGCCGCCGGGCGAAGCCTTCCATTCTAAAGTGGAATCGTTTTGCAGCTCTTTCGTCAACAGGCGAACGTCCACCGGAGGAGCTGGAGCCGACGCAAGCGCGGCCAGAATGGCCGCGTTCAGCCGCGCCACCTTCGCGGTGTAATCGTAGTCGACGAACTTAGTCAGATCACCGTATTCGATGCCGTTCTCCGTGCGGACGTTCTGGTGTTGATGATTGTAGTTTTCGCGGAACTCGGTCAAGCGCACTGCGGCATATCCCTGGTCGTTAAACGAAAAGTGGTCGCCACCGCGCAGGTAGCGGTCGTGACGGAAAATCAGCATCGCCTGGAAATCCTCCGCTGAGAGATATTCCTTAGCGATTTCCGCAACGTAGCGCGCAAGCTGCCGCGAGGGGCCATCGCTCTCTCCTCCGAGCGAGCGGGTCCGGCGCAACTCGTCTTCACTAGCCGTGGCTGGAATTCCTTCCGAGAACACTCGCACCAGGTGCGGGTCTTGCAGCGTGTCTCCTGGAGTGCGGTCGCCGCCGACGATATCGTTGTTCAACACCGCTTCAATGTTCCAGCCGACCGCCTTGGCCATCTTGGCAAAATGCGCGCTGCCGTAGAGACCCTCCTCTTCACCAGCCACGGTGAGGAAGATGATCGTCGCGGGAAAACGATGCTTGCTGAGAACGCGCGCGCACTCCAGGCTGACGGCAGGTCCGCTGGCATCGTCATTAGCTCCCGGGGCTTGTCCGGCGGCGTCGGTGGGAGCGCTGTTGCGAGAATCATAATGGCCGGTCACCACGTAAATGCGGCCGGCATTTGCCGGATCGGTGCCGCGGAGGACGGCATAAACATTGGTGATGTTCGTGGCCTGCGGAATTCTCGGCCCGGGTGGTTGAAGAAACTGGTCCGTCCTTACCTCGAGGCAATCGCCGCACTGGCTGGAATACCGTTGCAGCTCGTCCTGGATCCATTCCGCTGCGGCATTGATGCCCTTATCGCTCATCGCGGGTATATCGGACGAGAGCGTCTGTCGGGTGTAGAAGCCAGCCAGCTTCTCAATGGTTTGCTGAATTCGTGCCGGCGAGATGTCGCGGAGGGCCGCGACGATTTGCGGATCGGGTTCAGTAGCCGTGGGACCTCCAGTTTGCCCGGGAGCGAAAGCAACCGCGGGCCACGTTGCGGCCATCACCACCATAGCTCCAGTCAGAACGATGTTCGGTGCGGGCATAAAAGTTGCGAAACTCCTGCCATCGGGCGGCGTCTATCACTTGACGATGCCGTCCAGAGATTCTAAATATAAATGCACGGGCGGTGCGGCGTCGTTCCGGCCGTGTGATGGAACGAGGGATAGCGGAGGCGAGTATGGTTATTTGTCCTGAATGCGAGAGCGATCTGGACATTGAAGAAGATGAAGTCGACGAAGGCGAAGTCGTATCCTGCCCGGAATGCGGAAGCGACTTCGAAGTGGTTGGGATCGAGCCTTTGGAATTGTCACGCGTGGAGGATGAGGACGAGGAAGATGACGAAGACGCGAAAGAAGAGGAAGAGGATGAGTATTAGACGGCCTGGCGGCTTGGCAGGCAGGACTTCCTGTGCTTCAGCTTTTCTCGCATTCCTGATTTTGAGTGCCTCGTTTCTTTTCGCGCGAAATGTTCCCTCTCCACAATCTTCCTCCCACGCCTCAAAAACAGATTACGCTTTAATTTACGGCACGGTCTGGGGGCCTGACGATCATCCCGTGGCGGGTGTGCGCGTCAAGATACGGAGGGCATCGGACAAGAAGGTGAAATGGGACTCATATCCGACAGCCATGGCGAGTTCGCACAGCGCGTTCCCGTGGGAGCTCAGGATTACATCGTTCAGGCTGACGTGAAGACGCCAAAGGGCCAGCCGAAGCCGGAGACGAGTGCACACATCGATAACAATGAGCGAACGGACGTCAGCTTACATCTAACCAAGAGCATGCTCCCCTCCCGGTAATAGAATTAAGAGGAAATCAAATGCACAGGGCATTGGGCACATTGGTTGTCATGCTGGTTGCATTGAGTTGCAGCGCACAATTGGAGATCCCGTTAGGCGGCTCGCCATCAACCGACAACAGCCGCAAGAGCACACATTTCACCACGCGAACGCTGACGGGAACGGTCCTCGACAAGAGCGATAAACCCGTTCCCAACGCAGTGGTCTATCTCAAGAATACGAAGACGCTGGCGGTAAAGACGTATATCGCGCAGACCGATGGGACATACCGTTTCCCCGAGCTGTCGCTCAATACGGACTACGCCGTCTACGCTCAAAAAGATGGGAAGAAGAGCAGCACGAAGACATTGAGTCAATTCGATGATCGGGAAAAACCAAATCTCAACCTGCAGATTGACACAAACAAATGAGTTTCGAGGTGATTCAGGAAGCAAGAAGGCCGCCGTTGTCGGCGGCCTTCTTCGTTACGCGATTGGCTTTGGTCAGTTGTTTTCGTTGCTGGCGCGTTTCCACGACATGAACTCGCCAATGGTAGAGCCGGCCCCGGACGACGAGCTCGCGGCCGGAGCCTTGTAAGCCTCCACATCGGAGCGGGTGGCTTCTACGCCCACGGCCCGCATGCTGAGCCCGACTTTCTTCTCGGCCGGATTCATCTTGATGATCTTGAACTCGTGCTCGTTACCAGATTCCAGCTTGATAGGAGCACCGTGCGAGTCTACCGCTTCCGAATTGTGGCACAGGCCTTCGACCCCATCGGCGATCTCAACGAAGGCTCCGAAGCTGGCCAGGCGCAGGACCTTGCCATGAATTACGTCGCCCACGCGGTGCTGCCCGAAGAAGGTGTCCCATGAATCGGGTTGCAACTGCTTCACCCCCAGCGAGAGCCGGCGCTGATCCGGCTCGATCGCCAGCACAATGGCTTTCACCTTGTCGCCCTTCTTCAACACCTCCGACGGATGTTTTACGCGCTTGGTCCAGCTCAAGTTGCTCACGTGAACTAAACCGTCGATACCATCCTCGATCTCAATGAACGCACCGAACTCGGTTAGGTTGCGGACCTTGCCTTCGACGACAGCCCCGATGGGAAACTTCTCATGCAGGGTCTCCCAGGGATTGGCCGCCAGTTGCTTCAAGCCCAGGCTAATGCGCCGCTCGCCCGGGTTCACGTTGAGGACAACCGCCTCCACCTGGTCGCCGACGTTGACCAGCTTCGACGGATGCTTCATGCGTTTCGACCACGTCATCTCGCTGACATGCACCAGGCCTTCAATTCCCTGCTCCAGTTCGATAAACGCGCCGTAGTCGGTCACGCTAATGACTCGCCCGCGAACATGGGCGCCAATGGGATACCGCTCCGAGGCGTCAAGCCAGGGATCGGGAGTGAGTTGCTTGAATCCCAGCGACACGCGTTGCTTCTCACGATCGAACTTCAGCACCTTCACCTGGATTTGGTCGCCCACCTGTACCAAATCACGAGGATGGGTCAGGCGCCCCCACGACATATCGGTGATGTGCAGCAGGCCATCGATGCCGCCCAGGTCGACAAACGCGCCGTAGTCAGTCAAGTTCTTCACTGTGCCGGTGAGGATGGCGTCTTCCTGCAGATGTTCCAGGGTTTTTGCCCGCTTCGCAGCCTGCTCCTCGTCCAGCAGTTGCTTGCGTGAAGCCACAATATTGCCGCGCTTCTTGTTCAGCTTGATGATGCGGACCTCGATCTCCTGACCTTTCAAGGCATCGAGATTGCGGACCGGGCGCACATCGACCTGCGAACCCGGAAGAAACGCACGAGCGCCGAGAATGTCGACGGTCACGCCTCCCTTGATGCGCTCGATAACCCGCGCTTTGACGAGGGCCTTCTCGTTGAAGGCTTTTTCGATCTCGTCCCAGGAGCGCAAACGCTGCGCCTTCTGGTGCGACAGGTGAATGTAGCCTTCTTCGGTGCTACCAGGCTCACGCATCACGGCGATTTCGTCGCCGCGCTGCACCGTCACGTTGCCATCGTGGTCCTGCAACTCCGCGACCGGAATTACACCCTCGGATTTGTAGCCTATGTCCACCACCACATACTGCGGCGTAACCTTCAGCACCGTGCCGGTGACGATTTGCTCTTCGTTCAGCGCAGCTTCGGTCTGGGCTTGCTCCTGCTCAAATGTTTCTAGAGCGGCGGCGAAATCCTCCATGCCGGGTTCTTTTTCCGAGCGGGGCGTGGCGGCTGCGTTCGTCTCAACCGGATGAGGAACGGAATCGGCAGCGTGCTCGGGTTGATGCTGGACAGTCAGGTCCAGGCTTGGCTGTTCAGCTTGGTGGGGTTCGAGCTGCTCGGCAGCGGTGGTTTCTTGGGTTTGGTTAGTCGGAACGTTGTGGGTTTCTTCGAAAGACATGGGTTGCGTACGCACACTCGGCGCGCTTTGAAAGCGCACAGAGAGCCTGAGATAAAACGGACTGCTGGCTTGAATCGACAGGTATGATTGTCCCGCTTCACGCGGGTTTGGGCAACCCAGCGGCCGGATCCGATGGAGCGGGCTGCGCATCCATGGAACTCTTTGACTATAACAACCGTCTGGGGCAGTGTCAAACGCGTAAGTTCAAGTTTGGCGCTGATTTTGCAGGGTTTTCTCTGACTTTTAACCTCCCAGTCAAGCGCCAGCATCACCGTCCAATGTGACAAGAAATCTCATGCCTTGGGCACGCCGAACCGGGATGATACTCTGCCGAATATATGGATTACCTGTGGACTCCATGGCGATACGCCTATATCACGACTGCCGATACATCCGGCGATGGGCTTGCCTGCATTTTTTGCGAATTGCTGCGCTCCAGTAATGACGAGAAGGTCCTGATCGTTCATCGCGCAGAGTACAACTACGTCGTCCTCAACGCCTTTCCCTACACCTCGGGGCACAGCATGATTGTTCCCTACGAACATGTTGATCGCTTGCACAAGCTTACGCAGGCAGCCGCGGTCGAGATGATGGCGCTCGCCCAACATCTGGAGAGCGCGTTCATCGATCTCTATCGTCCTGACGGCGTGAACGTTGGCATGAATGTTGGCAAAGCAGCCGGAGCGGGAATCGCGGGCCACATCCACATGCACGCACTTCCCCGCTGGATTGCTGACGCCAACTTTATGACCGTGATCGGCGAAACTCGCGTGTTGCCTGAGTCGTTGGAGACCACGTACCAACGGCTGAAAGCGAAGTTTTGAGCCTTGTTCGTCTGCGATTTAAGGTCGACTCCGAACCTGCCGAACGCCAGCGGTCCACCGGTTTACTGCTCCGCATTGTCAAGCAGTTTTGCGAGAGTTGGCTTGTGTTTCTCCGGTTTCGTCTTGCGCACCGCGGGTTTGGCGCGGGTGGGAGGCGGAATGCCAATTGCCCGGCGCGCCGCAGCCTTTACCGCCGAGGCGGCGCGGAACGGTTTTGGCTTTCGCGGCTTGGACGGCATCAGAACCCCACTGACTTCGAGCTGTTAATCGGCGGATGCAACCATAAGGGCCATCGCCGGCAAAAGTATACCGCAAGGGAAGGGTAGCTCAGAGGATCTGGAAGACGGGTGCAGTCCACCCACGAAGGGCAGCTGCTTCACCATCCCAAAAGGCCTTGTCAGTTGCAACTTTGCACGACAGGGTCAAGAGAGCTCGGCTTTACATTCTTCGCTCGCCTGAGTAACAATACTTCTCCAGCAGCACGGATGTTCGATCGAGGATTACTTTGAAGTTGCGCGCTTGGCTGTTTCTGCTGTTGTTCGTGCACGTTGTACTGCACCCATGGGTGCATACGATGGGCATAGCGAAGCCAGCGAGCGACTCCGCGGTGGTCAGCAGCAATTTGACTGCATCGGAAAGCGGCCTTAACTCCGGCGATCAATGTGAATTGTGCCGTGTAGGTCATAACGCTACCGTCACCCCTCAACTTCCAAAGACTGCGGTGCTCAATCCGCGATGGATTCGTACAACTCTTCAAGCAGTCAATTATGCCTCTCTGCAATCGGACCGCCGACTCCCCTCGCGAGCGCCTCCAGCTCTTTAGTCAATTTCGCACTTGGAAAACTGTAGCGGCGTGCTTCGATAACGCGCCATATCGAATAGCAGTTCCAACTGCTCTATTTGCTGCCGTGCTCGCGCTTCCTTTTTGGCGCGTACTGCCCGATAGAGCCAAGCGAAATTTGGAGGATTTATGTTCCGAAAGTTGCAGATGCGTTCCCAACTGACAGCACAGGCTTCAACCGAAGCAGTCCCAGTCCGACGTTTTCTCACATTCTTGGTGCTGGCGTTCGCCATAGTCGTTTCGCCGGGTCTTTCTCGCGCCCAGACAAGCGGTTCGTCGTCAGTGACAGGAACGGTTGCGGATCAGTCTGGCGCGGTGGTTCCAGGCGCTACCGTCGTAATCCACAACCCGGTCAGCCAATTCACTCGAACGACTAGCACCGACGGCAGCGGAAAATTCGCCTTCGCAAACGTTCCGCTGAATCCCTATCACATGACGGTGAACATTACCGGCTTTGCGCCCTACGTGCAGGACATCGACATTCGCTCGGCCGTTCCCTTGAACCTGAAAGTAACTCTTCAGATCTCGGCAACGGCAGAAAACATCACGGTCCAAGGCGAAGCCGGCGACCTGGTGGAGAACGACCCGACATTCCACACCGATGTTGACCGTAATCTGTTCGCCCAGCTTCCGCTGGAAAGCACAACGTCAGCGCTGAGTTCGCTGGTTACCCTGGCATCTCCGGGAATTGCCGCCGATTCCAACGGCCTGTTTCACGGTCTGGGCGATCATGCCGAGAACTCTTTCTCGCTCGATGGCCAACCCATCACCGACCAGCAGAGCAAGGTCTTTTCCAACCAGATTCCGCTCGATGCCGTGCAGTCGATGACGGTCATCGCCGGAGCACCGTCGGCGGAATACGGAGACAAGACCAGCGTCGTCATCGATGTGACCACGCGTTCGGGACTTGGCTCCACAACGCCACACGGGGACGTGACCGCTTCTTACGGCAGCTTTGGCTCGTCGAATGAGGACGTCGACTTTTCCTATGGCGGCAAGAATTGGGGGAACTTCATCTCCGCCAACGTGCTGAACACGGGTCGCTTTCTCGATCCGCCGGAATTTGTCGTGATGCACGACAAGGGCAACGAAGAGAACCTGTTCGACCGCGTCGACTACGTGCTCTCCAGCAAAGACGCGCTGCATTTCAATTTTGGCTTCACCCGCTCCTGGTTTCAAACCCCCAATTCGTACGATCAGCAGTTTCACGACATCAATGGCATTGTCGAGTTGAACCCTTTGACAGGTGTCCCGTTGGGCCCGACCGATCAACGCTCCCAAATCCTGACCTTTAACATAGCGCCCACCTGGACCCACACCATTAGCAACGAAGCTGTTTTCAATCTCACCGGCTTCGTGCGGCGCGACGCCTATAACTACTACCCCAGCGGCGACCCTTTCGACGATCTTGGCGCTCCCGACCTCCAGAGACAAACCGTCGCCCAGCAACGTTCGCTTCTCAATGCCGGCGCTCTCGCCAACATCACTTACACGAAGGGCATTAACAACATCAAGGCCGGTATTACCTACGAGCAGACACTCCTGAATGAGAATGATCAGCTCGGGATTATCGATCCGACCTACAATGCGCCATGCCTGAATAGCAGCGGCTTTCCGGTCAACGGTTTTACCAATCCATCGCAATGCGCGGGAGCCGGGTTCCAGCCAAACATAGCTACCAACCCGAACGCGCCCAACTCCGTGTACATTCCCTTGTTCAACCCCACCCTGCTGCCCTATGACCTGACGCGCGGAGGAACTCTATTTCCATTCGTCGGTCATACTGATGTCAAGGAACTCGCAATGTACGTGCAGGACACCATTACCAAGAACCATTGGGCCTTCAACCTGGGTATCCGCGGCGATTTTTACAACGGGCTTACCACCGCGAACCAGGCAGAGCCGCGCGTGGGAATCTCCTACAACATTGCGAAGACCAGCACCGTGCTGCGCATCTCTTATGCTCGCACGCTGGAGACTCCTTTCAATGAGAATCTGATTCTCTCCAGCTTGGGATGCGGCAACCCGGTCCTCAATCCCCTACTAGCCTGCTCATCGACTTCGTTGACGCGATTAGCTCCGGGCTATCGCAATGAATTCCACGCCGGTTTACAACAAGCTTTTGGACGCTACCTGGTCATCGATGGCGAATACATCTGGAAGTACACGCACAACGCCTACGACTTCAGCGTGCTGGGCGACACGCCCATCACGTTCCCCATCGAATGGACTAAGTCCAAAATTCCCGGCTTTGCCATTCGCGCCAGCATGCCGGTCAACCATGGCTTCAGCGCGCTGGTAGTAATGTCCAGCGTTGCCGCCCGGTTCTTTACCCCGCAGGTCGGCGGAGCTGGAGCCGCTCCCCTGGCGCCCTCGGGAGTTTTCCGTATCGACCATGACGAGGCTTTTAATCAAACCACACACCTGCAATATCAGACACCCTGGAAGCGCATAGCCCCATGGATTGGCTTCAACTGGCGCTTTGACAGTGGACTGGTAGCTGGCAACGTGCCATGTTACGGAATCGGCCCGGGCAACGATTGCCCACAATCGACCATGCTCAACGGTCTGCCAGCCATCGAAATGGTCGATGTCCTGGGAATCCCGCTGACCGCGGACCAGGAGTTTCAGGCTGGATTCACCTGTAATGGTGTGCACGCCACGCCAACAAGTCCGCTGCCTTTTATCTGTCCGGCATCGGAATTCAGTTCTACCCTGACCCGGGTCCCGGCGCCAGGAACTGAAAACGACGATAAGAACCCGCCACGCATCGCGCAGCGCAGCCTTTTCGATCTCTCGATCGGCGATGATAATCTCTTCAAAGGGGACAAGTACAAGTGGAGTCTACAATTCACAGCGATTAACCTGGCAAACAACTACGCCCTCTACAACTTCCTTTCAACGTTCAGCGGCACGCACTACGTCACACCACGCGCCTTGACAGCGCAGCTCGGATTCCACTTCTAGACGGTGGTTGACGGGGAGGAATCTCTAAGTCGGGATTCCTCCCGTCATAGTTCGGACTACACGGATTTTTAAGAAAATCTCATGGACGAGATTGTCCATCCTGTAGGGATACTGCGACCAAGCCGCCATCGGGGCGAACGAGCTTGCTTAGGCCGCAAACCTAAAATGCCACTCAACAAAGAGTGGCATCTAAGGGGAATTGCCGTGCGATGGCCCGGACAGCACAAGTATGACGCTAGGACTTCGCCTTCCGTTTCCGCTCGGCCCAACGCAGCTTCATCATCTCAGAGATGCGTTTACGGGCGGCAGCGCTCATATGCCGGCGTGGACGTTTGCCCGCACTCGCAGTCGTGCTGCCTGCCGGCCTACCGCGGCGACGCGGCCCAGCCCCCGCTCCTTCCAGAGCCAAAACGGCCCGATGCAGACGGTCGCGCTCTCTCTTGAGATCATTGAGTATGTTCTGAATATCCATGCTTCTCCTTTCGACCTGCTTTAAACCCCAGACTAGTGTAACAGTAGGATTAAAATAGTGCCGATAATTTTAATGTGAAAGAGCTTTATTTCGTGATTGCCGAGTTGAGGTGGTAGCAGGTTCTGGCACCTAGGTTAGAGGAGAGCCATGCTTCCAATGTGCGGTTTTAATGGGAAATTAGGGACAGCAGTTTTGATTGACGCCAAGCTCCCTTCCCCGAATTTCCACTGCATCCGGCTAGAAAGAGGAACCTCCAGTGACGAATAAAAGCTACCACATGACCCCAGCCCAGTTCCGCGAATACGGACACGCCATGGTGGACTGGATCGCAGAGTACTACGAAGAGATCGAGACTCTGCCCGTCTTATCACAGGTAAAACCGGGCGAAATTCGGGAGAAGCTGCCGCGCGACGCTCCCCAGCAAACCGAAGATTTCGCCACAATTTTACGGGACATAAGCAAAGTTATCCTTCCTGGAATAACCCATTGGCAGTCGCCCAATTTCTTTGCCTACTTTCCCGCTAATGCCTCGGGCCCGGCGATTCTTGGGGACCTGCTTTCTTCAGCTCTGGGAGTCCAAGGAATGCTTTGGGCCACCAGTCCCGCTTGTACGGAATTGGAGACTCACGTTCTGGATTGGCTGGTGCCGATGTTGGGACTGCCGAAGAAATTCTTGTCTAATGGTTCCGGTGGCGGGGTGATCCAGGACACGGCTTCCAGTTCTTCGCTATGCGCCATGTTGGCGGCCCGCGAGCGCGCTACAAACTATCGCAGTAACCGCCACGGATGCAATGGCCAACTGGTGGCTTATACATCGAATCAGGCTCACTCCTCGATCGAGAAGGCCGCCATGGTCGCGGGCATCGGCGTGGAAAACCTGCGTCTCATCGCAGTGGACGACCGCTTTGCCATGCGGCCCGACGCGCTGGCAAAACAGATCGCGCAGGACCGCGAGGCCGGGTTAGTTCCGTTCTTCGTGTCCGCGACCGTAGGAACAACTTCGTCCAATGCGCTGGACCCTCTGCCGGCTCTGGGCGCAATCTGCGGCGACAACCATCTATGGTTCCACGTGGACGCTGCCATGTCGGGAACGGCTGCCTTGTGTCCCGAATTTCGCTACATACAGGATGGGATTGAGTTCGCCGACAGCTACACCTTCAACCCCCACAAGTGGATGTTCACCAACTTCGACTGCAACTGCTTCTATGTCGCCGATCGCAAGGCGCTGATAGACACTTTAAGCATCTTGCCGGAATACTTGCGCAATCAGGCGACCGAATCGGGCGAGGTGTTCGACTATCGCGATTGGCACATACCGCTGGGAAGGCGCTTTCGCTCGCTGAAGCTGTGGTTCGTGATTCGCTATTACGGCGTCGAAGGGCTGCAATTTCACGTGCGTCAGCATATCGCAATGGCGCAGCAGTTCCTCGAATGGGTGAAGCAGGACGAGCGCTTCGAAGTGGCCGCCCCGGCGCCGCTGAATCTGGTTTGCTTCCGTCATCGCAACGGGGACACAAGTAATGAAGAGTTGATGAACCGCCTGAATCGCAGCGGCGATCTCTACCTCACCCACACGCGCCTGGATGGGCGATTCACCTTGCGCTTCTGTGTTGGCCAAACGAACACGGAGGAACGGCACGTCCGGCAGGCATGGAAGAGGATTCAAGCAGAGGCGGACAGATTGTGATCCAGCGCCGAAGGAAGCTCTGATCAAGTATCCAGTGGCTTGAAGTCGAAACTGGAAACTCGAAACTGGAAACTCGCGCTCGCTACTGCGGCGCAGTTCCCTGACTTGGCTGGGTGATGGGCGGCGGTGTCATCCCCAGAAACGTCGTTCCCATGAACCTCCCACCGCGATTGAAGTTCCAGGTGAACAGGGCAAACCCCGCGTGGGCACAAGTCTGGCAGCCGTTCCGCAGCGGATAGCCGATG
The DNA here is from genome assembly GCA_049519235.1 of Candidatus Korobacteraceae bacterium. Classification (GTDB taxonomy): domain Bacteria; phylum Acidobacteriota; class Terriglobia; order Terriglobales; family Acidobacteriaceae; genus Bog-257. Next base: position 2,582 of record JBEKQY010000027.1, on the reverse strand, counting down.
ATGAACTGCAAGCCGCCCTTGGGGCCCGTCTGCGAGTTGGGCCAAGTCTTGCCGTCGCGGTCACCCGGCCACAGGTTGACCTTGGGGAACTGATTCTGCAAGCTCTGGAACTGGAAGCTTTGCTGCATGCCCTTCTGATCGAGAAGCTTCAGGTTTTCGGCATTGATGATTCGCGGCTGGCCGTTGACCAGCAGCAGGCCGTACGTGGAGCGCAGGGGATACGTTATCCAGGCAATGTCGACCGGGCCAACTGCCTGAAAGCCGGTCATGATGCCAACTTCGCCGCCGGATTGCTTGTAGAGTTCGCGGGTGAAGCTCACGGCATCGGCAGAGGCTCCCGCCTTGGGCATCTGGTCGATCACGCACTGGGCGAACTTCAGCGACGGCGATACCTTGTCGCATGCCGCGTGGGCGTTGGACAAGAAGGCATTGCCCGGCTGCCACACCGCGGATGGGCCGATGTTTACCGGCGTCGCTTGTCCAAAGCCGAATGTGGCCAGCGTGACGACCCCAAGCAACCCCAATAATCTCCGCATACGTCCCCCTATGGTCTGTTTGGATAGCGAATGGAGTTTAGCAGACCCGCCGGGGAAGCTCTGCGAGCTCGCATCAAGATGTCAGCCGCGGGAGGGCTGAGCCAAGCGACTCGCTTTGCCGTCGAAAGAGTTTGCTCGGCCCCAGCCAGGGACCTTCATAGTGGAACGTTCTTCGCCGCGGTACATCCACGTGCCCAAGCCTCATTTGCTGCGGCCGGGATTTTATTTTCGCTTGTGCCTCACGGTTGCGGCGGTTGCTGCGATGGCGACGAAGATGGTGGCGTGTGCGGCCGCGGCAGGATCTTCGGCGGCGGCGGCGTGGGTATGTACACGGTCCTTAGGAATTTTCCGCTGGCATCGAAGTCCCATCCGAAGCGGGCCAGACCGACGTGCTGGCAGGCATGGCATCCATTGATAAGCGGATAGGTCACGATGAATTCGGTCCCTCCAGCGGCCATCGGCTGCACCCGCGGCCACGGGGCGCTGCTACTGCGGTCACCCGGCCAGATATCGGATCCGGGAAACTTTTGTTTCACCGCTTGGAACATCGGGTTCTGTTCCATCGCCGTGCGGTCGAGCTTGGGCAGATTGTCGACGTCGAGAATCTTAGGATCGCCGTTCACCAACAGCAGCCCATAATTGTCGTTGGCGCGCAGCGGATAGAACACTTGCGCCGCGTCCACTGGGCCGTATTTCTGGAAACCAGTCATGATTCCCACCAGCCCGCCGTTCTGCTGATACAGCATGCGGGTGAAGCTGACGGCATCGGCAGGCGCTCCCGTTGCCGCCATCTGATTCATGAAGCATTGGGTAAAGCTCGCCGGCCCCGCGCCCTTGTCGCACGTCAAGTGGGCCTTGCTGAGGAAGTCCTGGGGCGGCTGCCACACCGCCGCAACGCTGATCTTGCCGTCGGAGGCCCCCTGCGTCGCTTGCGGACCAGTCGGTCCAGCTTGGGGAACAGCCTTGACTAGAGTGCAACCTGCCACGATCGCCATGAGCAACAGCGCCGATCGTCTCACCATATCTCCTTTCTCTACCTCTCTACGAATGTACTGCGTAACTCGCTCAACAGCGCACCAGTATCGCCATTTTGCCCGCGGCGGTCAAACTTGCAGCGAAAGATTACCGTTTGGACGGTGATCCGTCTAATAAGCGCAACGTGATACGCATCACAGACTCCTTATGGGCTATCCGCAATAATTGAGTGACGATGAGTTCAGGGCAACAAATTCGGAAGGCGTCATCGCTCATCTTGGCGATCGCCTTGGTGCTTTGGGCTGAAACTGGAGTAGCGACCGTTCAGACTTCCGATAACGGTCGCCAGTGTCGTGCCCACATGTCGCATCTGCACCGTGCGACCGCTGCTGCGATGCACGCCATGTCACCAGGTTGTTGCCCGCGGCACGTTAGCTCCAAGCCCGGATGCACTTCGTACCCAGCCGTGGCTCTTCTTCCTCTGGATCACCGCCCGGATTGCTGCACGCTGAGCGATCAGCCTGCGCGACCCCTGGCGTTCCTCATCGTATCGCGCACACCGGTGGATCTCACCGCTCACACAACTGCGGGTCCGGTTCTGGTTTCGTCGCCGCCACGCGAAGGACTTTGGTTCGGCACATCCCCGCCCTTCACCAAGCTCGTCTTCGACGAGAAGACCGATCTTCGGATCTAGACCTCCTCAGAACACGTTGGTTGACTCCGCTCGGCAGTAATGTCTGCCGCTGTATTCAGCATCGCAGCGAACCTGTATGTCCGCATTACCAGAATTCTGAGGACACTATGAAATCGAAAGCTTTTGTAGTTTTAAGCACGCTTGTCATGGCCCTGGCGCTGATGGCCCAGAGCACAATTCAAACAACTCCAACTCCTACCGGCGACAATGCCAAAACCTGCGCCTGCTGTAATCATGACCAGGCAGACGGCAAGATGGCATGTTGCGGCAAGGACTCGGCCTGCTGCGCCAAAGGTGCGGCTTGCTGCAAAGACGGCAATTGCTGCCAAGGCAAGGACGGCAAGGCGTGCCCAATGATGTCGAAGGACCAGAACGGC
>JBEKQY010000026.1:0-28577 GCA_049519235.1 Candidatus Korobacteraceae bacterium | reverse complement strand
CGTCCTCAATCTCTTTGGGATCGAGTGCAGGGACGCGCTCCAGCGCGCCTTTGATGGCCGTCGCGGCCAGATCGTCGGGACGAGTCGCCCGCAGGGTTCCTTTATAAGCCTTGCCGACCGGCGTCCGGACGGCGGATACGAGTACAACGTCACGCATGATTAACCCCAGCAATTAGCAGCTAGCAATTAGCCAAAACGAATTGGTGTCCATGGCGTTCCCGAAGGGGTGCGCCCTCAAGTGCGCCGGTGCATCTACTCAAATTATTTGTCATCCCGACCGAGGGCTCCAGCCCGAGCGGAGGGACCTGCGGTTCTCCCCATCGAGGTCGGAGTGTGCATCCCTGATTAGCGCTTCGCACCATTCCAGCGCCTCCGCCTCGTGTTCGGCGTCCTTAGACATCTCTTCGTAACCGGGCCTCAACGCGCTCGAATCCACTTGATACCTCTGCCGTCCCTACGGGACTCGGACTTCTTTTCCAGCCCACCCAGGACTCCGCTGCGCTCCGTCCTGGGCTAGGTTATGCCGCCCTTCGGGCTTGGGCTCCCAAGATTTGCGTCAATCGAACCCCCCGAAGCGTAACTGCTACGCCTTGATCCTGAGGGCCCATTGCCGAGGGATTGAAGTTCAATGGAACAGCCAATCCGAATCCAACAAGCCTGAAGGCGTGTGAGTAGAAATCGCCGCGGCCGATGTGCCTGTGCTCCAGCTCTGAAAATATCTGCTTCATGGATTGAACCAAGTTGTTGTACTGTCTTTCGCTGTGACTGGATTCGACAAATTCAGACTGATGGTGCACCAGAAGCCCCAATATCTTGACGTCCTCGTCCGTTAATCTCGACAAGTCCTCGACTAACGCCGATGCCTCATCCCATCCCTTCGGATCACCAGAAGCCGCCTCGTGCCCTAATACAGCTCCGAATTGCTCAATCTTCCACTCATTCGAAGTTTGAATCGTGATGCTGACCGCTCGGATGATGCTTTCGAGGGCTTCTGGTGTTTCCAGTCTTTCTTTCACTTCCTCGATCGTTTTCCCCTGCCGCCGAACCTCTTCGTCCAAAGCCTTGAAAAGAATTTCGAGTCTGCGAATCGCATACTCCCAGGAAAAGTGATCGCGAAGGCTTTGGATGATAGAGATCACAGGGCCAACCGGAGCTAGGCCAGACAGCAGCTTCATCGTTACCTCGAGCCCCGGATTCTCTGATCGCTCAGGGTATTGCAGCTTTATCTGATCGAGTTCGTTGTCGATGGCCATGGCTATAGCTAATTCCTCAGCGTTTTCCCGGTCTTCAAAGTGTACTGAATCCGCTCCTGCGTTTTCTTCTCCCCGCAGAGTGACTTAAAGGCCTCGCGCTCCAGGTCGAGCAGATACTGCTCGCTGACCAGCGTCCCCGGATTCACCGCGCCGCCGCACAGCACCTCAGCGACTTTGTTGCCGATCTTGACTTCGTGATCGGTGATGAACTCGCCTTCGTGCATGATGTGCACGCCCAGCTTCAGCGTCGCCAGAATGCTTTCGCCGGGCGCGGGAATATCAGCGCGGGGCACCGGCGCGCGATAGCCTTCGTGCGCCAGCTCCAGCGCGCGTTCTTTCGCGTCGGTCAGCACGCGCTCCCGATTCATAGTGATGTCGTCGCCGGTGGAAAGGAATCCGAGATTGCGCGCCTCGAAGGCGGACATGGAGACCTTCGCCATGGCGACCGTTTCGAAGGCCTGCTTCATGGCTTCCATCAGCTCGACGCTCTCGCCGCGACCGGCAGGCCGGATGTGATATGCCTTGTCGAGCGCGCGCAGCGTCATTTCTTTGCAGCCTCCGCCGCCGGGTAGCAGGCCAACGCCAACTTCGACCAGCCCCGCATAAAGTTCGGCGTGCGGCTGACGTGCGGCCGCGTGCAGCGTGATTTCCGCTCCGCCGCCGAGCGCCATGCCGAACGGCGCCACCACCACCGGCTTCGGCGAGAACTTGATTGCCTGGGTCATGCCTTGGAACTGGCGGATGGCGAGATCGACTTCGTCCCACTCTTCTTCCTGCACCGCCATCAGCAACATCATGATGTTGGCGCCGACGGAGAAATTTGCGGCGTCATTGGTGATGACGAAGGCGTCGAAGTCGTCGCCGGCACCGCCCGGCTTGAGCGTCTGCGAGATCATCTGCACGATGTCGCCGCCCAGGGCGTTCATCTTCGAATGGAACTCGATGCAACCGACGCCGTCGCCGATATCGACCAGCGATGCGCCCGCATTCTTCTTGACCACCAATCCGGATTTCTTCGCGACCACCACCGACCAGACTCCCTCCGGAACCTTTTCGGGGTGAATGTGACCACTGCACACATCGAAGTACGCGCGTCCGCTGGCCGCCTTAGGATCGTCGGCGTACCACTTTTCATGACCTGAAGCCAGCAGCTTCTCGATGTTGGGCGAGACCGGCTTGTTTTCCACTTGCATGCGCTTGACGGTTTTGGCGACACCGGCGGCGTCCCACAGCTCGAACGGTCCCATTTCCCAATTGAAACCCAGCTTCATGGCACGGTCGATCTCGACCACCGAGTCAGCGATCTCGCCAATGCGATTGGCGGCGTAGGTCCAGAGATCCGACAGAGCCGACCAGAGAAACACGCTGGCCTTGTCCTTCGACGGCGCCAGCAGCATCCTCAGCCGCTCCGGCAGGTCCTCGACCGTTTTGGCCATCTCCAGCGCGGGGAACTTGGGCCGCTGCGACGGGCGATACTCCATCGTCTTCCAGTCCAGCGCGAAAATTTCCTTCTGGCCGTCCGGCTTCTTGCTCTTGCGATAAAAGCCGCCCTTGGTTTTGTCACCGAGCCACTTGCGCTCCAGCATCTGGAGGAAGAAATCCGGCAGCTTCAGGTCGCTGCGCTCGTCGTGAATGTTGGTTGTCGCGTTGCGCACCACGTGTCCCAGGATGTCGAGGCCGACGAGATCGGTCAGGCGAAATGTCGCCATCTTCGGCCAGCCGACAGCGGTTCCCGTTAGCGCGTCCACTTCCTCGACGCTGAGGTCCATCTCCTGCATCAGGCGCATAACATTCAGCGCGGAGAACGTTCCGATGCGATTGGCGATGAAGTTCGGCGTGTCCTTGGCATGGACCACGCCCTTGCCCATTTGCAGATCGCAGAAGTGGGCGATGGCTTCCATCGCAGCAGGATCGGCATCGGGCGTGGGAATCAACTCCAGCAGCCGCATGTAGCGCGGGGGATTGAAGAAGTGCGTGCCAAACCAGTGGCGGCGGAAGTCGTCAGGGAAGCCTTCGACGATTTTGGCGACAGGCAGGCCGCTGGTGTTAGTGGTGATGATCGTACCGGGCTTGCAAATCGCTGCAATCTTGCGCAGCAGGCTGCGCTTGATCTCCAGATCTTCGACAACGGCCTCGATGATCCAGTCCACATCGGCCAGCTTGTGCAGGTCGTCTTCGAAGTTGCCGATGGTTACAAGCCGGGCGAGCGATGGCTCGAAGAAGGCAGCGGGCTTGGATTTCACCGCAGCTTCCAGACCGACGGCAGCAATGCGGTTGCGCGCCGGGCCGTCGGCATCAGGAGGAACGATATCGAGCAAATACGAAGGAACACCGGCATTGGCCAGGTGGGCGGAAATGCGAGCGCCCATGGTGCCTGCGCCCAGAACCGCGACTTTCTCAATCCGTCTTAGCATGAGATCTAAATGACTCCGCGCAGACCAACCTGAAGGGGTCTGACTATAATTCCCGCTAACGTCTCAATCTGCCGCAAAGGCGTGCTCTGACATGACTTTGGTGGAGTGAAATACAGAATCGCTGCGGTGTTTCTTCTGGGAAGACCCTCGACACAGCTCTCCTGGTAACGAACACTGGCATACAAAACGGCTCAAAATACAAGCAGCGCGCGCCGTAAGATGTGGGGTGAGGATGGCAACGGCGCGCGCCGTATTAAATTAGCTAGATAGTAATGAATGAATCCTCATTCAGTCAAGACAAATTTGCAGATAAACTGCCCGATTTGCTGGAGGCGAGTAAAAAAGGCAACTCGCGACCCAACCCATTGGATCACAATGGGTTATGAGTTGGATTCCGCCAAAGTGAGGGGAAGACAAGACCGTCGGGATGCCTCGAAAATTACAAGGATGACTGTCGCGGCGACTTCGCCGGTCTTTACGCGCTCAACCAGAGGCGTCAGCAGCGGGCGCTGCTATGTCGGGATGGGCGGCAACATAGTGTTGCGCTTTGCCGGCGACTTCCCGTTCGCCTTTATAGCTGAGGAGCGCGGCGGCCTTGTCGAGGGGTATCCAGAAAGCGCGCCGCACTTCGACACGCATCTCCGGCGAAATGGTGCCCAGTCTTCCCGAGCGATACAGCAGCAGATAGAAGCTGACGATCTTGAAGACGCGGGCTTGATCGCCCCAATTCCGCAGGTACACGTATTTGATGTCGGCAAGCTTGCTGACCAGTTCGGCGCGAAGCCCGGTCTCCTCTTCGACTTCGCGCAGCGCGGTCTGCTCGGGTTTCTCGCCATGGTCAATGGCGCCCTTCGGCAACGCGATGATTGCAGGCGGACCTTTCTTACTCTGGCGGCTGGATTTCAATGGCACTTTTTTCGGGCGCTCCATGTGTGGTTCGATGACGGCCAGGAACCAACGGCCACGCATCTTGCGTAAGACCACGCCGCCAGCCGAGAACTCGCGTTCCATAAGTGACTCCGAGAACTGGCTAGTTTGGCAGAGTTCCGGCGATGCCGGCAACCAGGAGTGCGGGCCACCTTACGCTCACGTGGGGATTTTCGAAGGTGAGTTTCGCGGGGATGGCCCGCGCACAATGCTCAAGGTCGCTCTTGCGCCCCGTGGAAGATTCGCAGGACTTGGATCGTCTGTTCTTTCACGCGATACACAGCTACGTAGGGAAGAGGCGTAAACACCAACTCTCGAGTACCCTCCTCGCGTCCAACGCGACCGCGATATGCCATCGTCTTCAAGGAACGCACGCCATCGTATAGTTTCAGTATTGTTGATTGTGCAAGGTGGGGATGATGCTTTATTAGGTAGTCTTTGATGTGCTCCAAATCGTCAGCTGCGGCAGGCGTCCAACGAAGACGCATCACCGCTCGAACATCCGTTTAACACGAACGTCCATTTCTTCTTCTTCGATGAACTCACCCCGGTCCGCTTGCTCGATGCCTTTGCACACAGCGGCGCGAAACGCGATATCTTCCTCCAGCAAGCGAATGGCGGCATCTTTTACCAACTGCTCGGCGTTCTTACCGAGATGAGCGGCAGCCTGCGAAAGCTGCGCCTCTTGCTCTGGTGTGAAATGAACTTCCATGGCTGTAACTCTAGGAAATAGGCGGCCATCCTGTCAATCTGAGAAGCCGGCCGCACCGAATACGAGGACAAGTCACGTTTCCTTAGCTACCTCTATGATGTAATCTGCTAACTCCTGCGGTTTCCTGAAGCAGCCGCGAGTATTCTCCGGAGGAGAACTCATTGTTCCGTTCGGTCATAGCTGTCCTGTGCTTTCTCACGCTCTTGCCTTTTGCCACGACCCAACAGAGTGCGCCGTCTACGGGCCAGCAGAAAGCGGCCACCGCGCCATTCACTCCCCCTGACAAGATCTTCGGCTATCGCAATCCGGCGGCGGAACTGCGAGCGGAAAAGATCTTTCTGGCAGTTCCTGATCCAAAGTTGGCGAAGCAGCACCTCCAGATTCTGACGGCCGCGCCACACGTGGCCGGGTCGCCCGAAGATCGCCTCACTGCGCAATACGTACTTCAGCAGTACACCGCTGCCGGGCTCGATGCCTCCATCCAGACATATAAGGTCTGGATGGCATTGCCGCTGGACATTCGCGTCGATGTGGTTGCACCAGCGGGCGTGGTGATGCATGGGCCTTCGCCCGAGCGCGTCAGCGGCGACCCGTTCCAGAAGGACCCCAGAATTTTGCCTGCCTTCAATGAGTATTCTCCGTCGGGCGAGGTGACCGCCGACGTGGTCTATGCGAATTATGGACGGGCTGACGACTTCAAGAAACTTCAGGAGGTGGGCATCGATGTGAAAGGCAAGATCGTCATCATCCGCTACGGCGAGGTCTTTCGCGGAGTCAAAGTGTTCCTGGCCGCACAATATGGAGCTGCGGCTGTCATACTCTATTCCGATCCCTGGGACGACGGCTACTTCAAAGGTGACAAATATCCCAAAGGGCCGTGGCGCCCGGATACCGGGGTGCAACGCGGGTCGGTACAGTATCTGTTCCGCTATCCGGGCGATCCGACAACGCCAGACATAGCCTCTGTACCCGAGCTGCCGGAGAGCAAGCGGATAGCGCCCGAGGATGCGACTGATCTGCCGAAGATTCCCGTGACTCCGTTGTCGTATGCGGACGCTACGCCGATCCTGGCGAACCTCGGCGGCCCCGAATCGCCGCGGAGCTGGCAGGGAGCGCTGCCCTTCACCTATCACGTTGGCCCCGGACCGGTGAAGGTACACCTGGCGGTCAAACAGAATTACCAGTTCACCACGATTTGGGACGTGATTGGAATGGTTCGCGGATCGTATATGCCCAACGAGTGGGTGATTACGGGCAACCATCGTGATGCCTGGGTGTACGGCGCGGTCGATCCCAGCAGCGGGACGGCAGCGCAACTGGAAGCGGTGCACGGCGTTGGAGAGCTGCTGAAAGCGGGATGGCGTCCTAAGCGCACCCTGGTCTTTGCCAGTTGGGATGGAGAAGAAGAAGGCCTGATCGGCTCGACCGAATTCGCCGAGCAGCACGCCAAAGAGCTGTCAAGAGCAGTTGCCTACTTCAATATGGATATCGCCGTGTCAGGCCCGGACTTCGGCGCCTCAGCGGTGCCCAGCTTGAAGCAGTATCTGCGTGATGTGGCGAAGTCGGTGCCCAGTCCCAAGGGCGGCAGTGTCTACGACCAGTGGAAGGCAGCGACTGACGAGCATGAAAAGACAGACAGGGACCGTACGGAGACATTGATGACGCCGGCTCCCAGCCGCGAGCCGGCCGCTGTCGGAACAGCCGATGTTCAGGTTGGCGACTTGGGCGGCGGCTCCGATTACACCGCCTTTTTGCAGCATCTGGGCGTGCCATCGGCGGACATCGGATCCAAAGGGCCGTATGGCGTTTACCACTCCGCCTTTGACGACTTAGCCTGGTTCACCAAGTTTGCCGACCCAACGTTTGTCTACGAACAGCAGATGGCTCGCGTGTATGGGCTGGAAGCCATCCGCATGGCGTCGACCGATGTGCTGCCACTGGACTATGAGGAGTACGGCAAGGAAATCGGCGAGTATGTGAAGGCTGCCGAGCAAAGAGCCAGCACGGCGTTCGGGGAACAGGCGCCATCGTTCTCGGATGCAACGAAAGCGGCCGAGCGGCTGCAAAAGGCTGGGGCGGTGCTCATGAAGTTACAGGCTAATTCGATCGGCGATCCGGGTGTGTTGAACCTGGTGCTGCGCAGTACAGAGCGTGCTTTCCTCATCGACGGCCTGCCCGACCGTCCCTGGTTCAAGCACGTCATCTATGCGCCGGGTGAGCATGCCGGATACGCGGCGGTGGTGATTCCCGGCGTGAACGAGGCCATCGAGAACAAGGACCTTGCGCTCACCAAACAGCAGTTGCAGATTTTGACTGGAGCCTTGAATCGCGCTGCCGGCGCGCTGGAGATGGTGAAGTAGAACCTATGCCCTGATTCTCCGATACCGGTTGAACTGGTGATCGCCGGCCTTGCGGCAACTCATCCAGGTCCAACGGGTGATGAGTTCGCGGGTGAAGCCGAGACCGCCGAATACGGTCGGGCGCAGGAGCACGGGGATGGTCTGCTCGGCCGGGAGCCGTTCCTGTTCCGGCGGGACGACTTGCCCCACTTCGATAGGCGAGATTGTCATGAACTTCTCGTCCACCAGATCGGCGCGCGCCAGGCTGCCATACAGTGTTGGGCCTCCCTCGCACAGCAGATACTGAACTTGAAACTCCTCACGCAGTTTGGAAATCGCCCGCGGCAGATTGAAGTTTTCCCCGTCACCGGCGGCAAGGATGGCAACCTGTGGATGTTCACCCTGCGCACGCAGCCGCTCAGCGCCAGCCGGCGAGGTGAGGATCACTGCATCGACTACATCGCCGTCGAAGACCTTGTGCCGCGACAGGTCAAGATTGGCCGCGCTGGTGACGAAAATGTTTCGCTCGCGGCCCTTGCCGAGCTTACGGCGCAACTCCCGCAATGCAGGTTCGGCAACTTGGAAGACGATGCCGCGGCTGTCGGGCCCACGCAGGCGCTGCTCCTCGCGCAGGGTATTCATTCCCATCAGCAATCCATCGGCATGGGCGCGCAGCAGGTCCATCAGCCAGCGGTCCTCGCGCGACTGCGAAATCTCGCCGCCAGAGGCATGGCTTCCCAAAAAGGACGTAATGCCGTCGAGCGATTGGACGAAGTTGGTATAGATCCAAGGACGGTCAATCGGCGGAGGAGGGAAACCGAGGTTGCCGTAGGGCGCATAGGCAACATCGTCGATTGGGCTGGGTTCAGCGTGATCGAACAGCACTTCGAAGCGTCGAGTTGAGGTGGTCACGTCCAAAGTTGGCTACTGCGGCGATTCTAGCTGACCGGGCGTCCTTCGGACTTCTCGCACTTAGCATTTGGCATTTGGCATTTGGCCAAGGCGAGATTAATGCCGTCTGGCGCTGACGCTAATCACCAATTGCTAAGTGCTAAGTGCCAACTGCAGCTTTCTCCGCACAAACTCGACCAGCTCAGGGGTGACGTACTGCGGCGGCCGGATACGAAACATTGGCTTGGCGGCCACTGGTTTCAGCGAAATGTTCTTCCAGGCGATTTGGTCGGTCTCTTCGTGCAGAATCACAGCATCGGCGCGATCGAGAAACTGCAGCGCTGAGGTTTTGAAGTCGGCCGTAGCGGCGTCGAGCACGGTGAGATACAGATCGGGGCGAAGAAAACGCATCACGCTATTGGATTCGAGCATGGCATTGTCGGCAGCAGCCAACTCTTTGCGGACTCTCGGCATGGCTTCGGCCAGCATGCCTTGGCGGGTGCGTACCCAAAGTGAGCGGGCAGCGCCCGCAACCAGGAACCGAGAGCTATCGCTCTCGCCGCTGCGGTCGCGTTCTTCCGTGACCGCCCAGGAGTGATCGTCGGTCGCACAATCACAGAGCTTTCCATTGGCCGAGCAGATGCCATGGCCGTACTGCGTAATCTTCATGGCCGTCCAGTGAAATTCAGGCAAGGCGGCGATGAGGCCGGCAACCACGCTGGTCTTGCCCACGCTGCGAGAATGTCCACCGACGACGACGATTGCCATGTTAGCTACGAGCAACTAGCGACGAGCAACGAGCTAAAGGCGCTAGCGTTCTCGCTCCTTCTTACGGGCCAGACGCGAGAGCACGCCGAGTTCCTTCAGGTACTGGCGAATCGGGCGCGCTGGCGTTCCCCAATACAGCACGCCTTTACCGCGCAGGACTTTGTGCGGCAGGATGCCGGCTTGTCCGCCCAGCATCGTCCCCGCCTCAACCTTGGCGTGATCGCCAATGCCCACCTGTCCGCCGATGACGCAGCCGTCGCCGATCTCCGAGCTGCCGGAAACGCCGGTCTGCGCGGCGATGACGACGTTCGCCCCGACAACATCGTTGTGGCCGATATGCACCAGATTGTCCAGCTTCGTTCCGGGACCAATCACGGTCTTGTCCAGCGCGCCACGATCGATGGTGCAGTTGGCGCCGATCTCGACATAATCCCCGATCACGAGCTCCCCGATCTGGGGAAACTTCTGATAACGCCCGTATGTCTCGTCGCGCACAAATCCAAAGCCGTCCGAGCCGAGCACCGAGCCGGCGTGCACGACAACGCGGCGGCCCAGCGTCGTACCCTGGTAGATGACTACGCAAGGATACAGGTCGCAGTCATCGCCGATCACCACGCCCTCGCCGATGCCGCAGTTCGCGCCAATGTGCGAGCGCTCGCCAATCACTGCGTCAGCTTCAATCACAGCGTGAGCATCGACGGCTGCGGTCGGAGCGATTCTCGCCGATGGATGGACGACAGCCGTTGGATGCACGCCGGGCGGATAGGTCTTGGGGGGATGCAGCAGCACGCCCGCTCCGCAGAAGGCAAGCCGGGGATTGTCAGAAATCAGCAGCGGCTTGTTGCCGGCCAAGGAAGCGGCAAACTCACCGGCGATTACGGCGCTGGCGCGTGACGCCACGGCCCGGCCAAGATCTTTCTCATCCTGAACGAATACCAGATCGCCGGGTTGCGCCTGCTCAATGCTGGCGACTTTCGTGACTTCGATGCTGCCGTCGCCGATGAGCCGCGCGGCGATAGACTCCGCCAATGCTTGCAGGGTGTGTGGCATGTAGCAGTTATAGGTGCGTCAGTTTCGAGTTTCAAGTTTCGAGTTCACGAGGGCAGGGCAGGAACCGAAAGTTGCTCGCGTTTGTAGCGCAACTCTGGGCGCCTCACTTCGACGCAGCTGCGCGTGCTTGAAACTTGAAACTCGAAACTTGAAACTGGCCGCTGGCCCCTGCTTCAGTACAACCCCGGCTCACCGGCCGGCCGCGTCTTCCAGCGGCGATGCACCCACAGCCACTGGTCAGGATAGCGGCGAATGTAGCCTTCGATGATCTGAGTGAATCTGGCGGTGTTGGCCACCGCGTCGGCATCGTCATTGCCCGTGCGCACCAGCTCCACCGGACGATCGAACTCCACGCGATACTTGCGCAGCACCGGGTCCCAAATGGTGAAGGCTGGGACCACGCTGGCGCTAGTGTACAACGCGATGCGCGCCAGTCCGCTGGCCGCGCAAGCAGGAATGCCGAAGAAGTCCACGAAGACGCCTTGCGGCGGCGTCATGTTGGTATCCATCAAAATGCCGACGGTTTCATTCCTGCGCATGGCAGCGATCAGGCCGCGCGCAAACTCCTGTTTGCTGATCATGGTATTGCCGTGCAATCCGCGATAGCGCGTGACCAGCGCATCAACGTAGGGGTTATCCAGAGGTCGGACCACGATCTGCATGGGATGTCCCTGCAACGAGTGGAAGAAGGAGCCGACCTCCCATGCCCCAAGATGAGCGGTGAGCAACAGGACGCCTTTTTCTTGCTTCTCCGCCGCCTCGAAGTTCTCAAATCCCTGGTAGGCAGCGATCCTCGAAACATTAGCCTGGGTATAACGGGGAAACAGGCAAGCTTCTCCCAACAGCCGGCCGAGCGACACGTAAACGCCGCGAAGAATCTTGCGCCGCTCAGCCGGCGATTTTTCAGGGAACGCCAATTCCAGGTTGCGCAGGCCAACCCGCCGCAGGCGAGGATGCAGATGGTAGACCCATCCGCCAATCAGGATGCCGGCGCCATGGGCCAGTGGGCGAGGCAGAATGCCGATCAAGCGCACCAGCAGCGCAACCGGCCAGTATTGCAACCTATAGCGCATCCAAGCTTTCAATGATGACGCTGCCGTGAAATTCGCGCTGATCTTTCCGGTAGTGTCCTAACAGGGAGTTGCCGCTCTAAACGTCGCCGTCAAACGTTATAGCCCTCTTTGGGGCTGGCTGCGCTTCCGGCAAGCTGGAGATGATCTCCTGCTCGAACTGCTCAAGCATGGCGATGTGCGTATCGGTTGGCAGCGGCGCGTCCGAGAAATACTGATTCTCTGATAAGGGGATACTTGCTCGTCTCTGAATCGAGAAGTAGCCATATGGGTGCGAACGTTGTAGCAGATCGTGATTGATCTGGAGATTGATTGGTTCGTATTTCAGCGTCTCGCCAGATATTTCCTGAACGGCATTACTGATCCGCTCGCAAAGCCTGTGCAGGGCCGGATGCATGAAGGACAGCGGGACGGTACTAGTGAATGCGAGCTGGTTGTAGTACGACCATAGTCGTATCGTCTTGGGGCCATAAGCCACACCGAACTCTTTCGTCGCCCACTCGAAAGCGCCCTCCAAGATGCGCTGCGATACTTCGGTGGACTCGCGAGTGTCTAGGAGTATGCCGTGATTGTATATAACCACTTGCTCGATCACGGTTTTGCCATCGCGCCCCCCAGTGAACTTCACACCCTTGGTTTCATCAAAATCCTCTAGTTTTTGTGGGTAGCCCATGAATCCATACCGCTGGATCAATCCCTCGACAAGCGCCGGATAGAACACTTGCCCGCGTGGGCTTAAATCTAAAGCTTCGACCCATGCCAAGGCCCTAGCTAGCAAGACTGACTTGAGTTCCACCCAATCCCTCCATGGCCTCAGGAAGCTGAAATGGCACATTCACCGAAGGCGGAATTTGAGTTTGCGGAGTGGTCTGATTCACCCTTCCGCTCAGTGCTGCCCTCTGCATCCCTTCAACTACACGTCGATATCCACTTCCCGTCATGGTTGCGCGATTGAAAAATATTATCGCATTACGTAAGGAGTCCTTGGCTGCTTCGATGGAATTCATCGACATCAGGGGGATCACGGGACCGCTCCATTCAGCCTCGACAGGATGTGTAGAAGATTCCGTATCCACGTATTCTGCGTCGATCACTCCCGCCGCTTGTCTCTCCAAGTTTGGCAGTTCATCTGTAAAGCTTGGCACTTCTAGTTCTCTCATGTTGGTATGAAGAGAACGATCTAACACCGTACTAAACGGCACAAAGCGCACTTCTAGGCCCACGTCAAAAGCATCTGCCACTCTCAATAGAGTGTTAAGCGTAGGCTTAGTTTTTGCGTTCGGGTCTTCGAGGATAGAAATCCTCTCTTGAGCCATTTTTGCAGCGCGCCCAAGTCCCGCTTGAGACAGTTCGCGCTGCTCCCTGAGTGCCCGCAACTGAAAACAGATCATCGCGTACACGTTCTCCAGGTTGAAAGCCTGCCTGAATTCACGCTCCTTGAGGCTTTCGAGAAGATCACGTTTAGCGGAAGCTGTGTTCACGGACTCGGCTCCTGTCAGCGATAACGATGTGCATTCGAGTTTGAGCGATCTGGGGAGCTGTTCGGGGGATAAATTCACCCCCCTGCTCTTTGGCGGGGAACAAGATCGTAAATTGCCGCTCGTCCGGTCCTCGGAATCCAAGCAAGCGATATTGAACATTCATCCGACAAATGCGAATTTCGACAATGTCGTCATAGTCATCTAGGTTGCTAGCCAGCGGGCGCGTCCAAAGAGCCGTGCCTGCCAGCCGCAAAAGGATGACCTGTATCTTGGCTCGGGCCTTGACCGGAACTTCGCGTTTGTTCATCAACCATTCTTGAATCAGGTTGACGCCTCGCTCGTCGATATAGTCCCAGAACGACCACTCCGGCATAATCTTATGATAAAAAAGTTATATTTGCAAGAGATTTCTCTTGACTTTCTGCATGATAAGTTTATCATTGTTTTAGTATATGAAAACAAAGGGCAAAGTCGAAAAGGTCGAAACCTGCAACGACTGGCCCTTTATGCCATGGGGCCAGCAGGTTAGCCGCGTGGTCGCATTCTGGATGCGACTGGCGGAGGATTCAACCTCCTCTGGCTCCACTCTTCACACTTGATTGCCCAACCCGTAGCTGGTAACTGCGAGCTGGGCTTGCCTCTGGATTGCGGCCAAAGGCAGGGTTTACACCCGCTGTCATTTTAGCCGCTTGCCAGAAGAAAGCAAGGCCAAAATGACATGTCACAATTGCCAAACTGAATGCAAGCGGTTCGGCAAGAACAAAGCTGGACATCAACGCTTCCGCTGTCGCCAGTGCTCCCGCACATTCACAGACTCAGGCCCGCGTCCCCTCGGAGACATGCGCCTGCCGTTGGATCGCGCCCTGCTCTGCCTGCAACTGCTACTTGAAGGGAACTCGGTTCGCAGTGCGGAGAGAATCACGGGCGTACATCGGGACACGATTCTTGCCTTGTTGGAAGTGGCTGGAGAACGTGCCGAGACGTTGCTGACGCAGCGCATTCGCGGCCTTAGCGTGCGGGACGTGCAATGCGATGAAATCTGGGGCTGGGTCGGCATGAAGGAAAAGAACAAGACTATCGACACCGACTTGCTGGGCGATGCGTACTGCTTCGTCGCAATCGAGCGCACCACTAAGCTGATTCTCGCGTGGCATCTGGGACGGCGAACCGCCCACGACACGCGGCTGTTTACAGAGAAGCTGCGCGAAGCTACGACCGCACGCTTCCAGATCACAACCGATGGCTTCCAGCCTTACGTGACCGCAGTAGAGAACAGCTTTGGAATTGACGTGGACTTCGCCCAATTGGTGAAGGTCTATTCTTCGCCAGCAGACGGAGAGCAACGCTACTCGCCAGGTGAAGTCGTTGACGCCATCGTCGTGCCCAGGATCGGGATGCCAGATTACCAGCGTGTTTGCACCTCGCACGTGGAACGGCAGAATCTCTCGATTCGCATGGGGATGCGCCGCATGACCCGGCTCACGAATGCTTTCAGCAAGAAATGGGCGAATCTGCGGTACGCTTATGCGCTTTGGTTCGCGTTCTATAATTTCTGTCGCGTGCACACGACGCTTAGGGTGACGCCTGCGATGGAGAGCGGCTTGACGGATCACCAGTGGTCGATTGCGGAGCTAATCGGGGCAGCAACTCACTAATAGGACACTACCATCTTTCCATGCGGTTTGCACGGTCTCAAAAGCTAATGATATACTCCGCCGCGCTATCGGGAAGTCAATCTTCGTAGCCGGAGCAGCGCCCATGCACAAACTTCATCGCCCCAACATTGTGATTCTTCTCACCGACCAGGAACGCTTTCCGCAGTACTATCCCGCGGGTTGGGCGGAAAAGCATCTGCACACCCGCAACCGGCTGGAGCGCCACGGACTGAGGTTCGAGAACGCGTTCAACTGCACCTCGATGTGTTCGCCCAGCCGTACGTCGCTATTCACCGGCCTTTATCCGGCGAACTCGCTGGTCACCGACACGCTCACTTACAACGACACAATGCCTCAACCGAAGTACTCCTATCTGGAGACGATGCTCTCCTGGTATCTGCCGAACATGGCGAAGCTGTTGAAGATCAGCGGCTACAGCGTTGTCTACAAGGGAAAGTGGCATCTCACCAAGCCCATGAACGGCTGCACCTGGACACAGAACGACGTCGCCATGGTTGCGGAATTCGGCTTCAATGAGTGGGATTATCCCGACGCCGGCGAGGACACCGATCCTGCGCACTTCGGCGGCGGCACGGCCGATAACGACGGCCGCTTTCTCAACGACGCCATCACCTACCTACAGCAGCTCGATGTGAAGAAAGGCCCGTTTGCGCTCATCCTGTCGATGGTCAATCCCCACGATGTGCTGGCCTATCCGCAATCCTGGCAAGGGGAGTATCCGCCGGAGATGTTGCTGGGCAACATCCAACTGCCACCGACGATTGTCGAGGACCTCTCCACCAAGCCGCGTTGCCAGGCACAGGCGTTGCAGGTAATGAATGTCGCCTTGGGCTCATTGCCCACCGAAAGCGATCAGCTCGCCTACATCAACTTCTACGCGAATCTGCAGAAGAAGGTCGACCACCAGATGGGCCAGCTCCTCGATGCACTCGAAGATCGCCACTTGCTGCCGGACACGGTTATCTTCCGCCTGGCCGATCACGGCGAGCTGGGACTCTCGCACAACGGATTCCGGCAGAAGGCGTTCGTGACTTACGAAGAAGCCATCCACATTCCGCTGATCATCTCCAACCCGCAGATGTTTCCCGAGCCGCGCAGCACGCAGTCGCTGGCCACGATGGTCGATCTGATGCCCACTCTGGCAACCCTTACCGGGACCCGTCCGCCGCCCGATTGGTCGTTTGACGGCGTCGATCTGTCGCCCATCCTGGAGGACCCGAAGGTCTCAGTGCAGGATGCGATTCTGTTCACTTTCGACGATCAGCGCGCCGCCTTCTCCGGGCAGCTCAGCGCCACCCAGCAGCCCAATCACATCCGCTGCATTCGCACCAGGGATTGGAAGTACGCGTACTATTTCGATCCCAAGGAGCTGACCAGCCCGCAACACGCGCAGCCTCGCGAGTACGAGATGTACAACCTTGCCGATAATCCGGAGGAGACGCGGAACCTCGCGAATCCTGCTGTGAAAGGATATGACCTGCCGCACATCGTGCGCATGCGCGAAGAGCTTGCCGCGCGGCTGGATCATCTGGTTGCGGACAAGCTGACTCCTCGCCGCCAGGGAGTAGGAGCCTGAGTCCGAAAAGGAAGCAGTGACGCAAAAGCGGTGGCTGAAGCCACCGCCCTCCCGCCATGAATGTCTTGGTGTTTAGCGTCCGTCCGCCACCGACGAAGCCGGAGTAGCAGCAGGAGCGGTGGCCTGCGCCACAGAGGCCGCAGCAGCGGCAGTGTCAGCCGTAGCGGGCGCCTCAGCCGAGTCGGAAACCTGTGTTTCCGCAGGGCTCGAAGCTGGAGCTGCGGCAGTCGTCGCACTGGCTGCGGTCGGAGTCGTGGTCAGAGATGCGGTCGCAACCGAAGGCTGAGCCGACGGAGTGGACTCTGCGGTCGGGACTCCACTTGGAGACGGCGCGATCCTGGGCTTTGGTGTAGGGGCGTATCTCTCCACCGTTTTCAACAGCACCTCGGCGTCTTTGGGAGCAGGCACCTGCCCATTGAGTACGGAGAAGTAACTCCAATCCTTGCCGTAGAAGGCCTGGGTGTCTGCCTGGTCTTGTTTGATGACCCCACCGCTCAGCGAAACCCCAAGAAAAAGACCGCGCGAGCGGGAATAGGTCAGAACCTGGGCGCGCATGGTCAGATCGGTCATGGCTTGGGCGTCGCGGCCTACCGGGCCGGCAGCCGCCGAGGCATCAGCCCCCAGCTTGAACTTGCTCTGGAGAAGGTGCTGCATGCCATCGTCGGTGCGGATGATCAAAACCAGGTCTGAAGCCTGGCCGCCTGCCTGAAAGCCGAAGCTGCCGCCCGTCAGTTTGAAAAATGCGGGAGCACTCCAGCCGTGCTCGGTGCGGCAGGTTGCCACGCCTTTGCCGTAGTTGGCGCCAAAGACGAAGCTAGCCTTCAGCATCGAGGGCATGACGGCAATGCACTTCGCTCCTGACATGATGCCGTCGGGAATGGCCCGATCAGGCGCAGACATGATCTGGCTGAGAATGGTGCTGGCTGTCTGAAGGCGGTCCATAGCAGCATCCCGCCGCTCCGAGGCTGCAGCCAAGCCAGCCATGGCAAACAACGCCAACAACGCTACGACAATCTTTTTCATCACACGACTCCTGGAGGGAACTTCCCTCAGGCCGGCCATCGCCAGCCGAGTTCATCTTAGAGCGTTGGATGGGGTATTCGCGCCGGAAGAAAACAATTGGCCGGTTACTCTCTAGTGTCCCGGCTGAGGGCAAGAGCGCCGCTTGCAGCAACCAGCTAAATCCCTAACTTGCTCGTCACCGCAAAAAACGAAGGGTCGGAAGAGGAGACCCTCGTAACCTCTTCCAACCCTTTCTCCCAGGTTCTGTGGTAGGTGAATGCAGTATGCAATGCCAGGGTAATCCGCGCAAGTTACGAAAGTACAATAGTAGTAATTGTACTTTAGTAACTGAACGAGCGTTCGGTAACCATTGATTGCTATTGGCGAGTTGACGTTCATTCGAAAGACTTCAGCGGTTTTCGCGCTGCGTGGCGGAGATGAAGCACTTCGATGAGGCCCTTGCTGTCGTGGATTCGGTAATACACGAGAATTGGACTGTGGAATAACTTGCGCACCTGTGGGCGTTTCGGGATTGGAAGACCCATGCGGGGAAAGCGGGCGAGCAAGTCAAGGTGGTCGAGCAGGTTACTGCCGAAGCGTGAAGCCGCTGCGGAATCATCGCCGGCAATGTAGCCAATGATCTCGGCGAAATCGTTCAGCGCCCTTTGCGTGTACTGGAGGCGGAAATCCACCGGGGCAGGAGCTTTCGCACTTCTTCACTGGGGATGGTTCGACCATCCGCAGCATCTTTAAGGCCCTCGTCGATCGCGGCGAGGGTTTCCTCGTCCTCATCGTCGGCAACCGGGACGCTGTCCTCAAGGTCGAACTTCTTAGCCTTGGCCATATCGAGATGGTAGCCCTTGACTAACTCAGATGCAATGGGCAGCGTGCGTAGCTCACTTGGCATCCCTCTTCAGAAGGCCGAATCCCGGTGTTTGCAAGTCTGTGATCACTCCCTTTACTATCGCCCTGCGTGCCTTTGCCCAAAGAAAATCCTGACCGCGAGCGCATCGTCTCGGCGGTTCCGCTTGAGGACGACTCGTCGTTCGAGCTGAAGCTGCGTCCGCAGCGGCTGCGCGAGTTCATCGGCCAAAACAAGGTCAAGGACAACCTCGAGATCGCCATCCAGGCCGCCAAGTCGCGCGGCGAGGCGCTGGATCACGTGCTGCTCTATGGGCCGCCGGGGCTGGGCAAGACCACGCTGGCCAACATCATCGCCAACGAACTGGGCGTCGCCTTCCAGCAAACTTCGGGGCCGACGTTGCAGATCAAGGGCGACTTGACGGCCATCCTCACGAACCTGCGCGACCGGCAGGTGCTGTTCATCGACGAAGTTCACCGCCTGCAACCGGCGCTGGAAGAATTGCTCTACTCGGCGCTGGAGGATTACAAGCTCGACATCATCATTGGGCAGGGGCCGTCGGCGCGCACCCACACCATCGAGGTGAAGCCATTCACCTTCATCGGCGCGACTACGCGGGCGGGGCTGCTCTCGGCGCCGCTGCGCTCGCGCTTCGGCATCGTGCTGCGGCTGGAGTTCTACACCCACGAAGATCTGAAGATCATTCTCCAGCGCTCGGCGGAAATTCTAGGCGTCGAGATCGACGAAGCCGGTGCAGTCGAGATTGCCACCCGTTGCCGCGGCACGCCGCGCATCGCCAACCGCCTGCTGCGTCGGGTGCGTGACTACGCGCAGGTGCGCGGCGCGGGCAAGATCGACAAGCCCACGGCGCAGGCCGCGCTGGAGATGCTGGAGGTTGACCGCTATGGCTTCGACGAGATCGACCGCAAGCTGTTGCTCACCATCATCGAGAAATACCAGGGCGGGCCGGTCGGCTTGAACACGCTGGCAGCATCGCTCGCCGAGGAATCTGACGCGATCGAAGAGATCTACGAGCCGTTCCTCATGCAGATCGGTTTTCTCGACCGCACCCCGCGCGGGCGAGTGGCGACTCAACTGGCGTATGAGCACTTTGGGATCAAGCGCCCACGGATGAACGCGACCGGGCAGGAGACGCTGTTCTAGGTCTAGGGGCTATTTCCGAATTGTTGATCTCCACCTCATCACGTGGCACAGTTTCTAAGTCGATAACGATTTCAAATAAGTTGGGGAGTGGGGCAAATGAACCGCACCAACGTTAGAATCCGGGCGATTGCCCGAGACGTGTACCGAAGCCTGGGCTCCGGGCATCCCGAGTGCGTATATGATCGTGCCATGCAAGTCGGACTTCGGCTAGAGAAAATCAAATACGAGAGCCAGAAGGTCGTGGAGTTGAAGTACAAAGACCACTACGTTGGCCAGGGCTATCCAGATTTAGTGGTGCGGTCAGGCAACGGGAAAATCGTCGTTGAGTTGAAAGCTGTCGGCACACCGTTGGGGCTGGCGGAAGAACACCAACTCAAGAATTATCTGAAGATTCTGAAGGTGAGGCAAGGGCTTCTCATTAATTTTCAGCAGCCGGGAAAAAAGGGAAGGAGGACACAGGTGGAAATCAGGGAAGTGCAGTTTTAACTAGCGGTACCACTCCGAACATGCGTAAACGGTGGAACACATGCTCATTTTGCTACTCGTTATCATCGTAGTTTTGCTGTTTCTCAACTGGAGGGTCAATGCGGGTACCCAAGCCCTTGTGGCGGCGTGGGCTACCGACTGGAGCACGGAGCGGAAGGCAGTGCAGGAAGAGCGGGAACGGCAAGATATCGCTCGCATCGAAGCGGAAGAGGAACGCCGATTCGAAGACTTCTACGAAACCAAAGGTTTTTCGGACATCTTTGACAAACGCCGCCTCGCCGAGTTTGCCCGACAGCGCGGCATCGGTCTCGATGAGGCGGAAACTATCCTCTGCGCCGCTGACGCCCTATTTGACGAGTATCGGGATGGAGCGAAGGCACTCGAGGCCGGCGAGAGGATAGCCGCTTTCGGAGACGGGCTCAAGGAATACGAGGAGCGCAAGAAACGCGCGGCTGCCTTGGCGCAGGAAAGGGGCATCACGCTGGGAGAGGCGCAAGCCCTTGTCAGGAAATTCGACGCGAGCATGGAAATTCGGCGAATAATGACCGAGAAGGCGGACAAGGGCGACTACTCAGCGAAGGCTTGGCTCGAGCAAAACCCGCCGCCCATTCTCGATTCCATACCAAACCTTAACAGCCCCGCGCCCCCGGGAACTGGCTAGTAGGATTCGACTTTTCGGTCCTGCAGCCATGAGCCAATACGCTTCCCGTCTTTCACCTCTATGGTCACGATGTTGCCGCAGTCAGGACAACAGCCTTGCACAAGTCTGCCTTTTTGTTGTTCGTCGATGAAACGCGGTTCGTAAGGCAGAGGCATAATAATTGAATGTTCGCAATCGCTGGAATCTGCGGCGTGCCTGACTGAAATAAGGGCGCTCATGCGTATACTTACCCCTACAGTAGTATAAATACTAGAAGTCATCCCACGAATTGACCAATTCGATTCCTGCGGGTCGGAACTGATTTCAAGCACCTACGGAAACCGCGGTTCCCCACCCAGGGTGGGAGCTGCCTACCCCTGCCCCTTCGCCTTGGCGCGCAGCACTTCATCCACCGTATTAATGTCTACGAGACCAAAGCAGCCGTAGATGGCCGGCAGCACACGCTCCGGCGGGAACGTCCGCCGCAGGGCCGCGACTTTCTTGGTTCCCGCACGATAGGCCGGCAAATACATTCGTCCCAGCAACGGATGCCGTCCCCACTCACCCGACAGCTTATCGGCGCGTTCTTCGCTCACCAGAAAGTCGCGGCGCAGAGTCGTCGCGATCTCAGCCTGCGGCTTGCCTTCGCCCCAAGTCAGATATGACGACTGGTTCTTGGCATCATCTTGCAGCAACGCCAGCAGCACGCCGATCTGCATGTCCTCGTCGGGCAACTGCTCGATCTCAGTCACGCCGTGGGCGATCAAGATCGCGTTGTTCGCCAGGCCTTCGAACAGTGTTGCCGCACGCGTGTTCATGGTCAGCACCGTCGTTTCGAAGCCGGCCAGCCCGCGTACATAAAGATTTTGCAGATAGGCGAATGTCGTCACGTGGCCGGGCACGACTTCGTGACTAATGAGCTGCTGAAATTCCGGAAAGCTGATCTGCAATGAGGCATTGATCTCGTAGCTGGCTTCGTACTTGGGAGTTCCATCGGCATTGCGCGCCCGGCCCAGGTAGTTCATCGAGCCGGAAAACCAGGCGTCTTTAATCGGCAGAAAGTTGATGTTGGCGCGCGGCACCGGCGACAATTCGCGCGGGAGATGCGGCACCAGATGCGCCGCACTCAGGTTGTCGAAGTAGGCAATGACAGCATCGCTCAACGCTCGAACCGATGCGAGAGGTGTAATTCTTTCGCGCCGCCATGCGTCGACCGCGCCCAGCAAGCCGCCGTTGCCCGTGGCCGGATAACCTGCGCGCCCCAGCAACTCGGCAACTCGTTCGCGCTTGGCTTCGGGCTTCGACGGCTCCGGTGGACGACCCGTCGATGACTCGACGCTGCGCGCATAAGGAACTGCCGGACCCTTGCCCAGTATCTCCATCGCGAGATCCCACATTGTCTCCAGGCAATTTGCCAGACCGGTAAGATACTGGCCGCGCAAGCTGTGCAGTTTGTCGGCCTCGTGGCGAACGCCGGCAATCGCAGCCGGCAGATTCACCGCACGCAGATACTTCTCCACGGCCTCACGGTCGACCGTCTTGCCGCCCACGCCACCGGTCTCGCGCACACGCGCAGCCTCAGGTGTCGTGTACGCCGCCGGTAGCGGCTCATCCGAAAACCATGAGTCGGCGATGAAGCGCCCGGTTCCTGACGGACACATCACGTCTCCGCCCCAAAGAGTGTCAATCCCTAATACAGCATCAGCAACAAATCGTCCTACGGTGTCCATTACGAAGCTCCCTTTCTTGGCTGCAAAGCACTTCAGATAAATACAGATTTTTCGCTGCTCGATATTACGAGCCGATCAGGTTTGTGTGAGGGCACGACTTCAGTCGTGCCGTAGAAGCCTTTCCCGTTTTTTCGAGCCGGCTTTAGCCGGCGACATAGTGCCGTGAGTGCCGCCGGCTAAAGCCGGCTAAGAAGAATTTAAGAGCCGTCCTCGGCACGACTAAAGTCGTGCCCTGACACAAAGCGACTGATCCGAATCCCTCCGCTGGTCACTCACTGATCAAAAAACTACGCAACCTTCTTTCGTTTAACTGACGCGAACCAGACATACAGGCACAGCGCGATAAAGAAGATCGCGGAAAGCATCTGTGAGATCGGCTCGTTGTTATAAAACGGAGTTTGAATCAGATCTTCGCGGAACTTTGGCAGGACACGCAGTGCCGCGCCGAAGACCCCGCCCAGCGCGCCGCCCGCCATTAATCCGCCGGCGACGATGACACCACGCTCGCGTACGCTGCGGCCACGCTCATCGCCCGTCTTGTCCGCACGCTTATTCACCAGGTGCGAGAGGAATCCGCCAGCGAGTATGGGAGTGGTCAATTGCAGCGGGAGGTAAATTCCCAGGGCGAAGACCATGGATGACAGGCCGAGCATTTCCAGCACTACCGTGATCATGGCGCCGATGCCGAACAGTACATAGGCGACCGGCTGGCCGCTCATGAAGCCTTCGACCACGGCCTTCAAGGCGGAGGCCTGCGGCGCGGCCAGCACCTGGCGCACGTCTCCGGGGGCAGCCTCTCCGAACTGGAAGGCCTTGGCCAGCAGAATGATGGTCAAGCCGGCGGTAATCGCCGCGGCGACCACCCCGACGAACTTCACCTTCTCCAGCGCCGAGGGCGTGGAACCGATCCAGTAGCCGGCCTTGAGGTCGGTGATGAACTGTCCCGAGGCGCAGAGGGCTACGCACACCATGCCGGCGAGAGCCATCACGAAGAACATGCCGGTAGTTCCGGAGACAATCACGGTAAGCAGGGTCATGCCGGATGCGGGATTGTTCGCGGTGGTGGCAATGGCATTGGCGGCAACCGTGGTGAAGAAGAAGGAGAAGAGCAGCGTCAGCGCCAGGCCCACCGCTACCACGGTCCAGGTGACATGCAGTTGTCCAAAGAAGACGGCCACGGCGATGGCGCTCACCACCACTCCGAGAAGTATAGCCATGATCGGGATGTCACGATCGGTCCGCTCCATATGCGGGGCTTCGCCGTGGCGGAAGGCGTGCAGCGCGATGCCGAACGATCCCGCCACCACGCGCAGCGATTTGAGGATACCGACGAGGCCGGCGGCGGCGATGGCGCCCACGCCGATGAAGCGCACATAGTAGCGGTAGATTTCCGCAGCCGTCATGTGCGAGATAGGAATCGTCGCCGGATAGACGGTGACGTCACCCATGTGGCTGCCGATAAACCAGATCACAGGGACCAGCACGAAGTTGACCAGCACGCCGCCAGCGCAAAAGATCAGGGCAATGCGCAGGCCCATGATGTAGCCGAGGCCGAGAATGAAGCCGATGGCGTCGAAGTTGAAGACCATGCGCTGGCGATCGGCCAGCGACTTCATCACCGGCACAAACTGGAAGTTCAGGTACTCCTTCCAGACATGGAAGGTGGTGACGAAGAAATCATAAATCGCGGCGATGATGGTGGCTTGGATCAACAGCTTGGCCTGCGAGCCGCCCTTCTCGCCGGTGACCAGCACCTCGGTGATGGCCGTAGCTTCGGGAAAGGGGAACTTGCCGTGCATCTCGCGCACAAAATAGCGGCGCAGCGGAATGAGGAAAAGAATTCCCAGGCAGCCGCCGGCCAGGCAGATGAAGATGGTCTGCACCGGATGGGGGTCGAGATGGAGGATGTAGAGTGCCGGCACAGTGAAGACGGCGCCGGCCACCACGCTGCCGGAGGCGCCGCCCATGCCGGTGATGATCATGTTCTCCAGCACGGTGGAGCGGCGGCGGTACATGCGCGCCAGCCCGATGGCCAGGATGGAGATGGGAATCGCCGCCTCCATTCCCTGGCCGACCTTCAGGGCGGAGTAGGCCGAAGCCACGCTGAAAATGATGCACAGCAGCGTGCCCCACAGCACCGCCCGCCAGGTGACTTCCGGCAGGTCCATGCCGGTGGGCACCAGCGGCACATAGAGTTCACCCTCTTTCAACGGCTGATAGGCGTTCGCGGGCAGGGACTTGGTCTCGAGTTCAGGTGTAGCTGTGGCCATGAATACAGCCTCCTGGCAATGTGGCAGCCGGAGGAATTGTACATGGAGGAGGCAAGGGAGAATGTGATGTCGGTCGTGAGTGTCAGTGATCCCAAGTCAGCGTCCAAAATCGGGACGCGAACCTGGGCACCGGGCTCCATGCTGTGATTGAGGGCACACTGCCCGGGTGACAGATGACGGACCTCCCGGCTCCACTATCCAGTAGGAATGGACAGTGTTGAAGTTCGACTCTTTCTCAGATCCAAAACGGCGCTACTGACGGCCAATGTAGAAGTGCGAAGTCCATCGGGCATTAACGTTGAGTTGTCTGACCGCGTAGAAGGGGATCACACTTTTGCTTGACACATCGGCCGCGATCCGATAGATGCCGGGTGGCAAATCTACATTGATGGAATTTCCGTTTGGGATGACGTAATCGCGTTCGGCGGGACCACTCAAATACAGGTGAAGCTGGTAGCCAGTAGCGTTCTCGATTGACCAACCCGGGTTCTGGCCTGGGGCAAGTGAGCTTTGCAACGGTGCGGGCAGGGCTTGATGTGAGCCGTTGGCAATTCGATCAATTTGTGAGCTGATTGTCGTCCCGCCCGATTCCTTAGGGGGCTGGGGTCCAGCTGTATTGAGAGAATCAGCGCCAGCACATCCCGATGGTACGGAACCGAGAAAGAAGGAATAACTATAGCTAGGCAAGCCCTGAATATCGCCCCACCCGAGAAGATCCAGCGATAGCCCCGTATGGATCGCATATTGTGCAGGAGGCAGGACAAAGCGAACGATGACTGGCAAACATCCGGGCGCTTTGGGCGCGATCATCCCCTCAAAGACCCCTATACCCGGTGGGCCATCCGTTGAGCCGAACCCCACGGTGAGGTGAACTGTCTTGTCCGTATAGTTTTCGAAAACGATCTCAGTGAATTTTGCTATGGGACTATTAGGGACTGGTCCTAGCGAGCCGATAAACTTAAGCGCATTGTCGTCACGGGAAAGGTGCGGTGCAGCTTTCTCCTGCGAGACACCGGCGATGGTCGAGAACGCAACCACGAGCGTTAAAAAGCCGGGAAGCCTGCGAAGCGAGGGGTGAAGAAGCCGCAACAGGTCTTTCATCCTAGGATCCGTGTATTGCCGAAGATTATATTCCGCCTCAACGGGACGTCAACACCAAACTGACCACTGCTAACAGGCCGTGGTGGAAGGAGGCGGGTGGCCCGGGTCTCCTGCCCGGAGCGATCCTTAATCTTGGGTAACAAAATCAGGTAACTGTGGGTGCCCCAGGTCTCGCGATTTTCGAGACCTGGGTGGTGCGAGGCTTGGCCCGCCGGGTAATCGATGACGAACCTCCCGGGTCTCGAACCCCGCGAGACCCGGGGCACCCGGATTCTGTGCTAATCTGGGCCGCAGGAGTAGGTTTTGAAGAGCTACGTTTTCAAAGTCGTCATCGAGGAAGATCAGCACGAAGACGGGCGCAGGGCCTACCAGGCGTACTGTCCCGAGATCGAAGAAGCGGTGACGTGGGGCGATACCCGAGAAGAGGCGCTCCAGCGCATTAACGAGTTGCTGCAAGCGCTGGTCCAGATGCGGATCGAGGAAGGGCGCAAGATTCCCACCGCCCTCGAGCTGGAATCCTCCGCCGTGGTGGTCACCGTTTGAACATCCCTCGCGGGATCACCGCCCGCGACTTTACTCGTGCTCTCGAATCGGATGGATTCATCCTCAACCGTATCGCAGGAAGCCATCACATTTACACGCACCGGGACGGAAGGGTCGTTCCCGTCGCGTACACTCGTCAGTCAGATACCTTCCCGATCGGCACGCTTCGCAGCATGATCCGCCTAGCCCGCTGGACGGAAGCCGATCTTCGACGACTGCATCTCAGTAAGTAGTCGAGGATTATTGTTCGCCTGGCGGGTCTCCCACCCAAGCCTGGTGCCCCAGGTTTGCGTCCCCACTTGGATACCATATTGAATACTGGTATCAACTATGGTATAGTGGGAATCGTTATGCTGCCCGCGCGAAAAATCACCGTCGAAATACCTGCTGATCTCCTGGAGAAAGCGCAAAAGGCGAGCGGAACCGGAATCACGCAGACGGTTCGTTCCGGACTGCAACTGGTCGCCGCATCGCAGGCGTATGCGCGACTGCGCCAGATGCGAGGAAAGTTCCGCTTCAGCAAAACGTTGGCGGAGCTGAAGGCTGACCGATGATTGCAGCCGATACGAGCACGTGGATCGCTTTTCTGGAAGGCAGTGGCGGCGCGGACACGCTCTTGTTGGACCAGGCACTGCGCGACCGCCTGGTACTCATGGTGCCCGTCGTGCTCACGGAACTCTTGAGTGACCCCAAACTTCCTACGGATGTGTCGGAGACGCTGTCTGAACTGCCGATGCTGGAGATAGAGCCAGGGTATTGGCACCGGGCGGGAGCACTGCGCGCAAAGGCGCTCGCCAGGCGGCGGAAGGCGCGACTCGGAGACGCCTTGATTGCCCAAAGCTGCATCGATAGGGGCGCTGCCCTTCTCACGCGTGACCGGGACTTCCGCGCCTTTGCAGAGACTGCGGATTTGGACCTGGTGCTGAAGTTAACCGGCGTTTCCGATTGAGCGAAGGATCGAGGGTGAAAGTTCGTGGTATTGGAGCAAAGAAAAAGGGCGCATTGCGCGCCCTTTCCTGTTACCCGCCGCATCCTGCTTACGGCACTTCGATCAGCTCGATTTTGCCGTCCTTGCGCCGGTGCAGCACGTTCACCTTGCCCTTGCCGTCGCGGAAGATGAAGACTTCACGGTCGCGGAACTCGCATTCCTTCACCGCTTCCTCGACCGTCATAGGGCGCATTGCCAGCGCATCGTTGGAGCGTACCAGGTGAGCCTCTGTGGTGCGGGCAACGGCCGGAAACTTGTGCACGACCACTGGCACTGCGGTGGCCACGTTCGCGCCGACGGCCATCTGCGTATCCGGTTCTGATTCCACCGGGGCCGTCCAGCTTTTGTCCTTCGGCTTGCGATGGGTTGTGCGGCGGCGGCCGTTATAGCGGAGCACCTGCGTCTCAATGTGCTCCAGCGCCTGATTGACGGCGATCAGCATGTCCGCCGCTTCGGCCAGGCCGACCAGGTGCCCGCGGCGCCGCTTGACGGTGATTTCCGCGATGTTGCGGTGCTTCTCGACGGTCAGGATGACCTTGCTGGTGAAGTTGTCACCCAGGATTTTGATGAGTTTGCCAAGGCCGGCTTCGACCTCGTCACGAATGGCGGGAGTGATTTCGTACTGTCTGCCAAAGTATTCTACGGTCATTGAGCTCCCTTCGAAAAGAGCAACTAGCAATTAGCAACCAGCAATTAGCGACTCCGAGCTGCCCTCAGTGTTCGCCTGTCCCGCCGCGATACGCTTGCAGCCCACTGCGGAGCGCGCGGCGAAAGCGGTGCCATTCGCGATCATTCTTCATGATTTCTTCGTGCAGTTGCTTGGAACGCGCTTCCTGCTCTTGGCCTTGCTCCGCGAGTCGCTCCATTCTCAGCTTCATAGCTCGGATACGCTCGTCAATCGACGGCCTTCGCTCTTCGGGCATGTTGTTCCTCCGGTTAGCGCCCGCTACCATTTTAATATCTTGGTGTTTAGCAAACCCCGGTTGAGGCGCCGGTACAGCAGTTAATCCTTGATCCTGCGCTGGTGGGTGCTCGGGATGCGCATGTCCTCCCTGTACTTCGCGACCGTGCGGCGAGTGACCTGGATACCCTGCGACTGGAGGATGCGGGTGATCTGCTCGTCGGTCAACGGCCTGGCGGGATCTTCCTCCTCGATGAGCTTCTTGACCCGGCGCTTGAGGATGAGCAACGAAGTGCTGCTGCCCTCAGGGCCGTTGACGCTCTCGCTGAAGAAGTATCGAAGTTCGAAGACGCCCTGCGGGGTGTGAGCATATTTGTTGGCCACGGCGCGACTAACGGTGGAAGGATGGACCCCGATCTCCTCCGCTACCTCCTTGATCATCATCGGCTTCAAGTGATCGATGCCATGGTCGAGAAAGTCGCGCTGCCGGTCCAGGATGGAGTAGCAAACGCGCAAAATGGTTTGCTTGCGCTGCTCGATGTTCTTGATGAGCTGGATCGCGGACTTATAGCGTTCCTTGACGTAGTTGCGAACCTCCTTCTCCGCTACGTCGCGACTCAACAACCGGCGATAGGAGGAGTTCAAGCGCAACTGCGGGACTTCCTCGTCGTTCATCAGAACCAGATACTCCTCACCCTGCTTGACGAAAGCCACGTCCGGCTCGATGAGCCGC
>JBEKQY010000025.1:0-23855 GCA_049519235.1 Candidatus Korobacteraceae bacterium | reverse complement strand
GGGCCATGGGTTGCACGTACACAGGTAGCGCAGGCGGAGCGATCACAACTGACACCGCGAACTGCGCGAACGAGGTGGCCGGTATGGCCAGTATCAGAAGTGCGAGCAACAACAAACGGATGGTACGCATTTTGGATCCTCTTGCCAGATCATCCTTCGATTGCCCGCGTTGTTACTTTCCTGCTGCGGGCTTGCGCGGAGTGAACGGCGTGCTATATACAAAGATTCCACGGATGCGCTTGCAAGTCTGTGCACTATGGCTCACTTTTCGTGAATGTCGCAAGTGCTCAAGCGGCTGAGGTTGGGCGCAGAACTTCACTCAACCGAGCACGACCCACGGATCAGGGTCGAGTGCCCGTCGAGGCGCGCGGAAAACACCAAAAGGGGAGCAGCACAATGAGGTGAAAATGATTCCGAGAGAGTCTCTGGCGACGCATTGGAGTCACCTCCTCGGAGGTTTTGGCGAGCAAGGCCTTCAATAGACCGAGCCTACCGCTTAGAAAGGGCGGCGAACTGTGCAAGATTGCTCAAACGCCTGACATTCGTGACTTGGCAACTGTGCAATATTTGAACAAACACTGTGACCACTTCCGTTACAGAAACCGACGGTGCGAAGGACCACTCGATCCGCGTCGCCGTCGTAGTCTTTTGGTTCGTCACAATGTCCATCATTGAATACCCGCAAAAAATACTGTTTAAAGCTGCGTACCCCCTGATCTTCTTGGGCCGGCCGATCCTGGCCGCGTGACCGTTTCCGAACAGATTTCCGGAATCCCAATTGATCTCGGCGTGCCTGGTGCCCGTTTCGGCATACAGCCGAGGCCAACTCCAGATATGGTCAATTCTGCTCAGACTTTAGGACGCCCGGAAATTACAAAAGTGACAGCCCTCAGAGTGGCTCAGAAGAGCCGCAACCCGGGTTTTATGAGGCTAAGGAGAAATATGAAAACCAGCACGAAGGACAGGATCAAGGGAAGCTTCCACGAGGTGAAGGGAACCATCAAGGAGCAGGTCGGAAAAGCCACGAATGACCGCAAGTTGAGAGCTGAAGGGAAAACAGAAAAAAACGTAGGTAAGGTTCAACAGCGCATAGGCCAGGCCAAAGAAACCGTCGCAAAGTTGAAAGGAAAGCTCAAAGAGTTAACGACTGCGTAGAACAGTCAGAAATAAATCGGCAAAGCTGATTAAGACTGGTACAGGGCACAGGAGATGACGGGGCGACTATTGTCCTTGTGGGCCGGCCTGACTGGTAGTGCTACCTGCGCCATTGACACCACCCCCCACTGGCGTGAAGTTCTGGTATGTGCGAGGAGATGGAAGATGCCAAGCATATAGTCGCAAGGCGCGAAAGAAGAGTACCCAGAAAAAGGAAGCTTAAATGAGTTGGGTAAGGGAGTGTTTACAGCGGCAAAGGACGTCTCCATCACATGCCCAACCGCCAAGAGAAGTCTTGGCTCAGAGCGTTCCTGCGTGGCACGACGTGTGGCGCATGATCCATGATGTCATTATGGCACACGTGCTCGAATTCAACGATAGTGGCGGGCCTCAATTCGAGGTTTCTAGCGACCCAGGGTTCATTGAGCTGATACCGAACCAACCACCGTTGGACACACTAGTTTTGCAAATTGATCCTCATACCGGGGTCATGCAGTTGACCTGCCCAATCTCTCATCCCGGGTTGGTGCGAAGGGGACACTTCAAGATTGAGCAGGGCCATATCGTTTCTTTGGGCAATTTGGTGGGGCAGCCTCAACCGCCAGAGGAGGCAATGACACCAGAGCAGTTTTCCGAGTTCATTCTAAAACCACTGCTTTTCCCTGAATTGGGTTTGGCCGGGGAGTAGTGCTCACGATGATCTTGACGCGGGTCAGGATCGGGCTGGACAGCCAATGCTCTCTGCAGTTTTCAAAATCAAGGGGACGGAGCGGACCCTTTGGGGCGGACTGATCTTTGATCCATCGGACCGTCTTTATTACACCAGGAATGGCGGAGGTCCGGGCGGGGGGCGGCACGGTTTTCGAGCTGACGCCGTGCGCTCCAAACAGCTGACATTCCCGATTTGGCAAACTGTGCAATACAACAGAAACCACAAACGGCCAGCATCAAGAGGTATAATGTCGAAGTGGAGGCGCTGCCCTCTCGGAGGTGTGAAAATGAGCGCCAGAGCCATGCCGGCCCGCGCCAAGGCCGTCCGGCCAAAGTTGGTTCCATCGGTTGAGTCGATGCGATCGGCAAAATCCCCCACAGGCCAAACTGTAAAACCTAACCCGCTTCAAACGCAGAAACAGGAAGCAAGAAATGGGAATGGAACTTTCGATCCAGCGGCCTTTCTCGCGAGAGCTGGGTTGGGCAGAAAAATCCTCCATCTGAAAAGAGGTGAGGCGGCCTTCGCGCAGGGCGACCCTGCCGACGCAATTTTTTACGTGCAGAAGGGCCAGCTGAGAGTAACTGTCATCTCCGCCAATGGAAAGGAAGCGACAATCGCTTTGGTGGGCAGTGGGGAATTTCTGGGAGAGGACTGCATGGTTTCAGCACATCCTCTTCGACTCTCGACTGCTATCGCGACGACCGAATGTGCACTGCTCAGGATTAGCAAGGCGGAAATGGTCCGGGTACTTCACGAGGAACACGAATTGTCGGACATGTTCGTCTCCTTTCTTCTCGCAAGAAATGCTCGTATTCAGGCCGATCTGGTCGATCAACTTTTCAATTCAAGCGAGAAGCGACTCGCGAGGATTCTGTTGCTGCTCGCGCAATTCGGCAAGGAAAGCAAACCGGAGACGGTGGTTCCTAAGATCAGCCAGGAGATATTGGCTGAGATGATTGGCACAACCCGATCGCGAGTGAGTTTTTTTATGAATCGCTTCAGGAAGCTGGGCTTCATCGAATATAACGGCGAGATTCGGGTTCATAACTCCCTCCTGAATATCTTTCTGCAGGAATAGGGCGGCGCAGTTGTTGTGCCTATTTCCTTGCAAGAACTCCATTATTCCATACCCATTATTCTGCTAAGAATTCTCCAGAGTCTGTCACTGGTCTAGTCTAGTTGGTGGCGATCAAGTAGCC
The DNA here is from genome assembly GCA_049519235.1 of Candidatus Korobacteraceae bacterium. Lineage (GTDB taxonomy): Bacteria > Acidobacteriota > Terriglobia > Terriglobales > Acidobacteriaceae > Bog-257. Next base: position 20,789 of record JBEKQY010000025.1, on the reverse strand, counting down.
GTCAGCTATCAGCCGTCTCCTTCCTACTGCTCGATAGCCGTCTCCGACTTGGGTGGCTTCTGCTTCACCTGCTGAGGGCTCGGCAATTGCGACCGGTCCCAGCCTCCACCCAGGGCCTCCACCAGCGCCACGGCATAGGCCATCTGTTCCACTTGAAGACTGTTGAGAGTCTGCTGGTTCGACAATAACGTGGTCTGGGCAATCAGCACGTCGACATAGGGATCGATGCCGTTCTCGTACCGGGCCTGTTCGAGCTTAAGGTAGGTTTCAGAGGAACTCACTGCCTGCTGTTGCTGCTGGATTTCCTTGGACAGAATCCGGACCTCGGCAAGACCATCTTCCACCTGCTGGAATGCAGTCAGCACGGTTTGGCGGTAACTGGCTAGATCGGCATTGTAGGTCGCAACATGTTGCTGGACAGTGGCGCGGCGCAGGCCGGCGTCGAAGATGGTCTCCGAGATCGAGGCTCCGACGGACCAGAAGCGGGACGGCCAGGAGAGCCAATTTGCGAAGGACGAACTGTCAAAGCCGCCTTCCGCGGTCAACGTGAGGTTGGGATAGTAGGCCGCATACGCGATGCCGATGGCCGCGTTGGCTCCGGCCATGGTGCGTTCGGCGGCGGCAACATCCGGCCGGCGCTCCAGCAGTTGCGAAGGAACGCCAATCGGGATGGGAGGTGGCGCAACCGTCATGGGCTTCACGGGAATAGAAAAAGTGGAGGGTGACTTGCCAATTAGAACGGCGATGGCATGCTCGTATTGGGCGCGCGCGATTCCAACATTGGTTGCCCCGGCCTCCACGCTCTGTAGCGTGGTTTCGGCTTCGACTACTGAGATCTGGTCGTCAACCCCCGTTTCATAGAGCGCCCGAGTCAGCTCAAGCGCCTTCTTGTCCGCCTCCACCGTATCGTTGTAGATCTGTTGCAGTTGGTCCTGACCGCGGATCTCAAAGAAGTACTCCGCCAAACTGGCCTGCTCGGTGAGACGCTCGTTCTCGAGGTCCGCCGCGCTGACCTGGGCGGCGTATTGCGATTCGCGCATGGTGTTGCGGACCTTGCCCCAAAGGTCCGGCTCCCACGACGCTTCCGCCGGCAGGGTGTAGAGCGAAGCGCTGACTTGCGATCGGGAGGTCGAGGCCGTGCCCGTGCCGCTCGTGTTGGTATTGTTTGTCCCGGTCGCGGGCGCCGAGGCTCTCGTGTGGGTCGCCGACGGGACAACGGAGATGGTGGGAAAGTATTGCGAGCGGGCCTCGCGCACGATTGCGCGAGCTTCCATGAAGTTCTCGAAGTACTGCTTGATGTTCTGGTTGTTAATGTCCAGTTGTTCTTCGAGGGCGTTCAACTCGGGATCGTTGAAGATCTCCCACCATTTGCCGCGCAGCTCAGCATCGGCAGGCTGCGCCACCGTCCAGCCTTCAGTTTCCTTGAACTGGGTGGGTGATTCCTTGTAGACCGTCGCTGGTGCTTGGGTCACTGGCGGATGGTATTTCGGTCCGACCACGCAGCCCGATAGCATTAACGAGAGCGCCGCCGCACACAGCCAAATCGTGCAGCCCGCTGGTTTTCGTCGGAAAATAATCATGCCGTTTCTACCTGACCAACGATTCGTGTCAGTCGTGCTAGCCGGCCTCCGGCGCCGGAGACGGAAGCGCGCCCTGGTGCCTGCTCTGCATTCGCAGCCGCAGCCGGTCGAATGCCAAATAGACGACCGGCGTTGTATAGAGCGTGAGCAACTGGCTCAGGATCAGCCCTCCCACAATCGTGATGCCCAGGGGCCGGCGGAGCTCATACCCCGTGCCCGTCCCCAGCGCCAACGGCAGAGCTCCCAATAACGCAGCCATCGTCGTCATCAGAATGGGACGGAAGCGCAACATGCACGCTTCGAAAATCGCGTCGATGGGCTTCTTTCCCTCCTGGCGCTCTGCCTCCAGCGCGAAATCGATCATCATAATGGCGTTCTTTTTTACGATTCCGATCAGCAGCACAATGCCAATGATGGAGATGACGTTCAGGTCCTGCTTAAACAGCATCAATGCCAGCATCGCGCCTACGCTCGCCGATGGCAAACTGGAGATGATCGTCAGGGGATGGACCAGGCTTTCATACAAAATACCAAGAACGATGTACACCGCCAGCAGCGCCGTCAGAATCAGCAGAGGCTCGGTGCCGAGAGATTGCTGGTAGGCCAGCAGCGTGCCGGCAAAAAAGCCTTGCAGAGTGGAAGGCGTGCCGAGCCGCTTTTGCATCCGGCCGATGGCCAACGTGGCATCGCTCAAAGACACGTTCGGCGCGAGGTTAAAGGACACCGTGACCGAAGGAAATAGGCCCGTATGGTTGATGGCCAGCGGAGTGGTGTTGGCCTGGCTCCCGGCCACTCCGAGCAGCGGAATGTTCCCACCGCTGGATTGCAGGTAGATGTCTTTCAATCCTTCCGGACTTTGCCAATACTGGGGAGCAACTTCCAGCACCACGTAATACTGATTTAACTGGGTGTAGATGATAGACACTTGCGATTGGCCGAAGGCACCGTATAACGCTGAGTCCAGCGACTGCACGGTAAGCCCGAGCCTGGCCGCGTTGACGCGATCATAGTTCATCAACTCCTCAAGACCGCCATTCTGCTGGTCTGAGCTTATGTCCTGTAGACCCGGCAGGCCCTGCATCGCACCCATTATGATCGGTCCCCACTTGGTAAGGCCCTGCACCGTATCGGATTGGATGGTGTACTGGTACATCGCATTACTGGAGCGGCCGCCAATGCGCAGGTCCTGGACGGATTGCAGGAACGCGGAAGCCACCGGCAGGCGACTCAATTGCGGCCGCAGGCGGCTGATGATCTGAGCGGCAGTCCCCTTGCGCTCCGCCAGCGGCTTGAGCGCGATATAAAGGGAGCCGGTATTAGTAGCCCCACCGCCGCCGGTAAACGCAATCACATTCGCGACCGCAGGATCGTTCTTGATCACGCTGCCGATCTGGCGAATGGAGTTGTCCATCGCGGGAAAGGACGAATCCTGCGGTCCGCGCACTGCACCGGACAACGCTCCCGTGTCCTCAACCGGGAAAAAGCCCTTGGGTATCTTGACGATCAGTACCACATTGAGGGCTATGGTTATGAAGAGTACGACCAGGGTGAGGGTCGGATGGTCGAGCACCCAATGCAGGCTGCCGCGATACAGCGACAGCACCCAGTCAAAGAACTTTTCGTTGGCCATGTAGATGCGGCCATGTTTTTCCGTACGCTCATTCTTCAATAGGTAGGCGCACATCATGGGCGTGGTGGTCAGGGACACGACCATGGATACAAGAATGGAGGTCGAGAGGGTGACGGCAAACTCGCGGAAGAGACGGCCAACGATTCCGCCCATCATCAGAAGAGGGATGAAGACGGCAATGAGCGAAATGCTGATGGTGAAGACGGTGAAACCGATTTCCTGCGCGCCCTTCAGCGCCGCGGCAAAGGGACTCATGCCGTTTTCCAGATGGCGTGCGACATTTTCCATCACTACGATGGCATCATCCACCACAAATCCCGTGGCAATCGTGATGGCCATCAGCGAAAGGATGTCAAGGGTATATCCAAACAAATACATCACGGCAAAGGTGCCGACCAGCGAGACTGCAACCGCGATGCCGGGAATGAGCGTGGCGCGGGCATTGCGCAGGAAGACAAACACCACGAGGACGACCAGGCCGATGGAAATAAGCACCGTCATCTCTGCGTCATTGACCGAGGCACGGATGGTAGTGGTGCGATCCAGAACGATAGTCGTGTCGATGCCGAGCGGAATAGTTGCCTGGATGACCGGAAGTTGCGCGCGAATGCGGTCGACCGTGGCAATGATGTTGGCGCCGGGTTGGCGGAAGATGATGACCATAACCGCGCGCTTGCCGTTCAAGTAGCCGGCCGCCCGGACGTTGGCCACCGAGTCCGTCACCTGAGCGACGTCGGACAGATGGACGGCCGCGCCCTTGCTATAACCGACCACCAGCGGCTTGTAGTCCTGGGCGGCTGAGATCTGATCGTTGGCAACTATATCCGCAGTCACAATGCCGTCGGAGATCTGGCCCTTGGCCAGGTCAGCATTCTGCAGGCTCAATACGGATTGCACATTCGCCAGGGTAAGTCCGTAGCTGGCCAACTGCGTTGGATTTGCGTCCACGCGCACGGCCGGCAATGCGCCACCTCCGACCGAGACCTGCCCTACACCCTGAATCTGCGACAACTTCTGCTCGAGGACGGTGGAGGCTTCGTCATACAGTTTGGCGGGACCGAATTTGTCTGAGGTCAGGCCGAGAATCATGATCGGCGCATCGGCGGGATTGACCTTGCGATAGGTCGGATTACCCGGCAGATTGGCGGGCAGGTAGGTTCGGGCGGCATTGATGGCTGCCTCCACATCGCGCGCCGCGCCATCGATGTCGCGGCTGAGGTCAAACTGAATGGTGACCGATGTACTGCCCAGCGTGCTGGTCGAGGTCATCTCCGTCACCCCTGCAATATGACCGAACAGGCGCTCCAGGGGAGTGGCGACGGACGACGCCATAATTTCGGCGCTTGCCCCTGGCAAGCCTGCACTGACGGAAACAGTCGGAAAGTCGACCTCCGGCAGAGGCGACACCGGCAGCACCCCAAACGCAACCGCACCGGCCAGGGCAATCGCCACCGTGAGCAGCGTCGTCGCCACGGGCCGCTGAATGAACGGTGCGGAGATGTTCATGCGGGCCCTGCCAGTTCTCCGTCTCCGGTTGCCGGCTTCTTCGATTTTTTCGAAAAGCGCTGTGCCAGATTGTCAAAAAAGATATAGATGACGGGGGTGGTGTAAAGCGTGAGCGCCTGGCTCAGCAACAGTCCGCCCACCATGGCGATGCCCAGCGGCCGGCGCAATTCGGAACCGAAACCAGTTCCCAAAGCCAGCGGCAGCCCCGCCAGTAGAGCGGCCATGGTGGTCATCATGATAGGGCGGAAGCGGAGCAGACAAGCCTCGTAAATTGCATCGGTCGCGTTCTTGTTGCGCTTCCGCTCAGCTTCCAGCGCGAAATCGACCATCATGATGCCGTTCTTTTTCACGATACCAATCAGCAGAACGATGCCGATGATCGCGATCATGTTCAAATCCTGGCGAAAGAGAAGCAGTGCGAGCAAAGCGCCAACCCCCGCTGACGGTAGCGTGGACAGAATGGTGATGGGGTGGATAAAGCTCTCGTACAAAATACCCAGCACGATGTACACGGTGACCAGCGCGGCCAGAATGAGTAACGGCACATTGGCCAGCGAAGCGGTGAAAGATGCCGCAGTGCCTTGAAAACCGGCCTGCAGGCTGGGAGGCATGTGCACGTCTTTCTGCACTTTGTTGACCGCCGTGATGGCCTCGCCCAGCGCGGCATTGGGCGCCAGATTGAACGATACGGTGATGGCTGGAAATTGACCCTGGTGGGTAATGGCCAGCGCTTCCGTCGTCTTCTCGAAGTGCGAGAAAGCGCTCAGCGGCACCGCATTGCTCATGGCCGAACTGGTGGCGCCGGCAGAGTTTGCTCCCGTGCTCGACGGCGAGGAGGGGCTCGGCGAAAGCGCGTTCGTAGGAGGAGCAAGAGTATTTGCCGATGGCGTATACAGTGCCGAAGCTGTCAGCGCATTGGATCCGGCGGAGCTTGATCCGGACGACGCGAACGAGGAAGAGGCCCCGGTACCGGTTGCGCCGGCAGACGCATTGGACTGGATGTAGAGATGGTTCAGCTTGTTGGGATCCAGTTGAAAATGCGGTTCGCTCTCCAGCACAACGTGGTACTGATTCACCTGCGTATACATGGTGTTGATTTGCCGTTGGCCGAAGGCGTCATACAGGGTGTTATCGATGGTCGAAACCGCAATGCCAAGTCGCGAGGCTGTGACCCGGTCGATCACCAGAGACACCGCCAGCCCTCCCAACTGTTGATCGGCGGCAACATCTTCCAGTTCCGGCAACTGCTTCAGCCGGCCGACGAAACGGTTGGTCCAATCGTTCAGTTCATTCGCATCGGGGTCTTCAAGCGTGTACTGGTACTGGGTTCGGCTCACCCGGTCGTCCACGGTTATGTTCTGCACCGGTTGCATAAACAGCTGTATTCCCTGCACCTGGTTCACTCTGGAGTTGAGCCTGCGGATCAGGTTTGACGCGCTGATCTTGCGCTGGTTGAGCGGCTTCAAGTTGATCGACATCCGGCCGCTGTTCGTGGTGGTATTCGTTCCATCGGCGCCGATAAATGACGAGAGGCTTTCCACAGCCGGGTCGGCCAGAATTGCCTTTGTGAGCTCCAATTGCCTGGCTGCCATGGCCTTTGAGCCAATCGTTGCCGGCGCCTGCGAGATGCCCTGGATGACGCCCGTGTCCTGCACCGGGAAAAATCCTTTGGGGATGATGACGTAAAGGAAAACCGTAAGCAGCAGGGTGGAGACCGCGACTAACAGCGTGATCGTCTGGTAGTGAAGGACAAACTTCAGCGTCCGGCCATAGAACGCGATCATCCCCTCGAAAGCACGCTCCGAAGCTCGATAGATGCGGCCCTGCTGCTCTTTTGGCTTGTGGCGCAAGATTCGCGCACTCATCATGGGGGTGAGCGTAAGCGAGACCACGGCCGAAATGACGATGGTGACGGCCAGGGTCACAGCAAACTCGCGGAACAAGCGCCCGACCACGTCACCCATAAATAACAGCGGAATCAGTACGGCAATGAGCGAGACGGAGAGCGAGAGAATGGTGAAGCCAATCTGCTCCGCACCCTTGAGGGCCGCTTCCATGGGTGGTTCGCCCGCTTCGATGTAGCGCGAGATGTTCTCGATCATCACGATGGCGTCGTCCACCACGAAGCCGGTAGAGATAGTCAGCGCCATGAGCGATAAGTTATCCAGGCTGTAACCGAGGATGTACATCGCCGCAAAGGTGCCGACCAGCGACAGCGGCACAGCCACGCTGGGGATAATGGTGGCGTAGAGACTCCGCAAGAAAAGAAAGATGACCAGCACAACCAGTCCAACGGTCAACATCAATTCAAACTCAACGTCGGACACCGATGCTTCGATGGAGGTTGTGAGATCGGTGAGCGTAGTGACCTGAATGCCGGTGGGCAGATTGGCCTGTAGCTGCGGCAAGAGCTGCTTGATGCTCTTGACCACACTGATGGTGTTGGCCCCGGGCTGGCGTTGCACGTTCAGGATGACCGCCGGGGTCTGGTTCATCCACGCTGCCTGATTATTGTTCTCGACGCCATTCACGATGTTGGCCACATTGGGCAGCATCACCGGCGCACCGTTCCGGTAGGCAACCACAACGTTCCGATAATCGCCGCTGGTGACCAGTTGATCGTTGGCGTCGATCTGGTAATCCTGGCGCGGGCCATCGAAGTTCCCTTTGGCGGCGTTCACACTGGCGCTGCTCAGCGCCGTGCGCAGATCTTCCAGGTTGATGCCATAGGATGACAGCGCCGTGGGATTGGCTTGAATCCGGACGGCGGGTTTTTGGCCGCCGCTGATGGTTACCAGGCCAACCCCGTTGAGTTGTGAAATCTTCGGCGCAAGGCGAGTGTCCACCAGGTCCTCAACCTGCGAAAGCGGCATGGAATTGGATGTAATGGCCAGGGTCAGCACCGGGGCATCGGCTGGATTCGTCTTACTGTAGATCGGCGGCGCGGGCAGAATGGATGGCAAAAGGCTCTGCGCCGCGTTGATGGCAGACTGCACCTCTTCCTCGGCTACATCAATATTCAGAGTGAGGTTGAACTGCAGCACAATGACAGATGTGCCTCCGGAACTGGTGGAGGTCATCTGGCTCAAACCCTGCATCTCGCCGAATTGGCGCTCCAAGGGCGCCGTCACCGTCGTCGCCATCACCGTCGGGCTGGCTCCGGGATAGAACGTGAGCACCTGAATGGTCGGGTAATCGACTTGCGGCAATGCGGAGACCGGCAGTTGTGTATAGCCAACCGCACCGACCAGCAGGATTGCCGCCATCAGCAAACCGGTCGCTACTGGCCGCAAAATAAACGGACGAGATGGATTCACGGGGCGCTGTTCCCGTTCCCGCCGGCCGGGGCAGGCTGGGTCGAAACCTTATTCGAAACCACGACCGCGGTATTGTCCTGCAACTTATCGAAGCTGCTGTTGGCGACAACGTCTCCAGGATTGATGCCTTCAACCTGCGTTACTCCGCCGTTGGTCACTCCCGTCTTTACGCTGCGGATATGAGCGACATTGTTTTGAATCACGTACACGAACGATGCTTGACCATTCTGTTGAATTGCTGAGGCTGCAACTAGCGTCACCCCCTGCAACGTATTCACCAGCAGCCGCGTGTTTACAAACTGGTTGGGGAAGAGCGCATCGTTCTTATTGTCGAAGACAGCTCGTGCTTTTACCGTTCCCGTCGTGGTGTCAATCTGGTTGTCGAGCGTCAACAGCTTGCCGCCGGCAATCGTCGTCTGGGCAGTGCGATCCAGGGCAGCGACGGCGAGCTTAGCTCCCTTGTGCAGTTGAGCTTCAACCGGACCCAGACTGTCTTCCGGGATGGTGAAAACTACCGTGATGGGTTCCAACTGCGTAATGACGGCGAGGGTTACGGCTCCGCCAGACTGCACCACGTTGCCCGGATCCACCAACCGCAGACCCACCCGCCCGGCAATGGGAGCCGTGATGTGGCAGTACTCAACCTGAATTTCGTCATATTGCACCGTTCCCTGATCGTTCTTTACGGTGCCCTGGTCCTGTAGTACCAGCTTTTCCTGGTCATCCAGAATTTGTTTTGCGATGGCGTTGCGGGCCCACGAGGCACGATAGCGTTCCAGGTCCATCTGGGCTTGTGCGAGCACGTTTTCATCTCGCTCCAGCGCGCCTTGGGCCTGCAAGAGCGTGGCAAGGTAGGGACGCGAATCGATGTCAACCAGCGGATCGCCCTTACGGACCAGTTGCCCTTCCGTATAGTGCACGACGACGACCAGGCCATTCACCTGGCTGGTAATTGAATCGGTATAGACGGGAGTGACGGTACCGATTGCGTCAAGGTAAACGCCGATGTCACCTTTCTTAGCCGTCGTGCTCGTAATCGTGATTTTCGGCGGCGCGGGCACGACTTTTTTCGCGGCATCGTGATGGTGCCAAACCAGCACGACTGCAAGCGCCAGGACGAGCAGCAACAGAACCCATATGACCCACACTACTTTTCTGTGCCGGCGAGATGGCGAACCGCGGGCCGGGAGTTGATGGCCACGCTCGATGAAACCGGGCTCATTGGTGTCAACGGTCAAGACGGATATCCTCTTTCGACTCCGAATCGCTCAAAATCTTAGCCAGAAGGAAGTCCAATTGCAATCGCCACGCCTCCTCATACAGTCGGGGTCCTCACACGCTCAGAACCGGGATCGGCACAGCGCAAATGATTGCGTAGCCGTGGATCCGCAGATTACCGCCATAGGCGTAGCACTCGGTGACCAGCAGGTCCGCCTTTGTCTGCATCGCAGCTTTCCTCAGCACCTTGGGCGCGTCACCGCTGCCGATGAATACGTCCGCCTTGGTACCCATGTTTTGCTGGAGCTTTGCCATACGCTGGGAAGCGTCGCCGACAAGCGCCTCTTTCCACTTTTGGTCGACGTAGCTACCGCCAGGTCCCCAAAACTCCACCGAGGCAGTGACGTGGGCGAGCGTAAGACGGGCGCCGAATTCGGCGGCCATTTGCGCGGCCCACGAGACAACGTCATCGCTATGGGGGCCCAAAGCGACCGCGCACAGCACATTGCGGATCGCGAACTCCTGCACGGGCGGCCCTTCCACATGCGCACTGGTCCAAACCGGGCACTCGGTCCCGCCTAGTACTTTCGCCGTTACCGAGCCCAGCAGAAACTGATTGAACGTGAAGCCATGGGACGGCATCATGATCAGGCCGGCTTCTTCCTCCTGAGCCATCCGCACAATGGCGTGGGCCGGGTCGCCTTTGACCAGTGCGGACCGGATGGCAAGGCCCGCAAGCTCCGGCCCAAGAGACTGGTCCAGGTTTTTCTGGGCCCCTTTAGTGATTTCAGCTAGCACATCCCAAGCAGCGAACTCGGGACCGTCCTCCGGCACGCCGGCGGCATGGCTCTGTGCCGTCACCACGTGAAGCATCACGATCTCAGAATGGAAATGGCGGGCCAACGTTGCAGCCTGATGAACCACGCCCAGCGAAGTATTCGGGAAATCAACCGGAAGAAGAATTTTCTTAATATTCAGCATGGCGCACCAGCCGGAGCCGGAGGAATGTTATGGGCGATTTACGAGATACAACCAGGGTCGAATCACGGCGCCCAGTCCCGCAATCCCGGCACACCGCCCGCGCCATGCGCTTGCGTTACGCCGCGAGCAATGGCCCGGGCAACGGCATCAGCCGCAGCCGCGCCCAAGGCGTGAACGTCTGCCTGGGCTTCACCTACCGATAACGCGAAGACCACATCGTCGTCAAAGCGCGTGTGCACCGGCTCGATGACGCGAGCCACGCGTTTGCCAGTTCGTTTTTACCACCGTTCCGGCCACGACGTTAACTTTTCGATTTCGCCCCCTGGCAAAAAGAATAGCTGAGCTCCAGCGGGCGCAGCTTAGTCTCTATCTCAAAATTCGCCGCTCAATCCGATGCATATCGTCAATGCTTATGCCGACGGCGGGCGGAAGTCATCCCCGCTGCTGGAATGCGCGGTGGCGCCTTCCGGTCACCTACATTATCGATGCCCAAGGTGTCTTACGCGAAACTGTGATGGGGTGAACACGACTATGCCTTCTACGAGCAACGCGTAAAAAACTATCTCAATCCGGTCGGTTGACCCGGTGCCTTACCCAAGCCTCGGTTGCTTGGGCGGGTGTAAGCGAGGAGCAGCTACGCGGTGTAGACTCTTTCAACCGTACGCCAATTCTCAAACCCCTTAAAGCTCTAACATCATCGAGGTGTCCTTAATTGACCGTTCTTTAGCGTGAGCGGCGTGCGACCATCGATCATGGCTAAGAAGATCTCAAACAAAGAATCTACAGAAGATATCCTGGGCGGCATCAAGGAAGAGATGGCGAAACCCCGCACCGCAAGATCCGCCCGGGAAGCGGAGCCTGAAGAGCTAAGAGTGTTTCCCTTAAGCGGAAGCGCGTGGCCCGGACCTGCGCGACCGGTCCGTCGGCCTCATAGGCTCGTGACGGCATCCGGGAGCTTTGTAGGTCCGGCTGCGGGAATGCTGGATGCCGTCGGCTGTGCAGATTTACGCGCTCGTTCGCCCATTGTGGGACGGAGCCAAGGCTCGTTGCATGGATGGTCAATTTTGCTCAGACCGCCAGAAGGAGACAAGATTGGAAAAATGATAGCCGTCAGAAAAAGCTTGGCCGTTAGAAAAAGCTTGAATGAACAACGACTGACATCCCATCAGCTGTTCAACCTTTCAACTCCCGTATTGACTTGAGGGAAAGTGTGCTAACGGTGTGCCGCATAACGGCCGCCAGATGGACTCCGCTGAGCGAGCCGGTGGATCTAGGATCTGATGGTGCACGGCAACTCCATGGGTCCGCGAGGCGTCCGTAAGCCAGGCGCGAAGGAAGTCCATAAGTTGTTGATTCTACATTCCGACAGAGACGGGTCGATTTGCATTGACGACTTCACGTATTGTGAAGTATGCTTGATGAGTGCATATCGTTACGCGTAAGCATCTGAGGGAGGCGATGAAAAGCTACCCAGATGCGGCGAACGAAATCAAGGCTTGGATCACTATTGTCGAGGCGGTCCGCTGGCACAAATTTGATGACGTTCGAGGCATGTTCAAGGATGCCGATTTTGTCGATGGCTACGTGATCTTCAACATTAGGCGCAACCGGTACAGGCTTATAACCGTCATCCACTATGCTAAGACAACGGATGAAAGGCAAACCCAAGGGCATGTCTACATCCGATCTTTCTTGACGCACAAGGAATACGACAATCGCAGCAACTGGGACAGGAGGCACGGAAAACAATGAGCACAGTTCTCGCAAATCCGGCAGAAATGATTGCGCATGGCGCTCCCCGCGTCATACACAATGATGCAGAACTTGAAATGTATACCGATGCTCTTTTCCGGCTCACCGCGCTGCAGAGTCCCTCTGGCTCTGAAGTTGAAGCAATCGAACTCCTAACCTTACTCGTGGAGCGTTACGAGCAAGAGCATTACTTCATCCCCAAGGGGGATCCGGTTTCGGTTGTGCGATTCATCATTGAACAACAGAATCTCGCACAGCGTGACCTCATTCCTCAATTTGGTTCGGAGAGTGCGGTTTCGATGTTCATGAGAGGACAGCGCAATCTCACTTTGGAACAGGTGCGGAAATTGAGTGCTCGGTTCAAACTTCCCGCTGACGTTTTCATCTCCAAGGCCTCTGCCACGCACAGCCCGAAAAGACTCGCGAGGGGGCACTCACGTTCTCGATAATTGCTCCTTGGGACGTGATGGCATGCACCTCATCGGGGCCGAGATGATTCCGGTGGTATCCCTCTTTCGCGATGAAACGGCAGCGTCTGCAGCTGGCCGGCTGGTCTAGCGACCCAGAACTCGAATGGCTGACGGCCGATCAGCCGTTTTTCTTTCAATCAACTTAAATATCAGCGGTTTCATGCCCCGCTAGTGCTTCAGGTGTGTGCGTCTCTTGCGAGCCGAGGAGGAAACTCTATGGCTCGCAAAGTTGGCCAGATTATCGCACGAGGCGACCGCAGATGGCTCATCCGGGTTTATCTCGGCCGCGGCCACGAAACCAATAAACGCAACTACCATAACCGAACCATCCACGGTCCCATGCGGGAAGCGCAAGCATATTTGACAAGAAAGCTGCGCGAACGCGACCTTGGGTAGTGGGCTAAAAGTCACAATTAGCCCACTACCCGACCTTGGCCGCGATTTGGAGGGAGCAAAGATCACCCTCAATGAATATCTTGACCGATGGATCCAGACAGCCGTGAAACCAAGAGTGCGAGAGAAGACTTGCCAGGACTACGAAGGTATGCTGCGACGGTACGTCCGACCTAACCTGGGTGAAAGAGTACTCGCGGCAATGCGTCCCCTGGATCTCCAAATGGCCTATCAGCAAATGATGGAGCGCGGTCTGTCCGCTCGGACTATCCGCTACACACACGTTGTCTTGCGATCTGCCATGCGGCAGGCCCTGCAATGGCGCTTGTTGCTTGAGAACCCTGCAGATGGCCTGAAAGTACCGCAGCAGCCACGAAACGAAATGCAGGCTCTGACGGCTGAGCAAGCGCGGACATTGCTCAACATCGCACTGACCACATCCTATGGTCCAGTGGTCGCAGTTGCCCTCACAACCGGCATGCGCCCAAGTGAGTACTTGGGTCTTAAGTGGCAAGACATCGACTGGGGACGACAGACGATCAGCGTTGTTCGAAGCATTCGGAGACTGAACGGGAGATGGTGCTTCTCGAATACCAAACGTGCTCGAAGCCGTCACCCGATTAGATTGCAGAGTTGGATTGTTGCTCTCCTCCGTGAACTCCGGACGGAGACGAGTGCAACCAGCTCGTGCCCTGAAGCCGTTGATTTGGTGTTCAGAACGCCGTCGGGTGGGCCAATTAACGCCGATATTCTCGCGAAACGTTTTAAATCAATCCTCAAGCGGGCCGGTTTACCACGGCTGAGACTCTATGATTTGCGCCACACGGCAGCCACAATCGCGCTAGCAGTTGGAGTGTCGCCCAAGGTTGTATCGGAGCAGTTAGGACATGCCAGCACAGCGTTCACATTGGACACCTACGCTCATGTCCTACCGCACATGCAGGATGAGGCCGCCACAAGAATAGAGGCAGTGCTCTTTGGGAGGGGAGTGTGACGAATATCTGAACAGCGCATCGCTCGGCACTCGATTTCTGAAAGAGGTATCGGGTGCCAAGACTTGCCCCAAATGACGTCTCAGGTCAGCAGCGTGCTGGTCTCCGGTTTGCCGACGATACGGCCAGTGACACCGGTTCGGGTTCCAATGCTTCGCCAGCACCGGAGTGAACACCCTTGAAACGAAGTTTCCTAATTCCTGGTCCCTACATAGGCCAAGCGACGATGGTGATGTTGGGATAGTAGTGCGCGAGTATCCGCTGGAAGGTAGCGCCATCGTGGGCCATGGCCTTGGCACCGGATTGGCAAAGTCCGATGCCGTGTCCTTGGCCGACGCCGGAGATGATGAAGGAGTCGCCGTCCTTTGTTTCGGTGAAGTCGTTACTGGGGACGGAGGCCCAGCCAAGGCGGCGAACGACGTTGAGGCGAGCCGGTTCATCGAGAGCGCGCAGGTGGGGGGCGGCGGCGGGGATGCGGGTGGTCCAACGAGCCGGGTGAGCGCGGCAGTAAGGGCATTCGACGGAGTAATAAGGATAGTTGGAGGACGGGAGGTGGAGTTCGGCGGGGGTGTGGGTGCGTCCGCTGCAACTGCGGGTGTACATGGCGGCGAAGGGTTCGGAATTGTAAGCGAGGACGAGGCCGCGCGTGGCGGCGACGGCCTCGGCGGCGGGACTCGCAGGCGGCGGTGGTTCGCGCAGGAACTGGCAATGCGTAGTGTCGCAGAAATCGAATTCGTGGTGGCGGGCGCGTCCGGCGACGAAATAAGAGCGGATCGCGATGGCTTCGGCTTTGAGGGCTTCGAGGGGAGTGTCGCCAGTGGTTTCGGCGGCGAGCACGGAGGCGACGGCGGTTTCGCGATCCATGGTGACGATGGCGAGCAAACTTCCGGAGGATGGCCGGATTTCGAGCGTGCCGCGGTAGCGGCGTGTGAGCTCTTGCGGGACCGAGAGAAGCAACTCTGCAGGATCGGTGTTACGTCCGGTGATGGTGACGCTGGCGGCGCGGATGGTGCGGGGGCCGGCGGTGAGGGTAATGGAATCGTTATCGAGGCGGAGAGTTGCGGAGTCCGTGCCCGAACTTTTCTCGAGGACGAGTTCCTCAGGGGTGGTGTGCAGGACGAGGGCTTTGCCCGGGGGAGCGGTGACGGTGAGTTGGTGCGGGTGGAACAGGCCCAGGACGCTAATGCGGACGGTTAGGGCCGTGTCTTGGCTTTCGGCTGAGATTGGCGCGTGAAAGGGGAGCAGCATGAGTGCGGCCAAAGTTGCGAAGATCAGGGCGAATGCAAGTTGTAAGAGGCGGGTTTTGCCGGGGTTCCCGTCCCTACTCGGCACGTGACTGTCCCTACATTCGTCTTCTCTAAACAAGCGTCCCGTCTGCATGAGGTTACTCCCCGATTCGATGCAACATTTGGGCGGCGGTTTGCGCGGCGTGGGAGCCCGGGACTCCGTGGACGCGGACCAGGAGCAGCAATTGGGGATGATCAGCCGGGGTGAGAAGGACGGCGAATCCGTCTCCGGGGCTGCCATGCCCGTGGGTGCAGGCGGCAGTACCGGTTTTGGCGAGAGCGTCGGACCAGGAAAGCACGCGGTGAACTGCGGCAGCGGTTCCGTACCTTGCGGATTCAGCCATACCCGCGATGATCTGGTTGACGGCGGGCTGGTCGCGATCGCGGGCGAGTTCGACGTAGGCGCGGGCCATGCCCAACGGGGAAGTGCGCCAGCGGTTGCCAAGGCCGGCGAGTTGTGCGCCGGCGGCGGTGCGTGGTGGAGGATTGAGGCCGAAGCGGGTTGCGGTGGGAGCGAGGTCGGTCGAGGTCAGATCGCTGGTCAACATGCGGAAGTAGGAGTTGCAAGACTGCGCGATGGCCGAGGTCAGATTCATCTTGCCGTGTCCGCGAGGAAGCCAGCATCCGGTCGCAGCGCCGCGGCAGATGTGGGCGGGATATTGAAATTCGTGCTGCTCGCCGTAGGCCAAGGCGGTGAAGGGCTTGAAGAGAGATCCCATGGGGATGGGTGTGTCGGGATGATCCCAGCGCGAAGCGAGCACGCGGCCGGTACAGGCATCGAGGAGAAGGAAAGAAATGTCGCGGCTGGGGAAGTCGCGGTCGAGGGCTTCGGCGGCGGACTGGGCGAACAGGGACGCGTCGGGCGAGTTGGCGAGATTGTCTTCTGGCTGCGATGAGGGCGCTCCCGCGCGGCTGCTCGACGGCGACAACGCGATCAGAGTCAGCGCGAGCAGAAGCGCGATGGGCCTTATTGCGACCATTCGTAGATGACTGATTGTCGCATCTTGCCTCCATCTTCGCGAACTTCAATTTTTTCGGAAGAAACGGCAGCCAGAGTGTTGCTGAGGCTTGCCATGTTGCCGGAGAAGAATTGGGGTTGGCCTTCCGCGTTCTGCATGCTGTCGCTGATCATGCTGGGGCGGTCGATGAGTCCGGTGAAGCGGGCGAAGTTGGAGCGTTCGCGTTGATGGTTGAATCCGGCGATGAACTCGGCGGGTTCGGAGGTGGATTTGCGATTGAAGTTGGCAAGCAGGGATTCCATAAGCGCTGGGTCGTCGCTCAGGAGCAGGTATTTTCCTCGGGCGGCGGCAACCAGGGGCCAGAGGCCGTCAAGTTGCTGATAGCCATTCCTGGGCTGCCAGGCGACGCCGAGTTGGCTGGCGGTCAGACCGGGGCGGACGAAGTCGGCGAGCGCGGACTGGACGGTGGACTCATTCCAGTCGGAGGCGGCGGCGAGCACCACGGCGGAGTGCATGCGGATGAAAACTCCGGCTGGATCGCGCGAGCTGGATTGGAGCTGGAGCGAGGCGAGGAGCGGAGTTTTGTCGAGCAGATCTTTCAACGCTGAGATGGCCTGCGTTGCGGGATGCTCGGCGGGAGCCTGATCGATGCGAGTTTCAAGATCGGAGGCTCCGCCCTGTTCACCGGAGGTGAGCTGAACTTGCGGTGCGATTTGCGACGGCGGGGCAGGACCGAGATGCGGCACCAGGAGCTTGGTTTCGAGCAGTGCGAAGGCGGCGTCGCCGGTGACATTGGCAGCGGCTTCATACACTCCGGCGTCGTCGGGCACGAGGCGGGCGAGGCCGGCAGCGGCGGTGAATCCGTCGGCGGATGCGGGCTGATCTGGAGTTTTGCGGATCAGCACGCGTTCTTCGCGGTATTCCTTGCTGGAACGGAAGAGATCGCACACGGCGGCGGAGTAGTGAGAGAGGTCGGTGATGTTCTGCTGCACCCAGTACGTGCGGAAGTAGCCGTTGGGGACGAGTTTTTCGAGATCGAGGACGAGGCGGAGATCACCGGGCTCTGCGGCTGCGGAGGTGGATTGCGCCCACCACTGCTCGTTTTCGACGGTGCGATCTTGTTTTCCAGACATCAGTTGAAGCGCGCCGGCCATGAGATCTTCCCGCGTGGCAAGCAGCAGGTAGTCGCCGGAAACAGCGAAGGCGACTTCGCGCTGCGACTGGGGATCGCGACGGAGGTAGAAGTTGACGCCTCCGGCGGTGCGCGGCTCAAACTTGGCGCGCGACTGGTAGAGCGTGGTCTCCATGGATTTGGCTGACGGGAGGTAGGTGATGTAGAGGAACTGCAGGTTGCCGATGTCGTAGAGGGCGAGAGCGCTGCGCCCGCCGGCGACCTGAGAAAGGAAATTCATGTCGGGCGGAAGCCCGGCAGCGGCGGCGAACTGGTCGCTGGCTCCGCTCAAGCGCAGGAAGAGGCGGGAGCGCGAAAAGACTTGGTAGCTGTCGCTCTGGAGCCATTGGCGCTTCTGGGGAGAGGAGTTCCAGTCGTCGAGCAGCGAGGAGAAATCTTTCGCTTCTAGATAGAGCAGCGGGCCGGCAGGGACGTACTTCGAAAGCGGCGGGGAAGGCGCGGCGGCCTGGTAGCCCCCCCAGACGATTCCGGCAAATACGAGAGCGATCGAGACGATGAGCGCCATGCGTTTCATTGCTTGACGCCTCCTTTCGTGGCGGCGGGTTTGGCCGCGGGAGTGACACGGACGAGCAGACGCGGACGGACGACGCGGTCCTGCTCCAGGGGCTCATGGAGAAGCGGTTGGCGAGCGGCGTTGCGGCGCTGAATGCGGAGCGCGGCGCGCACGTCGGTGAGTTTGTGCAGCAGAGTTCGTCGGACTGCGGGCGCAGTTTCGAGGGTGCGCGCCGTTTCGTAGTATTGCGCGGCTTCGGAGAGGCGATTGAGGCGGACCATGGTGTCGGCGGTCATTTGGGCGATCTGGGCTTGCTCGGCGCGAGTGAGTTTGAGGGCCGGAGCGGACGAAGTGTTGGCCTCTTCTTCGGCGTCTTCATCTTCTTCACCAGAGCTGATGATTTGCTCCTCCTCGCTCGCGGCCTGGTTGCCGTAAGTCTGCAGGAAAGCGGTCTGGAAGAGCGGCTCTAGGACTCCAAGGGCATATTCGTCGGACTGGGCTGCGGTAGCGGCCTGGAAGAGCGGAATGCGAGCTTCGTCGCGACGGGGGAAATCGATAATGCAGTGGCTGAGAAGCTGGATCTTCGTTTGCGCGTCCGAGGCGTTCTGCGCGGCTTTGACGCGCGCTTCGTAGAAGTAGAACTTGTCGGCGGCTGTGGGGGTGATGGCGGCGGGCGCGCCGGCTAAGAGATTGAGTTCTCCGCTGCCGAGATCGGAGTGGACGCGTCCGGCGAGCGCGGAGGCAGATTTAAGACGAAGATCGTAGAAAGTTGACGGCGAGGAGGCGATGGCGGCGAGCGCGGCCTGGGCGTTTTCGGCGTCGTTGTTGGCGGCGAGTTTGGCTTTGGCGAGACGCAGGCGGTAGGAAGGATCCCAGGGCGCGGACTTCACGAGTTGATCGAGAAACTCAATGGCCTCGGCGTTGTGACCGGTCTTTTCGAGCAACGCGGCGGCGGGATCGAGATTCTCGAACGGATTGCCGACAACCACCACGAGGCGATGAAGAAGATCGAGAGCGCCGGGGGTGTCGCCGGAGGCGAGGCGGATTTCGGCGAGGCCCAGGAAGTTGGCGGCAACAAGTTTGTGCTCGGAGATTTCACGGGCGAAGACGAGTTCGAGGATCTTCCGCGCGGATTGCTTGTCTGCGGCTTCG
Organism: Candidatus Korobacteraceae bacterium; assembly: GCA_049519235.1. Lineage (GTDB taxonomy): Bacteria > Acidobacteriota > Terriglobia > Terriglobales > Acidobacteriaceae > Bog-257. The sequence goes on along the minus strand of JBEKQY010000025.1, from coordinate 1,868 downwards.
AAGAGCTTGCGTGCGGCGGTGCGGAGAAACTCGGCAGCGGGCGCACTTTCGGGCACGGTGCGGTAGCCGGTGAGGATCGAGTCGAGCGTTCCGAGTTGCGCCGCGGTTTGCAGGTCGAAGGGAACGAGCGTCGCGGCCTGTGCGTCGCGAGTTTCTTGCGGCAATGCTGCGATGGCCGAGGCGGCTGCGGAGTATTGCTTTGTGCGGATGAGGTACTGGACCCAGCGCACCTGCCAGGAGGCAAGATCCTGATCGGCGTACTGGCGTTCGAGGCCGGTCAGCTTGGCGTTCGCAGTCTGCTTCGCTTCGAGGATGCGCTGATAGATCGGAGCGCGCTGGGCGAGGGGAATCCAGGAGGCGTCGGCGATGTCGGCGAGGATGAGCGTGGGATCGTGGGCGGCAGAAGAGAGATCGATGATCCAGGCGGTGGCTGCAGCGGGATCGCCCATCGCGGCAAAGGCCGTGTGCAAAATGGCGTTGGAGCGGTAGTTGCCGTTGTGACGAAGGTAGGTGCGGATGATGGAGTCCGCGTCGGGCTTGAGATCAGCGAACATGTGGCGCGCGGCGAGCTGGTCGCAGGTGCGGCCGAAGTCGGCCCAGAACGTATCGGGGAAGTGCGCGCTGTTGAGCTGGGCCGAAAGCGTGGCGAAGGCCTGCTTCCAGTTGGCAAGAGAGGCGGCGCGGTCTCCCTGCTTGTCGTAGGCCACGGCGAGATCGTCATACACGTCGGGACGGTTGGGGGAAAGTTCGAGGGTGTGGTTGTAGTCGTCGATGGCGTGCTTGGTTTCTCCGGCGCCGGCGTAGTAGTCGGCGAGAGTGAGGTATCCGGAGGAAGTGGCGGGGCTTTGCTCGAGGATCGCGGGGAGGAAATCTTCCGGATGACCGAGTTTGGTGACGCCGAGATATTCGCCGTAGCGCGAGCCGTAGTAGAACCAGATGTTGCCGGCGAGTTGCTGGTTGCGATCGACGGGCTTGGCGAGGCGTTTGCTGATGGGCTCGTCGCCCAGGGCGGAGAGAAAGGCGTCATTCACCTCAGGCGTGGGCTCGGAGAAGTAGAGTCCGACGAGCGCGTTGTAGGACTTGTTCCACGCGGGGTTGCGGGCTTTGCCGCGGGACTGGACGACGGCGTGGGCGAGCGACGCGCTGCCATGAGCGACCACATAGTCGGCGGCCTGCTCGGAGTAAGGCCTGGGCCAGTCGGCGGAGATGCGGACAAGTTGTTCCGGCTGGCGCGCCAGCAGTAACTGGAAAAGTCGCTGCAGGCGCGTGTTGTCGAGACCGTGTTTGGAGAAGGTGGCGAAGAGCACGCGCAGTTCGTTGGATTCGTCACCGGCGGAGCGGTAGGCGTCTGCAGCGGCAAGTAAAGCCTGCCCGCGCATGTTGACGGGCAAGTCGGCGGCGAGGTGCTCCATCTGGGAGGCGAGTTCGGTGAAGCGTCCGCGGCGGCGCTGCAGGTCGACGAACGCAGTAGTATTGGGATAGTAGTTGGGCAGCCGGGCGCTCTCGAGCATCCCCTCGAAACGCCAGCGAGCTTCCTGGTCGGCGAGGGCGGCGCTTTCAGCCAGCGGGATGGCGAATTTTTCCTGATCATTGCGATCCATTCCGGCGCGTTTGGATTCAGCGAAGCGAGCGAAGGCGAGGCGTTCTTCCGGCGTGAAGTAGGCGTTGGCGGTGCTGCCCATTTCCTGTAGGCAGGCGGCCATGCCGTTGCGCGCCGTCTCGATGCGATTCTGGCGGACGTGCTCGCGCCACTGCGAGTCGGTGAGGCCGCCGAGTCCTTGCTTCTGGACTTGCTGTTCGAGGAGGGGCAGGTTGGCCGTTGCATCGTCCAGAGCCTTCTGCAGCGTGGCATAGGCAGCTTCCTGCCG
>JBEKQY010000024.1:0-36386 GCA_049519235.1 Candidatus Korobacteraceae bacterium | reverse complement strand
GCCTGCCTCCGCTTCGCCGGCTGCGAGCGATTTTCCAAAACTGAACCTCGCCGTACAATGATTTTTCAGCGAACGGCGTCAAACCCCTTAACTTCGTGTCTCAGCCCAAGGGTGCAGTCCAAGAAAGCGCACTGTCGCCTTTTCCCTGTCTCTTCCGCCCAAATATGATGTCTGGTGCCGGGAGGGGGGGTCGAACCCCCATGACCCGAAGGTCGGCGGATTTTGAGTCCGCTGCGTCTGCCAGTTCCGCCATCCCGGCTAATCGGAAGCGCCTGATACAGCCTAGTTTAGCAGCTTCGCCGTTGCAACCCGAGTTGGTGGTTGGTAGTGCCTCAGTTCAAACTGAGGCACTACGTGGTGGTTTGTTCGGCGGCACTGGAAGCTAGCTACAAAACACGCACTGGCAAAGTTGCCAATGAGTTGGGACTTGAGCGGCTTTCGCTTCTACCACACGTGCCGGCCTGGTAGCCTAGCCCGCGAGCCTTGAACAGGATAGACTACTTGCAATGAGCACCACATTTGGCAGCTTCGAGGAATTCTGTGCGGCGATGGGCCGTCTCTACGATCAAACATTGAAGCACGAGGCACTGATCGCTGAGAACGCGGCGAAACACGAGGCGCTGATCGCTGAGAACGCGGTGCGTATAGCGCAACTTCGAGAAGCCCAGGAGGCCACGAACCAACAGATGCAGGCCACCGACGCGCGGCTCGACCGCATCGCTTCCATGGTCGCGACAGTCGCGGGAGCCGTGGCCAAGCAGGCCGAAGAAATTGAGTCGCATGAGCGCCGACTGGGGCGTTTGGAAGGTCACACTGATTAGCCGGAATTTTTCGTTTTCTGCTGCTCCTGTAACCGACTCGTAATCTCCCGAACCGTTCTCTTACCGTCTCTCTTTGCTACACTCCCATCGTGAGACGCATCCGCCCGAATGCCTGGATTTTCGCCTGCCTGTCAGGCATTCTTCAGGTGCTGATCTTTCCCAACTTCTCCATTTATCTGCTGGGCTGGGTCGCGCTTGCACCGCTGATCTACGCCATTCTTAAATGCCGCGAGCAGGACGTGATGATGGTGCTCGCCGACGGCGGACTATTTCTGGCGCCGGCGACCGCGTGGCAGGGATTTCTGCTGGGCTACGTCAGCGGTGTCATTTGGTACTTCGGAAGCTGTTCCTGGATTTTTCACGTTATGCACGTCTACGGCGGCATCGGCACCGCGATGTCGGTTCTGCTGTTGGTTTTGTTTGCGCTGTATCTCGCCCTGTATCACGGCCTGTTCGGATTGCTCCTCGCTCTCATCGCCGCGCGCCGCAACGGTTTCAGCCTGCGTGCGCTGGTGTTCACGCCGTTCTTGTGGGTTGGCGTGGAGCTGGCGCGCACTTACATCACCGGCTTTCCCTGGGACCTGCTGGGTACCACGCAGATCGACAACATCCCGCTCTCGCGCATTGCGACCGTCACCGGCGTGTATGGAATTTCGTTCGAGATCGCGTTAGTGAACACTGCTGTGGCAGCCGCGTTCCTGGTGCCGTACGCTCGACGCAAGTTCTTGCTGACGGCCGCGTTGGCCTCGGCCATCACGTTACATGCCGGCAAGCTGGAAAAGCCGGGCGCGCTGCCGACCGAGCGCGGCGTTACCTTGGTCCAGGCGAACATTCCTATCCTTGAATCCGATTGGTCGCTCGACTACCTGGAGCAGACGCTCAGCTCTCTGCGGGAACTCAGCGTGCGGCCGCAGAACGAAAAGCCTAATACGCCCGGGCTGATCATTTGGCCGGAATCGCCGGCGCCCTTCTGGGTGACCGATTTGCACCTGCGAAGCACCTTGGCAAATGTCGCCCGCGCGACTGACTCGTATATCGTCGCGGGATCGATTGGCATTGAGCATACCGGCGACCCGAGCCGGCGTCCCGAGATCTACAACTCGGCTGCGGTGATTGCGCCGACCGGGGCCTGGACCGCGCGCTATGACAAGATTCATCTTGTGCCGTTCGGCGAGTACGTCCCCTTCGCGAAGCTATTCAGCTTTGCCGGTGGGCTCACGCGGCAGATTGGGACCTTCGCGCGCGGTCGATCGCGAGCGCCACTGGATGTCGGCAACGCGAAAGCAGGGCTCTTTATCTGCTACGAGTCGATCTTTCCCAATGAGGTCCGGCAGTTCGCCAACAACGGCGCGGAAGTATTTGTGAACATCTCCAACGACGGCTGGTATGGCGAAGGCGGTGCGCCGCGGCAGCATCTGAACATGGCCCGCATGCGCGCGGTGGAAAATAATCGCTGGCTGCTGCGCGATACCAACAGCGGTATCACCGCCGTCATCGACCCGTATGGCCGCATCGTGGCTGAGGCGCCTCGCAACCAGCGGGTGGCGCTGCAAGGCGCCTTTGCGCTGGAGGAGTCTACTACTTTCTACACTCGTCACGGCGATTGGTTCCCCGTGGTGTGTGCGATAATCACGTTGCTGGGACTGTTGCTGCGCTACTTCAGGCCAGGAGCGGCCGCAGTTAGCTATTGGCCATTAGCTTTTAGCTCTTAGCAATCGCGGTGCAGGCGGTCTTGCTAAAGGCTAATAGCTAACGGCTAAAAGCCCGTTGCTGATTGAAACAGGTATTGTGACGCAAAATGGTTGAAGAACTAGAACAGGAATACGCCGCGCTACGCGACAAGGTTCGCGATCTACAGGAGTATCTTTGACGCGCCCAAGCTGCGCGAAAAGCTGAGCGAAGTCGAGAAGCAGGCTGCCGATCCCACGCTGTGGTCGAATCCCGAAAAATCTCAACACGTGATGCGCGAGAAGAAGCGCCTGGAGAGCGCGCTGGCTACGCACGACGAGCTGGTCCGGCGCTCCGGCGACATCAACGCATACTTCGATCTGGCGCACGAAAGTCAAGACGCTGGCGATGTTGCGCTCGTCCTGCTCTCGGACGATCTGCGTCGGGAAATCGCCGGGCTGCGCGCGCTGGTCGACAAGCTCGAGACGGAGACGCTGCTCTCCGGCGAGAACGACGACCGCAATGCCATCGTGACCATTCATCCCGGCGCCGGCGGCACCGAGTCGCAGGATTGGGCGGAGATGCTGATGCGTATGTATCTACGCTGGGCCGAGCGTCAGGGCTTCCAGACTTCGCTGTACGAATATCAGCCGGGCGACGAAGCCGGCATCAAGTCGGCAACCTTCGGCGTTAACGGCGAGTACGCCTACGGTCTGCTAACCAGCGAAATCGGCGTGCATCGGCTGGTGCGCATCTCGCCCTTCGACCAGGCCAAGCGTCGGCATACTTCCTTCGCCAGCGTTTTCGTCTCGCCTGAGATCGACGAGAGCATCCAGATCGACATCAAGCCGGAAGACATTCGCACCGACACCTATCGCTCCGGCGGCAAGGGCGGCCAGCACGTCAACACTACGGATTCCGCAGTGCGCATCACGCATATTCCAACTGGAATCGTTGTCGCCTGCCAGAACGAGCGCTCGCAGCACAAGAACCGCGAGAAGGCGATGAGCATCCTGCGCTCGCGCCTCTACGAGTACGAGCTGGAGAAGAAGCGCGCGGAGACCAAGCTGGTCGAAGATTCGAAACTCGATATCGATTTCGGCTCACAGATCCGCTCCTACGTGCTGCAACCCTATCGCATGGTGAAGGACCTGCGCACGCGAGTCGAGATTGGCGATGTGGACCGCGTGCTGGACGGCGATTTGAATGAACTGATACGGGCGTATCTGCTGGCGCGAAGAAAAGAGCAGCGGGGATGACGGCAGCAGGGTAGGTGGGAGTCATGGATCTGCTGGATCACGAATTTGTCGGCGAGGGAAGGACCCTACGACTGAAGGCGAGGATTTCAGATGGTTGGATCCGGCATCCTCAAACCTATTGCTATAGTGAGCAAACGTTCGTCGACTGGAAATTCGACCACAAACTGCGTGTGCAGCTGTCTGTTTTTCCGCGCCCAGGCGGTCTTACAGACGAGCTTCGACAACTACCTGCGTTGCACATGCCGCAGAAAGGACCATGCGGAATCGGTTGCTCATTGCCGGGGGAAATTCTAACTGTTGACGTAGAGATGCTTGTCAAAGGCAGACAAGGGCTTCCGCTGCTGCCGGATGGAAATACCCTGAATTTCTTGTTGCCATGGGGACGCACTAGCAATGACAAATTGTCGATCCGCTATGTGGACGAACAGTTTGCGCACTCCACCGCTCGCAATTACGAACTACAGCTTCAAATAGTGTTCCAACCGAGTCCTGTTCGGTACCCGGTTTATATCGACTGGGAGCGCAGATTCTTTCCAGGAGGTCTGCCGACTTTGGGAAAAAGACGCTAACGGAAGCGCATATTTTTTCGATGCATCAATGCAGGGACGCTTCTCGATTCCATTCAAGTAGCTCGCAGTACGCTTCGCATACTAATTCGAATGCATCTACGACGAGGGATACTTGATCCATTGGCGTCCAGGGATTTCCGCAGGGCATTACTAACGGTATGGATTTCTTCACTTGTTCGTAGTCATAGACACTATGTTTTTTGGGATTTACTTGATCCGAGAGAATGGAGAGGGCCTTATTTCGGCAGCATGTGCGATTGTCCCACTCCTCGAATTGAGAGAGCATCTCCCCCAAGGAAGGGAGTTGCGATTTGAATCGGCAAGACTCCAAGCGATTTTTTGCAAATGGCCTTGCCTTCGAATCGAAGGGAGGCCAACGTGCTTTTTTGGTCCTTGCTATGGTCGCTGAACACCCGCATTTGCAGTTGACTGCGCCGAATGTCGTGACCAATCTTTCCGCCGCCCAAATCAGCCGCTGATAGCCCGCGTTGAAGTAAATCCCTGACAAGTAATTTCCCAGTACCCGAGCGGAAGGCGTTTTCCCGCCGGGCGTACCGCGGCGCTTGAGTGTTGCCAATGGACGACCATGGGCACACTTTGATACCAGCGGTACTATCCGGCAGAAAACCTTCTTGTAGTAGTCATCTGTGGATCGCTTTGCAAATCCGAGTTCGTTTGCTTCAAGCAATGAGTACGCTGACGAGACGAGCTGGTCAAACGGCCCGATCCATACGCTTTCTTTTGAGGGGGGCGTTTTCAGTGAGTTCAAAGCAGACAGCAGCCGGGAACGAACACTCATCATTCGCGCCTCGCATTGAGGATCTTCCGGTAAATCAAATCGACTACGCCGCTCGGCGACGGTCGCTGGCGTGGTGTGGCCTTACTCACGTCGAGGAGAAATTTCATGGAAAATCGGAGAGCATCTCCTTCACTTCCTTGTGGGTCAGGACTGGGGCACCTGGGCCCAGGGTCAGTGCAGGAAATCCAGTGAGCGGATCCGTCACAATTTTTCCTTTGGCCTTGCGTTTCTTCTTAGGCGTTAGAACAATATTTTGCCCCTCGACCCTGGCTTCCAGAGGGTCGCCCACCTGTAGTCCAAGGCGCCGACGAATGGGGCTTGGCAACACAACCTGGACTTTGGGGCGTAGCTCGGACGCGGACCTGAAGGTCCGCTCTACCCGGATACACCTACGCCGAAACCGCTCTAATCTAAGGACAGGCAGCGCGCTTGTCGATGTCGATTGAAACGGACGGTGATTGAGCAACCCTCAGCGTGACGAAGAGGGAAGGACGAACTCGATGCCGCGGTCCTCGTTATCGCGCCGGGTGGCCGGCAGGTCAAGCTCGGAAAGCTCAACTTTCCGGGCGCGGGATTCGTCGAAGATCCAGATTGTCTTGCCCACGATGGCGTAGTTTTGTACTTGCTCGGTGTGCCCGTCGCGGTAAACCAGCACGGTCTCGGCATGAATCTCGGCGGTCTTCGCCTGGCCCGAGTTCTGCTGAGAGCGTAGCTGATCGACTTCACCCTTCAGGCGAGCGATCTCATCCTGCGTCTGGTTGTCCTGGGAGTAGTCGTTGGGAGGCGTATAAGCGTAAGTTGGATAGCTCTGCACCGGGTAGGTGTCGGTCGGATAATAGTTGTAATAGGAATTGTCCCAGTAGCCGCCGGCCCATCCCCACCAGGGATACCAGCCCCAGCCCGCATAGCCCCACCAGGGATATCCCCATCCCCAACCATAGCCGCGATAGGGGTAACCGCGGTAGCCATAACCGTAGCCGCGTCCGCCGTAACCGTAACCGCCGTAGCCACGCCCGCCATAACCATAGCCGCCGTAGGCGCCACCGTAGCCACCACGCGCATATCCGGCTCCGCCGTGATAGCTGTAACCAGCGCTGCCATGAGCAGCTCCGCCGCCGGAGAAGCCATGGCCGCCGCCGCCCATGCCTCCGTGGCCGCCTCCGCCTCGCTGTCCCCAGACCGGAAGCGCGAGCAGAGCGCATATAGCCGCACTCAAAACCCAGCGCCGCATACCACTATTATCCCTCCAATTAATAGACGCGGGAAGTGGAGAACAGGATGGAAGAAATTGTGTGTTTCAGAATGGGACAACGGATAGTCGAAGTGCTCCTAGCTCCGGCAAACTTACTTTTTTCTTGCCGATGGCGGGAGCTTCGCGGCCTTTACTTTTCCCTGACGAATGGCGCGCCGCAGCGCTTCCCAATCCTTGAGGGTTTGGTCCGCGTAGGCGATACCGAAGCGCGCCATTGCGGTATCGAACTTGTCGGCGGTACCCAGATATCCCGCCAAAGCGCAGGGATCGCCGGAGCGCGCGTGCCCCTTGGCGAGTAGTTCGCCTGCCATGCGCGCGTATTGCACCAATCCATTGCCCTTCAGGTCGTCGTCCTCGATGCTCGCCTTGTGATCGCGCAACTGGCGAACCACGTAATCGCGGCCGTCAATCGAGGTCCAGCCCAGAAAGATGTCCGATTGCATTTGCAGGGCGCGCTGGCCTTCGGTAACACGCTCGCCCTGATGCACCGGAGTGCGCCCGACCGGCAGGTAAGGAGCATAGAACGAAGGCGGTTCTTCTTTGATCTGGAGAAACAATGGATCAGAGATAGCGCCGCCGAACATAAGCAGTACGTAATCGCGCACCCCGACGCTGCCGGTCCCAACGACGCGGAAGACCACGTCTTCCAGGAAGTATTGGGAGAAGAAAAAGGCCCTGTCCGGCGAGAGGGTCTTGGCGTACGGGCGCAGCGAGGCGATCACCGCGCTGCGTTCCGAACCGTGCACGCGGAATTGCATTGGCTTCTGTTCGCGAAAGCGGTGTTTGCCGTTAGCGAAGACGGTGAGATTCTGGATATTGTGCCGTGGTGTGGCCCGTTCCGCCTTGCGCAGTACGGATTTCACCGGCGTAGCGATACGATAGATGCGAAAGCGCGCCAGTTCCACGACCGGCATTTCCGAGAACTCGCGCATCCGCTCGCGATAGCATTCTACGAACGCGAGCACCGCGGTTTTGCATTGCTTGTCGGAGTTGCCGGCCTCGCGCCCGGCCAGCACCAGACTGGCGGACATGCGTTTGACGTCCCACTCCCACGGGCCAACCATGGTCTCGTCGAAATCATTCAGGTCGAAGACGAGGCGGCCATCGGGCGCTTCGAAGGCGCCGAGGTTTCGCACGTGGGCGTCACCGCAGATTTGTGTCCGCAAGTTGGTGTTTGGCGAGGGCGCCAGATCGGCGGCCATCACTGGCACCGCGCCGCGAAAGAACCCGAACGGCGAAGCCGCCATTCGCGCATACTTGATGGGCAGCAAACCGGCCATGCGCGGCCGATTGGCTGCAATCAGTAGATCCAGGGCGTCGAAAGTGCGTTGTTTCGGGTCCCAATCTCCCTGGCTGGCCCGCGCGATCTGGTTGCGCAGCGACCGCCCGAACTGGCGGCGCTCTTCGCGGGTCTTGCGTGGTGGTGGATCGGCCAGCATTGCAGGCAAAGCAGAAGCATCATACATTGACAGGGCCGGGTTGAAATAATGTTAACGCTGTTCGCTATTCGCTCTTCGCCAGAAGCCTGACACTGGGACGAGTTCTAGCGGAGACAAGGACGCTTGGCGAATAGCGAACAGCGAACAGCGAACAGCGAACAGCGAACAGCGAACAGCGAACAGCGAACAGCGAACAGCGAACAGCGAACAGCGAACAGCGAGTCCATAAGGAAGGCAACAATGAAGATCGCATTTATCGGCTTGGGGAATATGGGAGCGCCAATGGCACGAAATCTGGTCCGCGCCGGCCACGAACTCACAGTGTGGAATCGCACGGCGGCGAAGTCCGGGCCGCTCAAGTCGGAGGGCGCGAAGGTCAGCTCGTCCCCGGGTGAAGCGGCCAAAGCGGCGGAAGTTGTCATCACCATGTTGGCCGACGATCACGCGGTGGAATCGGCGGTGCTGCTTTCGGGAGGCGTGCTGGAGAGCCTGCCGCGAGGCGCAACCCACGTCTCGATGAGCACCATCAGCGTGGCGCTCTCCCATCGGCTGGCCGAGGAGCATGGCAAGCGCGGTCACCACTACATCGCCGCTCCGGTCTTTGGCCGTCCCGAAGCGGCCGAGGCAGGGAAGCTGTTCATCGCGGCCGCGGGCGAAAAGCGCGCCATTGAAAATTGCAGGCCGGTGCTGGAGGCGATGGGTCAGCGAGTGTTTGTGGTTGGCGACCAACCCGAGATGGCCAACGTGGTGAAGCTGAGCGGAAATTTCCTGATCGCGGCGGTGATCGAGTCGCTGGGCGAGGCGATCGCGCTGGTGCGCAAGTACGGCATCGATCCGCATGAGTACGTCGACTTCCTGACCAGCTCGCTGTTTGCGGCTCCGGTGTACAAAACCTATGGCGGGCTGATTGCCGATGCCCAGCATGAGAAGGCCGGCTTTGCCTTGCGGCTGGGACTGAAGGACATCCGGCTGGCGCTGGCGGCAGCCGAAAGCGTCGATGCGCCTTTGCCGGTTGCCAGCCTGGTGCGCGACCACATGCTGGCTGCGATTGGCCGCGGACGCGAGAAGCACGACTGGAGCGTGCTGGGACAACTGGCGGCGGAAGACGCCGGACTCAAGTAGTTGCGTGTTACAACACGCTTGATACTTTTTGGCACGGTATGGCATCCAATTGCCCGGAGCAGGAACATGATTACCATCAGGCCATCAGCAGAGCGGGGACATGCCAACCACGGCTGGCTGGATACCCATTACAGCTTTTCGTTTTCCGACTACTTCGATCCCCGCCACATGGGCTTCCGCGACCTGCGGGTCATCAACGAAGACCGGATCAGCGCCGGGCGCGGATTCGGCATGCATCCGCATCGCGATATGGAGATCCTCACCTACATCGTCGACGGCGAGTTGAGCCATCGCGACAGCATGGGCCGCGGCGCGACCATCAAGCAGCACGACGTGCAGCGGATGTCGGCAGGCACGGGCGTGATGCATAGCGAAGTCAACCAGTCGAAGGGGCCGGTGCATTTGCTCCAGATATGGATTCTGCCCGAAGCCGAGGGACTGAAGCCGAGCTACGAAGACCGGACATTTTCGCGGGAAGAAAAGCAGAACCGGCTGCGGCTGATCGCCTCGCACGACGGGCGCGACGGCTCGACCAGGATCAACCAGGACGCCAGCGTCTACGCCTCGCTGCTCGACAGCGGCAAGTCGGTGGAACTGGATCTGAAGCCGCGTCGCCATGCCTGGGTGCAGTTGATCAGCGGGCAGCTCGATGTGAATGGCAGCAAGCTGGAAAAGGGCGACGGCGCGGCCATCAGCGGCGAAAGCAAGTTGCGGATTGCCAGCACCAGCGGCGATGGCGCAGCAGAGTTTTTGCTGTTCGATCTGGCGTGAGCGGCGCCGCACGCTCTGTCGAGAGTCGCTGTGTAACAGGGCATGGCTTCAGCCATGCCGATAACGTGTAATTATGAAAAGCGCTTTGGCCCCTGCGTTCCGCAGGGGCCAAAGCCCAGTCTCTTCATTGCGCCCTGTTCGGCACGACTGAAAAGCCTGCCCTGAGCTTGCCGAAGGGTCGTGCCCTGATACAAACCAGTTCCGCCGGGCTAAAGCCTGGCGCTTCCACCGCCAGCAAGACATCCCCTATCACCGCCTATAATCTCTTGCATGCCTTTCAAGCGCGCGGCGAAGACGTATGACGAGGAATCGCTCTACGAGTACGCCGTGCGGGCGCTGGGGCGGCAGATGCGCACGGTGGCCGAAATCAAGCGCCTGATGCGCAATCGGGTCAGTGCGCAGCCTGACGGGGACGCGCTCATCGAGGCGGTTGTCGCCCGCCTGAAGTCTCAGCGATATCTCAACGACACCACTTACGCCGAGAACTACTCGCGCTTTCGCAAGGAGAACGAAAAGTTCGGACGGCTGCGCGTGATCCGGGACCTCAAGATCAAGGGAGTGCACCCTGACATCATCGAGAAAGTGGTCCCGGCCGCTTACAGCGATGTCAACGAGGAGCAACTGGCGCGCGCATTCCTGCGGCGCAAGCGCATCGTCAAGCCGATTGGACAGAAGCACGCGGCGCGCGTTTTTCGCACTCTCGTCCGCGCCGGCTTTAGCAGCCGTATCATCTTTCGCATCCTGAAGAAGTGGGAAGTTGATGATGAGACGATCGCGGCGCTGGAAGAGGAAAGCAGTGGCTAGTGGCCAGTGGCTAGTGGCCAGTGGCCAGTGGCCAGTGGCTAGTGGCCAGTGGCCAGTGGCCAGTGGCTAGTGGTTAGTAGTCACCTGTCCTCAGATAGCGTGCCGAGCATCCGCGATTGAGTGGACACATGGGCACCGACATGCGACTGGTGACAATCCTCCACTGCTTGAATGACAACTGACCACTTAGCCACTAACCACTGACCACTGACCACTGACCACTAGCCACTGACCACTGACCACTGACCACTGACCACTGAATGAAGAAACTTGACCACACCGCCGCCTGCGAACATTTGTCGCGGGTGGATCGCCAACTGGGGCGCATCATCGCGCGCTCAGGGCCGTGCCGCTTGCAGCAGGAGACCACGCAAAGCATCTTCGACGCGCTTCTGGAGTCGATCATCTACCAACAGCTCAATGGCAAGGTCGCCGCGACCATCACCGCCCGCGTGAAGGCGCTGTTTCCCGAGAACACGAAGCGCATTCGCACCCGCCGGGGGCTGGTTGATGGCTTCCCCACGCCGGAGCAGATTCTGGCGGCATCGGAGGAGCTTCTGCGATCGGCGGGCTTGTCGCGGGCGAAGATGCTGGCGATTCGCGATCTGGCGGCCAAGGCGCTCGACGGCACCGTGCCCACGGTGAAACAGGCGCACCGGATGAGCGATGAGGAATTGATCGAACGGCTCGACACCGTTCGCGGCATTGGCCGCTGGACAGTCGAGATGCTTTTGATCTTCCGGCTGGGCCGCCCGGACGTGTTGCCTGTGGATGACTACGGTGTTCGCAAAGGTTTCGCGAAGATGCGCAAGCTGGCCGAGCTTCCCAAGCCCAAGGAGCTGATGGCTTATGGAGAACGTTGGCGCCCGTATCGCAGCGTCGCCAGTTGGTATATGTGGCGGGCTGCCGAGATGAAAGACCTGCCGCTGGCGGGCGCGACGGCGAAGAAGAAATCGACGAAGAGGCGACCTGCCCCGCCCTTGCCCAAAGAGCAAGGATAAAAGCAGGTCCCTCGACTCGCTCCAACACCCCGCCAAGCGCAACCCCAGCGCTTGGCGGGGGCCCCGTTTTCGCTCGCTCGGGATGACAGAACGGGGCACCCGCTAACTGTTAATGGCTAATGGCTATTTCACGGCGTCTTTTGCAAAAAATCGACGAATGCCTGGGCCGCTTCGCGCTCGTTGCCGGTGATCCGGGGTGGAATGATCGCGGGGATGACGTTGGGGCATGCCTTCAGTCCGGCGCATACATTCACCGCTTGCGGTAAAGCAATCTCGAGCGCGGAACTCAGCTTGGCGTCATCCGGCGCGTCAAGAATAATCAGATCGATGTTGTCGCTGCTGCTGGTTTGCCTTTGCAGCATGTCGTTGTAGTCGCCGGTCTCGCTGGTAATAACAATGTGCTGGCCCCTCACCCGGGGATTGCTGCCCTCAAAGTCCAGAATCCTGCGGTCGAGCTCGCTTCCATAAATCGACCTGAGGTCACGGAGAAGGAGTACTACAACCTCCGAGGACTTGGGCTTCCTCGGCTTGCAACCGCAGAGCAGGGCGAACAGCAGAAGCAGGGAGATTGCGACGGCAAACCTCAATCGTTGTGCCATTCCGACATCATATCTGGAGCGGACAGCTTTTGCAGAATGAGAAGCAGAATTGGCGGTTCCGAGGAGTCGAAACGGAACGCGCGTCCGCTCGCGATAACCGACGTACGGTTTTGCGTCGGCGCGACTGAGTCGTCGGCTTTGCATGGCACTTGTCATTCGCTCAGGCTGACAATCCGCACTTCTGTCCTTGTTTACGATGCGATTAAATTTGATCTGGTTTATACTTTGTAGTGCATGAACCGAAACGTTCTGGCGACTCCTCACATATCTCGCCGCGCCGCCGCCACGCTGGTTGCCCTGATTTTGCTTGTTTCCAGCAGTCCCGTCTTCGGCGGCGAAATACACGACGCGGCTGCGAATGGTAAGTTGGAAAAGGTTAAGAAGCTGCTTGAACGTGATCCTGAACTGGTTTCCAGCAAGGATAATGAGGGCGCGACCCCTTTGCACTATGCGGCCGCTTTTGGCCGCAAGGATGTGGCGGAATTGCTACTGGCAAGTAAGGCTGACGTCAACGCCAGGGACAACGGCGGCAGAACTCCCCTGCATTATGCAGCGGCCTTTGGCCGCGCGGACATAACAGAGTTGCTGCTGGCCAACGGAGCCGAGGTCAGTGCCAAGGACAACTATGGCGCAACACCTATGCTGCTGACCGTCCTGTGCAAGGCTATTATCGAGGAGAACTCAACACTGAAGAAATCCCCGGACAAAGTGGGGTTGAAGTACCCATTCCCAAGCCGGACTAAGGGGATCCGCCCAGGGCCTCTAACAGATGAGATCAAATTGCTGAGGCAGCACGGCGGTTAGGGTGCTCCCGTTTCCATTTCTCCTCATCCCCTCTCCAACTCGGCCCAGAACCGCGCCGATCTCCCAGAGCCCCAGCAAGGATTCTTTGATTAATGCAAAGAGGGTGCAGAGTCGCCGCAAGCTCTCGAATGGCTCCCTTTTCAAACTTGCAGCAAGAATGCGATGCTAGTGGTATTCATAGTGGGGTACCTCAGGCTGCTCGTATGCCCGAATTGAAGGATGAGCTGGCATCGCTGCGCATTGATCGCGAAACCCCGCGTCGGGGGCGATGGGGACTGCTCCTGATACTGCTTCTGCTGGGCATCGTGCTGGTGGCCGGCGGCTGGTATTACACCAAGGCGCATCCGTTTTTTGGCGTTATTGAAGTCGAGACCGTGCAGCCGACGGTGGAAAGCGGCAACGGCCCGAACGCCGGGACGCCAATGCTCACCGCCTCCGGTTACCTGGTGGCGCGAAAGCAGTCGGTGGTCTCGTCGAAAATTCAGGGGCGCATTTCTTCGCTGCGGGTAGAAGAGGGAAGCGTGGTGAAAGAGGGTGATGTGCTGGCGACGCTGGACAACGCCGACGCGCTGGCCGCGATTACCAAAGCGAAGGCGGACATCGAGTACGCCAAGGCCGATCTCGCCGAAGCCCAGCGGCAGGAGCGCTTGCAGGAGGACCTTTACCGCAGCAGGGTCGTCTCGCAGGACGCGCTCGACGCCGCCAAGGCCAAGGTGAATCTGGCGGCGGCGGCGATTGGGCAAGACGAGGCCAACCTGAAAGTTCAGCAGGCCTATCTCGATTTCACCACCGTTAGCGCGCCGTTTGCCGGCATCGTGGTCAAGAAGATGACTGAGGTGGGCGAGAGCGTCGCGCCCATTCCGCCGGGTGTCAACATCTCGACTTCGTCCGGCGCGATTGTCGCCATCGCCGACATGAACTCGCTGGAGGCGGAGGTGGACGTGAACGAGTCCAACGTCGGAGAGCTGGGGCCGAATCAGCCTGCCGATATCACGGTGCAGGCGATTCCCAACCACACCTACAAAGGCGTGCTGCGGCTGGTCATCCCGACGGCTGACCGTACCAAGGCGACCGTAACTGCCAAAGTTTCGATCCTCGACAAGGACAAGTACCTGCGCCCGGAGATGAGCTGCAACGTGACGTTTCTTGAGCCGCAGAAGAAAATGCAGAGCGCCGGCGCGACGCCGCAACGCATCATCACAGTGCCGAAGGATGCGGTGATCACGCGCGACGGCAAGCCAACGGTCTTCGAGATCGATGACAAGCGAGCGCGCGCGATGCTCATCACCACCGGCGCCGAGCTGCATGGGCAGTTGATCGTGAAGCAAGGCCTGTCGGGCGGGGAGACGCTGGTGAACAATCCGCCGCAGAAGCTGAAGGACGGCGATGCGGTGAAGGTGAAGGGATAAGCGGCCTGAGTATTGAACGCTGTAATTGAAAATGTCCGCAAGAACAAGGTGGAAGGGCGCGGCTTCAGCCCTTCCCTGATACAAAGCTAGGGCCGCATGCCATGCTGTCGGACGAATCGAGACAACGGGAGAAACTATGAGCACAACCAACACGGCCACCACCACCGCCGTCAGCGTGCAAAATGTGCGCAAGTTCTACCAGCGCGACAGCCTACAGATTAGGGTGCTCGACGGCATCAACCTGGAAGTGCCGCAAGGCGAGTTTGTTGCCTTGATGGGCCCTTCCGGCTCCGGCAAGACCACGCTGCTGAACCTCATCGCCGGCATCGACCGCGTGACCTCAGGTCGGGTCGTGGTCGCAGGCACCGATCTGGGGCCTTTGTCCGAAGGCGAGCTGGCCAAGTGGCGCAGCCGCAACATCGGCTTCATCTTCCAGTTCTACAACCTGATTCCCGTGCTCAACGCCGTCGAGAACGTCGAGCTGCCGCTGCTGCTGACTTCG
Source organism: Candidatus Korobacteraceae bacterium (assembly GCA_049519235.1). Lineage (GTDB taxonomy): Bacteria > Acidobacteriota > Terriglobia > Terriglobales > Acidobacteriaceae > Bog-257. Next base: position 21,567 of record JBEKQY010000024.1, on the reverse strand, counting down.
CTGTCCAGACGCGACCGCCGCGAGCGCGCCATGACCGCGCTACGCATTGTGGGGCTGTCGGACCGTGCCAAACACTATCCTCGCCAGCTCTCCGGCGGACAGGAGCAGCGCGTCGCCATCGCCCGCGCCGTGGTCACCGACCCGACGGTGCTGGTGGCCGACGAGCCCACCGGCGATCTCGATCACCAGAGCGCCGAGGAAATACTCACGCTGATGGAAACCTTCAACCAGGATTTCCATAAGACCATACTCATGGTGACGCACGATCCGCGCGCCGCCGTGCGGGCCCACATCCAGCACCATCTCGATAAGGGAGTGCTGAGCGATTGAAAGAAGTGGCCAGTGGCCAGTGGTCAGTGGCCAGAAAAAAAACTGCAGCCTTCTGGTCACTGGCCACTAGCCACTGAATTTTATGAAATTCGCACCTCTGATTTTCAAGCATCTGCGCAAGAATTGGATTCGCACCCTGAGCACGGTGCTGGCGCTGTCGGTCTGTATTCTGCTGTTCTGCACCTTGCAAACGGTGGTCGAGGCCGTCAACTTCGGGCTGCACGCCGGCAATGCCTCGCGCCTGGTCACGCGCCACTACGTGAGCCTGGTCTTCAACCTGCCGCTCAACTACAAGCAGCGCATCGAGGCCATTCCCGGCGTCAAAGAGACGGTCATGAACTGGTGGTTCGGCGGCATCTATCGCGATCCCAAGAACTTCTTCGCCAACTTCGCCACCGAGCCACAAAAGTTTCTCGACATGTATCCCGAGTTCATGCTGTTTCCCGACCAGAAAGAGAAATGGCTGCACGACCGGCGTGGTTGCATCATCGGCCGCAGGCTGGCGCAGCGCTTCGGCTGGAAGGTGGGCGATACCTTTGAGCTGGAAAGCTCTATTCCTCCCTACAGAGTGGGACATCCGTTTGATTTTGTGGTCGACGGAATCTACGACACCGACGAAGCCAAGTATCCGGCGACCGATTTGAACTCGATGTACTTCGACTATAAGTATCTTTACGAAGCCACCGGGCGGAACCTCGGCATCGGCTGGCTGGTGGAGAAGATCGACGATCCCCAGCACGCCGGCGCCATCAGCAGGACTATTGACGCCGAGTTCGAAAACAGCGACACCCCGACCAAGACCGAGACCGAACAAGCCTTCATGGCCGGCTTCATTGCCATGGCCGGGAATCTGACTTTGCTGCTGAATGGCATCGGGCTGGCGGTGGCGTTCACCATTCTGCTGGTCACCGCCAACACCATGAGCATCGCGGTGCGCGAGCGCCAGCAGGAGATCGGGGTACTGAAGACGCTGGGCTTTTCCAGCGGCCTCATCCTGGCCCTGATTTTGAGCGAGGCGCTGCTGATTGGCGTCATGGGCGGCCTGGTCGGGATTTTGATCAGCGTAGGAATCTTGAAGGTCCTGCCGCAGCTTCCCATGATCGGCGACATTTTGAACGGCTACCCGAACTTCGGACTTTCGCCGCAGACGACGGCGATCGGCGTCGGCATCGCATTACTGTTGGGCCTGGCCGCGGGATTTTTCCCGGCGATGACGGGATATCGAGCGCGGATCACCGAAACGCTACGGCAAGTGTGAAAAGCAGCACTTAACACTTAGCATTCGGTACTTAGCGTTTAGCAAATTAGAGATTAGACCCGTTGCGGTAGTGAAATAAGAACCTGCCACATAGATTGCCGCAGGTGAGCTTTCATGCAACATCAGGTACAAACGGATGCCTCTATGAAAGCAATCGTCTATTACAACTACGGCCCGCCCGATGTTCTCAAGTATGAAGAGATTGAGAAGCCGACCGCTGGAGACGATGAAGTCTTGGTAAGAGTTCGCGCGGCTTCCGTCAATCCACTCGACTGGCACTTTATGAGGGGCACTCCGTACTTCCTTCGCATAATGACCGGCCTGCGCAGACCAAAGGTCACACGACTAGGCGTTGATGTGGCCGGCCAGGTGGAAGTGGTTGGCAGGAACGTAACTCAGTTCAAACCAGGCGACGACGTGCTCGGCACGTGCCGCGGGGCCTTTGCCGAGTACGCGTGTACTTCCGAATCGGCGCTGGTCATGAAGCCAGATAACGTCACATTCGAGCAAGCGGCTTCTGTGCCTATCGCGGCATTCACCGCACTACAGGGTCTTCGTGATAAGGGACAGATCCAGCCGGGGCAGAAGGTCTTGATTAATGGTGCGGCGGGAGGCGTGGGTACGTTCGCGGTGCAGATCGCCAAGTCGTTGGGTGCAGATGTGACCGCTGTATGCAGTACGAGGAATGGGGACATGGTCCGCTCCATCGGCGCCGATCGGGTCATTGATTACACCCAGAAAGATTTCACCAAAAGTGGGCAACTTTACGACCTAATCTTCGACTGCGTTGGGAACCATTCGTTGTTAGCATGCAGGCGTGTCCTGAATCCCAAGGGGATATATATCGCGGTCGGAGGACCGAGCGGTCGGTGGATGATCGGTCCTTTGGCCGGTATGATCACAGCGCCGGTGTTGTCACGGTTCGTGAGCCAGAACTTCGTCACGTTTATTGCGAAACCGAGCAAAGAGGACTTGACCATCCTGTGCGATCTTATCGAAGCGGGAAAGGTAACACCGGTCATCGACCAGTGTTACAGGTTGAGTGAGGTCCCTGAAGCTATCCGGTATCTGGAAGAAGGGCACGCTCGAGGAAAAGTAGTCATAACTTTGTAACATGACAACACAACTTGACAATGTGTTGAACCCGCCTTTAGCGGACGACAGATCTGCTTTTGGGGAAACAACGCAAAGCAGATTCCTCGCGCCCAAAAAGCGGGGCGCGCGCAATGACAATTCGCAGGATCAAATGCAAACTGCCGGCTAACTGATAAGTGCCGATTACTAAATGGTAAGTGCTAATTGCTGATTGCTAATTCGAGGTTTTCATGGCGCTTCCTCTCAGCTACAACCTTCGCAATCTCCGCCAGCGCTGGAAGGTGACGCTGCTGGCCATCTTCGGCATCGGGCTGGTGGTCGCGGTCTTTGTCACGCTGCTCTCGATGGAGAACGGCTTCTGCATCGCCCTGCGCTCCACCGGCTCGCCGCGGAACGGCATCGTTACCCAGCGCGGCTCGCTGTCGGAGCTGACCTCGTGGATCAACATTGGCGACGCGAATGTGATCATGGTCGATCCCCGCGTGGCCCGCGACAGCGCCGGCAAGCCGCTGGCGTCGTGCGAGGTTGTGGTTCTCACCACCCGTCCGCGCCGGAGCGACAATCAGCCGGCCAATATTACCTTCCGCGGCGTCTCGCCCGAAGGATTCAAAGTCCGCAATAACGTCAAAATCGTGGATGGCCGCAGCTTCACGCCCGGGCTGTACGAAGCCATCGTCGGCAAAAAGATCGCCAACCGCGTCACCGGCCTCAACATCGGCGACACCTTCAGCGTGCAGAGGCACGACTTCAAGATCGTCGGCCTGTTCACCGCTGACGGCAGCTCGTTTGAAAGCGAGATTTGGGGCGACTACGACGCCATGGCGCCGGCCATTGGCCGCAATGGCGGCTGTGAATCGCTTACCCTGCGGCTGAGCGATCCGTCAACTCTGGCGGCATTTGACAAAGAAGTGCGCGCCAATCCGCGAGTGCAGTTGCAGATCGATTCCGAGCCGAAATACTACGAGAACCTCGCCGGGCCGACGGCAGGCGCGCTGCTTGGGCTGGCGGGGTTTGTGGCAGTAGTCATGGGCATCGGCGCGGTCTTCGGCGCCATGAACACCATGTACGCCATCGTCTCGCAGCGCACCCGCGAGGTGGGCACGCTGCGCGCGCTTGGGTTCTCGCGCTTCAGTATCCTGGTGTCGTTCGTGCTGGAGTCGGTGCTGCTGGCGCTGATCGGAGGCATCCTGGGATGTCTGGTCGCCTTCACCATGAACGGCTACACCGCGGGAACGGGGCAGACCCAAAGCTTCAGCGAGATCGCGTTTGCCTTCAAGATCACACCGCCGGTGCTGATCTTCGGCATTGTCTTCGCTATCCTGATGGGCTTTATCGGCGGATTGCTGCCCGCCTTCCGCGCCGCAAGAATGCCGATCACCCGAGCGCTGCGCGAAGCGTGAGAACCAGTTGTCAGTTGCCAGTTGTCGGTGAGTTTCGAGTTTCAGGTTTCGAGTACAAAGCTGTTATCCTAAGCAGCAGGAAGCGCTCTCCCATCAATTCGATTCTAATGCGGAGCGCCCACGCCCGCGATCTCCCAGACGACGCCGCAGCCATCAATGCAGTTTGCGCTGCTACCCCCGTTGTAGGTTGTGCCGTACAGGTTACCGTTGGCGTCGAGCACCGGAGTGCCAACAGGCTCCTCGCCGTCACTACCGCTGAAGTCATGGAGATCATTCGCGATGCACGTCTGGCTGCAATTCGTCAGCTCGAATATCCAGCCGTCTTGATGGGCGCCGCCACCAGCACACGCCCCAAAAAAATCACCGGCTGCGTCCATGGTTACGCCATAATAGGGCCCGCACCCGCGGAAGGAGTAAAGCGCAGAGTAGGTCCAACCTCCGCCTGAGGGCGCCAGTTTGAAAACTACGCCAGCTCCATTTGTCCGCCGCCACTCGTGGTGCCATAGAGGTTGCCGAAGGCATCGATGATTAGGTTACTGAACGGGTAATTCCCATCCGTATAGTCGAAGGAAACCAGGATGTTCTCCTGCCACCCTCCGTTGGAGGGCATGAGCTGGTAAACCGTTCCGCAGTTACCCCCGCATTCCGCTCCGGTTCCTCCGTAGACTGTGGTTCCGTACACATTTCCGGCTGTATCGAGGACCACACCCGCATATGGCCAATACCCGTCAGTACCACTGCCGAAGTTATGAAGAATGCTCTCCGTGTATCCTCCGCCTGAAGGGGTCAGTTCGAAGGTAGTCCCGCCGTTATATCCATAGCTGCCTCCCCTGTACGTCGTGCCGTAGATGTTTCCCACCTGATCAAAGGCTAAATTCACAGATGCTGGGTATTGCCCATCCGGGGTCCCCGTAAAAGTGTGAAGCACGGTTTCGCCCCAATAGCACAGTATTGCCTTGCAAACCGTAGCCGGAGGTCTCAGTTCGAACGCTACCCCGTAGTTCACACCACCGCCATAGAAGGTCGTGCCATATAAAGCGCCATTTGGGCCGATCACTACCCCGCCCTGTGGGGTATCTCCATCGCTGCCCCCGGTAAATTCGTACAAGGGACTGAGAACCCAACTTGAATTAACCTGGCTTAACTTGAAAACCGTCCCACCGTTGTAGTTTCCGCCCCTTAACGCCGTTCCGTACAGAACTCCCGAAGGTCCGACGGTAATCCCGGCATAAGGATTTGCCCCGTCTCCGCCTCCACTGAAGTTGTGAAGCACGCTGAACGTCTGCGCCTCGATGGCGTGGGTTGTGAGGAGTGTCATCGCGAAAACCATCACGCAGGCCATCGCGAATGTGCTCACGCACGAGCTGACCTGGAATCGGAACTTGCGAAGAGATACTGTTTGCCCGTCCATGGTTTCCTCCCTGCCGACCCGATGGCTGTTCTTCGTAGGAGTTATATCGTACTTAACGGCATGTTGAAACTGATTTCCCGTTTAGATTTACCCGCAGCCTGCATCACGTTCAGCGCCAGCGCTCTCCCACCAATTCGATTCTAATGCTGAGCGCCCACCCCCGCGATCTCCCACACCACGCCACCGTCGTTCGTACCTCCGTATACTGTTGTGCCGTAGAGATTGCCGTGCGCGTCGAGCGTCGGGCTCCCGTAAGGGTTCGCGCCGTCGCTACCGCTGAAGTCGTGGAGATCGACCAGGGTGCACCCTTGGCTGCAATTCGTCAGCTCGAATATCCAGCCGTCGTCATGGGCGCCGCCAAAAGAACACACCCCAAAGAAATCGCCGGCTGTGTCTATGGCTACGCCACCCCATGAGTCGCAGTACTCGCTAAAGGTGTAAAGCACAGAGTAGGCGAACCCTCCCTCTGAGGGCGCCAGTTTGAAAACGACGCCACCGCCATTTTGTCCGCCGCCATACGTGGTGCCATAGAGGTTGCCGGAAGCATCGATGATTAGGTTACTGAACGGGCCATCCCCATTCGTCCCGCCGAAGTTAACCAGGACATTCTCCACCCACCCTCCATTGGAAGGCACGAGCTGGTAAACCGTTCCGGCTGCTCCGGTTCCTCCGGCATAGGTGGTTCCGTACACATTTCCGGCGGTATCCAGGACCACACCCGAATATGGGTACAGGCCGTCACTCCCGCTGCCGAAGTTATGAAGGATGCTCTCCATGTATCCTTGGCCTGAGGGGGTCAGTTCGAACACAGTCCCGTCGCCATACGTACCTCCCTCCTCCGTCGTGCCGTAGATGTTTCCCGCCTGATCGAAGACTAAATTCTCGACTTGCGGTCCGGCCCCGTCCGCCGGGGCTCCCGCAAATGTGTAAAGCACGAATTCGTTCCAATAGCACAGTATCGACCCGCAAAACGTAGCCGGAGGTCTCAGTTCAAACACTGTCCCGTCGTTGGCGGCACCGCGGACTTCGGCCGTGCCATATAAGGCACCATTTGGGCCGATCACCACTCCGCCCTCTGGGTTGGCTCCATCGATGTTCCCGGCAAATTCGAACAAGGGACTGAAAACCCAACTTGAACTAACCTGGCTCAGCTTGAAAACTGTCCCATAGTTGTTGTAGGTCCCGCCGTAGGTCGCCGTTCCGTACAGCACTCCCGAAGACGTGACGGTAAGCCCGGCATAAGGATTTGCCCCGTCGCCTTCTCCACTGAAGTTGTGAAGCACGCTGAACGTCTGCGCCTCGATGGCGTGGGTTGTGAGCAGTGTCAGCGCGAAAACCATCACGAGGGCCATCGCAAACCTGCTCATGCGCGAGTCAACGTTGAAGCGGAATTTGCCAAGAAATACTGTTCGCCTGTCCATAGCCTCCTCCTTGTTGAGATCTAGGCGGAAATGGCTCCCGATGCGGCGAATTTAGCCCCGCCCGGCATCCCTGTCAAAGGAAATCCACTCACTATTAACGGCGATTCACCAACCACTGGCAACTAACCACTGGCAACTGACTACTGACTACTGGCTACTGCGTCGTCATTGGCACTGAGGGAAAACGAGTTCTTCTTTGGTGTTGGAATTGAAGTACGCCAGAATCCAGTCCTGTTCCGATCGGTAAGTGACAAACTTGGCAAACAGCGGCCCTTTGTCGAAGTCCAATACCAAATAGACGACCCGTGTCTTGGGCGAAATGTCTCGGGTGCTTACGACTTCGAACCCCCGATAGGTACCGTAGTAATCCTGAACCTGGCGCAAGATGTTCCCCTGGCTAAGGGCATCTTTGCTTCCCTCCAGCGGGCTACCTTTTGTCCAAGCGCGAAGCGCCGCGTCCGGACCGCCATCTCGGTACGCCTGCAAGCCGGAGAGAACGATCGGCGGTACCTCGCCCACTGCCTTCTCTTTTGAAGCAGGGGCCTGCGCAGATGACGCCAAGGGAGCTAACAAGAGGGCACAAGAACATAAGAATACAAGCTTACGCATATAACCGCCTTTCATAACGATCGTGCCGATGCCGAAACGAAAGTTCAAGTGCGAATAGTAGCAGTTACTGGTTGCCAGTGGTCAGTTGCCGGCAAGTTTCGAGTTTCAAGAGATGAATGTGTCATCCTGAGCGAGTCCGCGCCGGTTTTGCGTGGACGAGTCGAAGGACCCCTATAGGCTGCTAGAACAAGCCCGGCCCTGGAAGCTACGGACCTCGCCGAACGATAAAGCCAGGCTTTGTATCAGGGCACGTTTTCCGAAGAAATCCATTGTGAGCGCGGACCACCTGCTCCTCTGCCTGTCAGCCGCGCGGACAGCGGTCACGGCAGCAATTCAGAACTGAAGTTCAAGCGCTCCCTTGGGTTTTGTGTCGGGGGCCGTCGGCGGAGTGCCCAACGCGCCGCCCTTTTTCGACAGCTCGTCCTCTACCGCTTGTTTGATCTGCTTATCCAGGCGCTGCCCGTAAGCCTTCCCAGCCGCGAAACCCTCTTGCTGAATGGCTGGCATTTCCTCGATCAGCTTGTGTCCGACAGGGGACTCGTAGAAGGCGACGATCTGCGCCACCTCATCGCTACAAAAATGACGCTGGTAAATGGGCACAATCTCTTTGAGCAGCCCCTGGGTGTTCTCGTCGCTGCTCAGAGTGGCAAAGGCGCGGTCCCAAACTTGAGGGGGGATGTCCGGGCGCATCTTCCTGAAGCTATCGAACAGTTGCTGGACCATGGTAGCCATGACGGTCTGCATGATCCTCTTGGTGCCGACCACGTCCATCATCTTCCGCACCTCGGCGGCGCTCGGCGGCTGAGCACATCCTGCGCCATTTTGTGAATGCGCAATGTCCTGCGGGCGGGCCCCGGAGTGGCTTGGCTGCTGGGCATACACCGCACTTGAAAATAGTATGACGATTCCAATCAGTATCCGCATCGCTTTCCTCCCGTTGCCGGCTCTGCTCGCCATCGGCCGTCGCCAGCAGCGCCCAACAAGAGCATCAGCGCGCTTTCGAAGTATTAGCCTCCTACCCAACGCACGCAAGAACATTCGCACCCGTCGGGCCGATTCGCACCTACTGGTTATTCCCTGATTGACCCGGCGGCGAACTCGTGCCCGATTGTTGTACGGTGATCGACTTTCGCAGCTTGAAGGTGACCACCGATTCGGCAGGCACCGTCACTTCTTTATTGCCCGTGAGGCCCGCGCCTGCGGTGCCGGCGCCGGCGCCAAGCAGTCCGCCGATCAGCGCGCCTTTGCCACCGCCGGCCAAGCCGCCAATGAGGGCGCCTGCACCGGTGCCTCCACCAGCCATTGTCGCCGTCCGTGCACCCTTACCCTTCACGGTCTGGGTGTAGGTGGAGCTGTGAATCCTGGTCGGCACGCCCTGCACCTTGATGGAGGTCAAGGCGATCGACAAAGTACCTTCGCCCTTGAAGCGGCCAGGTGACTTGGCAGTGACCACTTTTCCCGCAACTCCTGCACCCGCCGCGATAGCCACCACGCCATTGACTGCGATCGAGTGAGCCAGCGTTCCGATAAACGAGTCGCCAGGGTTCGCCGTCTTGGTGTCGATGGTGTTGCCCATCTTCACGATGATGCTGGTCCCAGCCGGAATCACCAGCGGCGGCGGCGGTGGTGGCGGCGGTGGCGGAGTCTGCGCCATCGGTTGTGCCGGCGCCGGCGCCATCGGCTGCGGCGGCTGCGCGGGAGCGGGGGCCGACGACTGCGCCTGGCCCATGTTACTGGCCGGTTGAGCTTGACTCATGTTTCCCGCCGGCTGCGCCTGGCTCATATTTCCCGCGGGCTGGCCGGTTTGCGCCGACGAGCTATCGCTGCTCGTCGTTGCCGGTGGTTGGTTTTGATCCTGATTTTTCTTGCTGCAAGCCATGAAGCTCGCAGCCAGAACCAAACTCAGCACGAGAACCGACATTGGGGAACGCATACCTTTTTTCCTTTCGTTGCCGGACTTGAATGCGTCCAGACAACTCCCCAACCACTCGACCACCTTGCCGGAATGTAATCCCTGGGCAGGGAATAAAGCCGAACGCGCTGGCCGCTGACTTTGCCGGTGGTTCAACCTTGGCATCGCGCAAGGCCAAGTAGCCCACCAAGCCGGCCACCAGCGAAGCTGCCAGTATGGCTGTCTTCGCCTCCATGAGATACGCGCGATCATCAAACGCTAACGAGCCGATGAAGATGGAAACCGTGAAGCCGATTCCGGCCAGGACCCCAACCGCGCTCAGTTGCTTCCAGGTAACCCCGTTGGGCACGCGCGCCAGACCCGCCAGTTCGGCCAGCTTCGCGAAACCAATGATGCCCAGCGGCTTTCCCACCACCAATCCCAGCATGATTCCCCAGGCAATGCGGCTGGTCAGCAACTCGCCCCACGCGCCGCCGGAAAACGTCACTCCTGCATTGGATAGCGCAAACAGCGGCAGGACCAGAAACGACACCCAATCGTTCAACTCTCGCGTCAACCGTTCCGATGCCGACTCGGTACTATTCAGCAGCGCATCGAAACCGCCGAGGAGGCTTTTCGCAGTGCGTATGTCGCCGCTCGCCATCGCGTCGCGGAAGCGTCTCGACATGTTGGTCGCAATGTCCTGAAACTCTTTCAGCGACAACGGCGCGGTCGTCGGCACCAAGAACCCCAGAATCACGCCCGCGATGGTCGCGTGAATCCCGGAGCGCAGGATCGCGGCCCAGAAGAGAACGCCGAGCACGAAGTACACCACCGGCCGCGAGATGCCAATCTTAAGCAGCAGCACGATGACGGCCAGAATAACCAGGCCGGTAAACAACGCTCCGCGATTCAACCCCTCGCTGTAGAAGACCGCGATCACGATGATGGCGCCAATGTCGTCGGCAATGGCCAGCGACAGCAGAAAGACCTTCAAGTCCGACGGAATGCCTTTAATCATGCCCAGAACGCCAAGCGAAAAGGCGATGTCGGTTGCCATCGGAATGCCCCAGCCGTGCTGCCCAGGATGTCCGTGGTTGACGGTGACAAACAGCACTGCAGGAACAATCATTCCTCCCAGCGCGCCAAACACGGGCAGCGCCGCCCGGCGGATGTCCGACAGTTCGCCGTGCACGATCTCGTGCTTGATTTCCATGCCGACCAGGAAGAAGAAGATCGCCATGAGCGCGTCATTGATCCAGGCGTGCACCGGCAACTGGAGGCGCGAGAGCTGTAACTCCATCTCCCAAACATGGTGATACGACTCGTGCCAGGGAGAATTGGCCCAGATCAGCGCAATCACTGCCGCCGCCAGCAGGAAGATGCTGCTGATCCCCTGAATGTGAATGAATTGCTGGATCGGCAAAACCACAGCGCGCGTCACCAGCGACTCGCGTAGCTGGACCTGAAGCGCTCCGAATGTGCGCGGCGGAATTCCCATCGTGTTGACTCGGCTTGGCCCTCGATGTCTGAGCCGACCATCCATTCAACCCGCAAGACCGAACTGGCGTCAACCGTTGGGCGGCGCGCGATTGGCAAGGTCACGGCCCTGGGCTATGCTGGGAGACTCCCATGACCGTCGCCGTCCGAGACGTGCTGCTCATTTTCGCCGCGCTGCTGCCCATCGTGAATCCGCTGGGCATGGCGCCCATCTTTGCCGAAATGACATTGCGATACCCGGATGCAGTCCGTCGCACGGTGGCGTTTCGGGTTGCCGTCAACGGCGTCGCTCTGCTGCTGGCCTCGTTGTTCATCGGCTCCTACGTTCTTCAGTTCTTTGGCATAAGTCTGGCGGCAGTGCAGGTGGGCGGCGGATTGGTGGTCGCCCTAGCGGGCTGGCAAATCCTTAACAAGAAGAGCGACGTGAGCGACATAAGCGACCGCCAGGTTTCGACCCCCGACAATCAGGAGCTTCTCTCGCAAGCTTTCTACCCGCTTACCATGCCGCTTACGGTTGGACCAGGGTCCATTGCCGTTGCCCTGACGTTAGGCAGCAATCTGCACGAGGAGCATCGCCTGCAACTCATCTTCAGCGCGCTGACTGCGATCATTGGCATTGTCTTGATCGGCATAGCTATCTATCTGTGCTATCGCTTTTCTGAAGGCCTCCAGCGGCTGCTGGGTCCGACCGGCACTAGCATTCTGATTCGTCTGTCCGCTTTCATCGTGGTCTGCATCGGCATACAAATTATGTTCAACGGCCTGGAAGGCTTTTATCGAGCGCTGAAGGAGGTTGTGCGCTAGGGAAATTCTGATTAAGTCTGGTTTCTGGAAGTTGCTACCAGTCCTGTGGCTATGACCCATCGAACAGAATCCTGGCAAGGCCGCATCGATTTCTGGCGCGTGGTTGGTGTCCTCACCACGCTGGTCCTGGTGTTCGGCTTGAGCCTCTGGTTCGAGGAGATCAAGCAGCATCTCCCGGACATCACCACCCTGCAACTGCAAACCTACGATTGGCTGTCGCGATTTGACGCCCGGGAAGCGCGCCCGCAGTGGGTCATCGGCGTCGAGATCGACAGCCAGACATTCTTCGACTGCCTGGGGCTGGTGAGCGATCAAGACGTCACCGCTCGCGCCTTTCTTGCCGGGCTGATCGACCGCGCGGTGGAGGCCCAGGCTGCCGTGATCGCGCTGGATATTAATCTGGTCACCGACGACCAGGACAAGTCGGAAGAGGCGCGAAGAAAGCAGAATCGGGCCCTGTTCGACGCCATCCACCGCGCCCAGGCAAGCGGCATTCCCGTGGTGCTGACTATGGGTTTCGACTACAAGAGCATGAAGCCGCAGCGCAACATCGAGGACGGGGTTGACACGGCCAAAGAGCCGGCCTCAGCTCCGGCTAAGTGGAATTGCCCGGTCCAGCATTCATCGCCCAAGCCTGTCGGCAACCATGGGCCGCAAACCATTCGCGGCCCCAAGCCCGCGGAACCGGTCCAGGTTTCGGCTTGCCTCGCACCCGGCGCGCCCACGCCGGACAGCTACAATCCCGCTTCCCCTGCCGTCCGCGCCGGTTTCGATCTCTCTCCCATGGACAAGCGCAGGGTCCCGCTCTTGGTGTACGGCACAGAAACCGATCCGCAAACCCAACAGGAGATTGACGTGAAATGCCCCTCCTTCGCGCTGCAAGTAGTGGATGCCTACGAGCGCGCCATGACGATCACGCCAACCACCTGGGAGAACCTGCGCACCGAGACCAGGGAGCAGTACTTCGTGTACACCAGTTTCCTGCCGGAGTACTCGCACTTCGAAGCTGGGGCAGAGCCTACTTCGCTGGAGAGGTTCCTTCATTGGCTTGACCTCAAGCTGGGCACTGCCGAATCTCCGCCCCAAGGTCTGTTGCCCGACTCCTATCTCTTCCCGCATGTTTCCGCTGCCGACGTTTACAATAGCGATCCTGCCACCATCAAGAGGCTGCGAGATCACATCGTGCTGATCGGAGGGCATCGCCTGGCGCGACAGCACGGCCATGACTGGATCGATTATCATGTGGGTCCGCAGGGCCCCATGATTGGCATGTATCTTCATGCCAACTACATTGAAGGCATGTTGGATAATCGCATCAAGCTCCGCGTCGGCCGCTGGACCGGGGTATTCATCGATTGCGCGGCGGCTGCCCTCATCATGTTGGCGGGAGCCAGGGCCCGCAACCTTTTTCAGCGCCTGATCGTATTGGCCATGGCATTTCTCCTGATCGGACTCTTATATGTGGCCGCCGCGAATCTGGGCTATTGTCTTGATGTTCTGGCGGTGCTGTTGATCCTGTTCGGGCACTCGGTGTGGGAGCATTATTGGCACCTACAGGAGCATGCCCACGCCAAGTCGAAAGGGGGAACACATGCTCGATAAGTTTAAGAAACTGGCGAACCCGGTGCTGGCTGCGGTTTGCCTCTTTGCGCCGCTGGCCGCGCTGGCTCAAGCCCAAACTGAAGCCCAAGCCCAGAAAACCTCCGACGCCCAGCAGCAACAGAAGAAGCCCGCGGCATCGGCGAAGCAAAAGGACGCTGCCAAGAACAAGTCCTCCGCGAGTACATCCGCTGGTGGCAAGTCCTCGGGGAACGGCAAGTCATCTGGAAGCACTTCCGCGGGGAGCAAGTCTGGTGGGAGCAAGTCCTCGGCGAGCACGCCTTCCGACGCCGACAGATTGAGCGATGAAAGAATGTCGACTCGCGACATCACTCCCCCTGCCAAAGTCGACAAGAGCAACCAGGCAGGGAAGCACGACCAACCCTCGGATTCGAAGTCGGATCCGCAGAAGTAGTCGGGCCAAACCGGCGGAGGGCTAGTGTCAGCAGACGGTATGTGTCTCGTAACCGCTTCTGAAGCGCATCTCTACCGGTAAGGAGGAAGGTATGAAAAGACTTTCTGTTTTGTCGATCAGTATGTCAGTTCTGCTTGCCGTGACGCTTCCCTTGATGGCGCAAGCGCCCGGCTCCAGTCACTTTGCACGCCCCACCGTTGTGGTTGCACCTGGGCCACAAAATCCCAGTGGCCCGACCGGTATTTTGCCAGCTCAGTACAAAGCAGCGTATGGATTCAACCAGATTCCCAACCAGGGGCAAGGCATGACGATTGCCCTGATTGACGCCTACAACGATCCCAACATCGCGTCTGACCTGGCGTACTACGCGAATTATTTCCACCTCACGCCCTGCAATCTCACCGTGGTGCCTTTAGGCTCCATCCAGGGCCAGGGATGGGATCTTCAAGAATCGCTGGACTGTCGAACAGGCTTGCGCCCTCGCGCCGGCGGCCAACATCGTCCTGATCGAAGCCGCCAGTAATAGCTACGCCGATCTGTTCATCGCTGTCACACTTGCCTCGAACCCGCCGTATAACGCCAGCGTGGTCTCCATGAGCTGGGGTGGCGTCGAATTCGACGGCGAGCAGCAGTACGATAGCCACTTCATTAACATGGTCAACGGCCTCGGCCAGCCCGTGACCTTTACTGCTGCCACAGGCGGTGGCGGGCACGGAACCATCTATCCCTCGACTTCGCCTTTTGTGGTGGCCGTGGGCGGTACCACCCTGGCTTTATCAACACCGCTCCCTTTGCCCAATCCTCTTCAACTGGATTACGGCCATGAGACGGCTTTCAGCGGTAGCGGCGGCGGCATCAGCGCGTACGAGCCGGAGCCGTCGTGGCAGGACACGGCGTGCGCACCGTATTCACCGAACGGATTCAGATGCGTGCCCGATATCTCCGCCGACGCCAATCCGGCTACAGGCGTTCCGGTATACGACACCTACAGTGAGGGCGGTTGGGTCGAGGAGGGTGGCATGTCAACCCCCGATTGGGCCGCATTCTTTACCCTGGTTAACTCGGGACGTGTGCTTTCGGGCAAGAACACGCTCAGCCTGGCAGCCCAGGACCTGTACACCCTCTACTACAACAGCAGCACCTACGCCATGGACTTCCACGACATCACGCAGGGAGACAACGGCGGCTGCGGCTTGCTGTGCGATGCCGGACCGGGTTACGATCTAGTGACCGGAATCGGCAGTTACCAGGCCCAGAACCTGTGGGCGGCCATGGTGGCGGATCCCAACTAACTCACCCTCTTTTCGCATCAGGCGCGCTCTCGTAGCGCGCCTTTTGCTGTATCACATCTTCTATGCTGCCGCTCTGCGCAGCCCTTATCCAGGCTTGCCGTTCACAAACCGGGAGCCCGCAGATCGCCGCGTGTATAATTTTTCCTAGCGCGCCCGTAGCTCAGTTGGATAGAGCGAATGCCTCCGGAGCATTAGGTCGGGAGTTCGAATCTCTCCGGGCGCGCCAGCAATCCTCTTCCTCCTAATCTACTTCGGAGCATTCAGAGCGCACAGGGAGTTTGCGAGAAACATCACTGTGCCCAGAATTGCGCCCACCCAGTCGAGAAATAGCAGCCAGCGCCGCATCTTCGGACGGGTGAACGTATCGGCGGGAGATCGCAACCGAAGAGCCCCGTTTCGGTACAACATACATTGGTCTCGGCCAATATGACGGGCAGCGCATTTTTCGCATTGAGATAGAATGGCCCGAGAAAAACATTTGGCTCTTCCGGTCATCCATCTCCGCCAGGTACGCGCCGAAGACGAAGGCTTTCTGTTCGCTCTCTTCCGCACCTTCCGGGAAGCCGAATTCGCTCCCCTGCCGCAACCACAACGCGAGACCCTGTTGCGCCTCCAATATCAAGCGCAATGCCGGGACTACGCTGCGCGCTTTCCGCACTCAGAGGACTTTATTGTTGAATTTTGCGGACAAACCGCGGGCAGGCTTCTGCTGAATCGCGAAGCCAACGAACTTCGAGTCGTCGATATCGCAGTCGCTCCTGAACTGCAGCGCCGGGGGATTGCATCAGCCGTGCTGACGTCGCTGATTGCCGAGGCCAACGCCGCAGGCATAGCCCTGCGATTGAGCGTCTGGCACAGCAACCCCGCCTTGGCTCTTTACCGGCAGCTCGGGTTCCGCACGCGAGCCGGGACGGCGACTCACCTGGAACTCGAATGGCGTCCCGGACCCTGATTAGCCGCGGGACGGGAAGATTCCCTGCAATGCGATGATGTAGTTGATCGCGAGATACGGCTGCACAACGCTGACCGGCTGCCCGCCTCCGGTTGCGCCGATCATGGCGTTGTTCATTGTCGTCCCATCGGGCGTCGCCCCATAAGTATGAATGCCCGACCCGGGGGTAGCCCCAACATTCTTCGCCGGAACCGCTCCCTTCGGGTCGGCCGTAGTCGGAGTCTCTGTTGCGCCGACCGCATGCGAGTGCGATGGCATCTGTGCCGTGGTCAAGGTGGAGGATTCTGCGCCGCCCACCTGACCCTGTACGTAAGGGCTCAAGCCCGGGCCCTGTCCAAAGCTCACTACCACTCGCCCGCGCAAGTCCGGGAGCGCGAACGTCCGAATGCCATCTCCGCCGTACATCGTGCCCAAAAGTGAAAACAGGGCCGTGTACTGCGATATTTGGAGCAACGAGCCATTGCAAAGCGCCCAGCCAACCGGCGCGAAATTCCCGCCGAAGATCCGAATCTCACCCACAAACGGTTCTGCCATGTTCTCTATCTCCTATCTTGGTTTCTGATTGTTCTAATGCTTTCCGATCATTGCTACACATACCAGTAATGGGCGCCGTTGCCCTCAAAGGCGCGAAGGCCGAGATTTTGTCCAGAATTCCACTTGTCTCGCTGCTTTGCGACTATGCGCCTCATCACTTTGCAAATCAAGCTTATTCGGTTTCAGTTCTTCTCTCAAGCCCGGATCGCTCTTGGTCGGAGCGGCGAGAAATCGGGGTGTACGCCCAGCACGATAACCTGGCGGCTCTGCGATACCACGCGACACCCAGCTCCCATCCCCGCTAATGTGTGGTCCCATTTCCCCCCAGGGCTGCGGCATGGTCGCGGGCACGGTCGGCATCCTCGGCCCGCCCTTGCAGGCGATAGAACTTCGCCAGTCGCCGCCAGGGCTGGGGAGCATCGGGCGCAAGCCGGGCTGCCTCCTCCTGGTACAAAGTCGCCTTCTTGAGGTTGCCCAGCGCATCCCACGCCCCCGAACGTCCCTGTGCCACCATGAAGTCGAAGGTCCCGTTGTCGGCTGCCGCGATGTTCTTGGGCGCGCTGCGGACCGCTGCATCAAAGGCTTGCAATGCCTCGTCCGGTTGGCCGGCTTGCAGGTATGTGTAGCCCAGATGCAGCAGCGGCTGGTGCGGTTTCGCCGCCAGCTCAGCCGCGTGTTTCATGGCGTCGATGGCGTCTGCCATTCGACCTCGCTTCTGGTAGAAATCCGCCAGCGCAGACCAGGTAACTTCGCTGGGCTCCAGAGCGACGGCGGCTAGATATTCCTGTTCCGACTCGTCCAGCCGGCCACTGGCAAAAAGCACATTGGCGCGCAGCCAGTGAAGAAACGCACTGTCCGGGAAGATGGAAAGTGCATTTGCCGTTGCTGCCAGCGCTTCCGCATTGCGGTCCAGTGCCGCCAGCACGGCCGCAGCGTTGGCCCAGGCATTGAAGGCTTCAGCCCGGCCCGTGCCGGGTTGTCGCGCCGGTAATGGTGCGGTTGCGCAATTCACCGGGAAGCGTTGGATCAGCTCCTCCGTCTCCGCGGTGCGGCGCACGAAGACCGCGGAAACTTCATCCAGGTAAACCGGACGCCACACCTGGCTGTTGCAAAAATCCTGGAGCCTCACCTGTTGGATTCCGTCAATCCGCCCAAGCGGGAAGATGAGCGTGTTGATACCGTAACGGCTGGTTTCCTGCTCCCAGATGGGATCATCCGGAGCTCTCTGCAACAGCTTGTTGAGCTGTTGTATCCGGGGCACGCCAAAGGGTATGGCCCGGCCGTCGATGTAATCGCGGCGCTCAGGGCCGAGCTTCCAGGTAAGGTAGCTGCCTTCGTCGTAGGTATTGAAGACTTCTCCCGGAAGGTTCTCGCGCGCGATGAATTCGGCGGCGCGTTCGGGGAACCACCAGCTCAGCCCGGCGCCGAAGGTGGTCTCCTCGGTGCCCTGAAAGTAATGGCGGTTGGTTACCAAATCGAAAGAGCGCACGCCGGCAAGCAGTATCATCAGGCCGGCCGCGGCACTGGCGATGAGCGAGCGCGCTCTTGCCGGCCTTATCCAGGAGGCCACGCGGGGTATCTCCCAGGCAAGGACGCATCCCCCGACCACGACTACCACGCAGGCAAAAATCGCTCCCATGCGGACATAACGCACCGCCGGGTAAGCGGCGCCCAGCAGCAGCATGGCTGCTCCCAGTTGGGCGCGCAGCAAGGCCAGGGCTGCCGCGATGACGGCGATCGCCAGCAGCAGATAAATCGCGCCTCGGGTTTGGCGTGGCGAAAGGGAATTGTCGATGGCGGCCCAATTGAGCGGCACGCCGATCCATTCGGTGATCCAGAACTCCTGCTGGGCGTTGGCCTGCGCTTGCCGCGTCAGGGCGCGATAGATCCCCCAACCCCATGGGTTCACCAGCGTGGCCAGTACCGTACAGGCCAGCCATCCGGCTGCGCGCCGCAGTCTTTGCAGGGCGGCGTGGCGCCGCACGGGACCCGCAATTGTCTCCAGCAGCTCCGCGGCCACGTACGCCAGCACCAGGCCAAGTCCCGCAACAAAACCGAGGTGAAGATTGACCCACGCCACCATCAGCAGAGGCAACAACCACAGAGGAGCGCGCCCCGTTCGGTGGTTCTCCCAAAGCAGCGAGATAAATGCTGCGAAGAGCACCACGCTAAACATGTCGGCGCGGGGAGCCGTGCGCAAAGCTATGAGCGGTACGGCAAGGACCGCGATTCCGGCGCTGACCGCGGAGCCTCGCCGCAGCAGCAGCATGACTGTGCCGGCGCACGCCGCCGCCCCGAGATATGAGATAAAGCTGTAGCTTCCCAGCAGATAGGCAGCGTAGAAGATCAGGCCCGCGCCCACGGGATAAATCCACGGCTGTCCCGGGGCGGTGTAGGAGAACACGTCCACCGATGGAATCCGATGGTGCTGGACCACCCAGCGTCCGGTCGCCAACTGCCAGCCCAGGTCGAAATCGGAAACCGCCCGTAGTCCGGCCAGAAACGCGTAGGTCAGGGCAACGCAGGCCAGGAGGAAGTACACGCGCCGCTCAAGAGGAGACGAAGTCGCCACGGACGGTTGTGAATTCGAGTGCGAGGACCGCAGTTGTCGCAGCATGGGCCTGATTGGCACTTATCGTAACACCCAAAGTTGGACCTGATGCCTGGTGAGACACTGGCGTGAGAAAAGAGGTCTCGCCGCAGGCGACTGAGGTTATCGAGCCGCCCCTGCCCGGCGATTAGAGCAGGTTCACTCTTGGTGTATAGGGTGGAGCACCGCTTCAGCGGTGCAGTTACCGCGCGGAAGCAGAATCGGCTTTATGCCAGTTTCGGAGTTAGCGTAGACCGGGTAGAGCCAGCCTTCAGGCGGGCGTCCAGGCAATTCACTTTTATAAGGCTTAGGCCGCTGCGGTCATTTCCAGTGACCGCAGCGGCCCAAGCGGTTCTCCTGTCTGCGGCAAGACGCGGCGCTAAAGCGCCGCTCTACCCGTGCGTGCCGGACTACACTCACTGTGAAACTGCTCTAGCCGCCGAGGTGAGCACAGTCATCGCGAGACCGCACCTTAGGAAGAAACTCTCATTAAGCCTGGTTTGTCGAAGGGCACGGCCTTCCAGGCCGTCCGTAAGCGCCGCAAAATCAACGCGGCTTTAGCCGCTGAAGGACTTTGCCGTGACTTGATCCGGATTTCCCTAATGCGACATCTGCGGCGCTACCCACTTCACTCCCAGTTGGTCATACAGAAACTCCTCAATGTAGGTGCCCATCGCAATCCGCTGGTCTTCTGCGGAGCCGATGCCGCCGTGACCGGCATTGGAAAAGCTGATGAGCAGCACTGGATTCTTCGACGCCGTGGCCGCTTGCAACGCGGCCGCAAACTTGCGCGAGTGCCAGGGATCAACCCGCGGATCATTCTCGCCGACCATCAGCAAGATGCTGGGATACTTCACCCCATCCTGAACATGCTGGTACGGCGAATAGGCATACATCGCTTTGAACTGCTCCGGGTTCTTTGCCGAACCGTACTCGGTGGTGTTGTACTGGCCGTTCTGCGTGGTCTCCGAGCGCAGCATGTCGTAGAGTCCGGCCACTGAGACCACCGCCCGAAACAGGTCAGGCCGCTGCGTCAGCACCGCGCCCATCAGCAGGCCGCCGTTACTGCCACCCTCAATGCCCAGCTTCGAGGGATTGGTGTATTTCGCTTTGATCAGGTGCTCGGCACAGGCGATGAAGTCATCGAAGACATTCTGCTTGTGGGTCAGCATGCCATTCTGATGCCACTCCTCGCCGAATTCGCCGCCGCCGCGCAGATTGGCGATCGCGAACACGCCGCCGGCGTCCAGCCAGGAAAGGAGCCCAGGATCGAAGAACGGTGTCATGCTCAGGCCGAATCCGCCATAGCCAGTGAGAATGGCAGGGTTCTGTCCGTTGCGCTTGGTCCCCTCGCGCAGAAAGATGGTCACCGGGACCTTGGTTCCATCTTTTGAAGTGGCGAACTCGCGCGCAACTTTAACTCCCGCGAAGCTGACTGGCGAGCCTTCGCGCATGGCGGTGACGATCACCTTCTTGGAGGCCGGATCGTAGCGAAACCACGCCATGGGATCGACGTAGCTGACATTGCCGAAGAGAATCTCGTCGCCCTGCAAAGGCAGGATCTGGATGATGGTGGAGACCGGCTCAGCGGGGACCGTGCCGAGGTCCCGTCCGTCATGGTCGAAGATACGAATCTCGGTCGGTCCGCCCACCAGTTCCGTAACGTAGAGGCGCGTCGCAGTTGGAACGAAGCTGGGCTGCGAGCCGGCCAGCGAGAAGCGGAAGTCCTGGATCACGGCCGCGCTCTCCGGCACGATCACCTTCGCGTTCTTCAGCGCGGGCGAGCCTAGTGGCGCACGCAGAATTTTGCCGTGCGGCGCGTGATGGCGCGAAAGCATGTAGAGCGCGTCCTCGCCGATGGCGATTGCCTTGATGCCGTCCGAAAACTGAGTAATCTGCGTCCATTGGCCATCGGGACCGCAGAGAAAATGTGCGTAGTCGCCGCCGTCTCCGTTCCCCACCGTAGCCAGCAAATACTTGCCGTCCTGGCTGGAACTTAACGTGGTCTCAGCAATTCGCGGCCAATCTTTGCCAATGACGTAGATGTCTTCCGTCGCCGCCGTGCCCAGCTTGTGGAAATAGATCTGCTGGTAGAAGTTCAGGTCCTGCGCCGGACGTTCGCCTTCATTGGGATAATGCGTGTAATAGAACCCGCTGCCGTCGGCGTTCCAAATAACGCTGCCGCCGCCAATGGCGGTGACGCGGGGAACCACGTCGGGCAGCGCCTGGTCTGTGGCCACGTTGTATACATGCACCGTCCCCGACTCCGTCCCGCCCTGCGCCAGCGACACCGCGACCTTGCTGCCGTCCTGCGATGGCACATAGAACTGAATGGCCGTGGAGTTGGTGGCATCGATTTGCATTGGGTCCAGCACCACATGCTTGGAAGCAACGTCGTCGGGCGAGCGCAGCGTGACCAGCATGTCCTGTTGCTTGTGCGGCTGCGCGTTCATGGCAAACAGAACT
>JBEKQY010000023.1:0-24567 GCA_049519235.1 Candidatus Korobacteraceae bacterium | reverse complement strand
AACATAGTCCAGGTCGCAATCGGGATCGGGCGTTTCCAGGTTGATGGTCGGCGGAATCTGGCGATGATGCATCGCGACCAGGGTTGCCGCGATGCCCGCCGCTCCGCACGCGCCCTGCGGATGCCCGATTTGCGACTTCAAACTCGACATCGGTGTCCGGTAAGCCTTGTCGCCCAGCGCCAGCTTCAGCGCGCGCGTCTCGATGCGATCGTTGAGCTGGGTTGATGTGCCGTGCAAATTGACGTAGTCGACATCACTCGCCGTGATCCCAGCATCCTCCATCGCCATTTGGATGGCGCGGGCCGGTTCTTCGCCGCACTCCTGCAAGCGGACGCGATGAAACGCTTCGCAGGTGGAACCATACCCGGTGACCTCGGCGAGAATTTCCGCCCCACGCGCGCGTGCGTGTTCGTATTCCTCCAGAATGAACATCCACGAACCTTCCGCCAGCACGAAGCCGTCGCGATCGATAGAAAACGGCCGCGAAGCCCGTTCCGGAGCGTGGTTCCACGATGCCGTCATGATCTTCATCAGCGTGAAGCCTTTCATGATGCCCGGTGCGATCGGCGCATCCACGCCGCCCACCAGCATCATGGGCAGGAAGCCGAATTGAATCTGCCGCAATGCGTAACCGAAAGCGTCGGTCGAGGAGGTGCAGCCCGTGGTGATGACATGGCTCATGCCACGTAGCCCAAAGCGCATGCTGATTTCGCTGGAGAGCGTTCCCATCGTGCCGCTGGGGATGCAGAACAGGCTCACCTGCTTCACCTTGCCGGTCAGCCACAACCGCACTTGCTCTTCGGAGAACTCCTGCGCGCCGCCGCCCGAGCCAAGCACCACGCCGATCTCACGCTGCTGCGCAAGCGACAGTTGTGAGGTTTCGATGCCGGCATCGCGCAGCGCTTCCGTTGACGCCGCCAGCGCCAGCGGCACCACTCGCGAAACATGCTTGCGCTCACGCGCATCCACCCAGGCTAGCTCGTCAAAGCCCTGCACCTCGCCGGCAATCTGCACCGGCAGATCGCCGGCGTCGAAGCTGCTGACCCGCCGTACGCCGCTGGTTCCAGCCAAAACGGCACGGCAGAAGGCCTGGTTGCCGATGCCGTTCGGGCTGACCACGCCCATTCCAGTGATGACGACCCGACGTTTCATAGCAACTAGCAACTAGCGACTAGCAATTAGCTTTCCCCGAAAATAGCAATTCCCAATTTCCGGCGATCGTTGCGGTAAACCCCTTTCCTACGCTATCAATGATTCATACTATATGCGCGTCCAGCCACGCGAGGTTGGTGTGCTGGCCTCCGCATCTATTGGATGGACGCTGACGTCGAAAGTACTGATCGCTGACTGCTAATTGCTAGTTGCTAATTGCTGACTTTGTCACAAGGAATTTACATTTCGGTCCCGTTTTGCCGTACCAAGTGCAGCTTCTGCAACTTTGCCTCGGGTGTGTTTTCGCGCGCGGTATTTGATCGCTACGTGCAGCAGGTGTGCGCGGATGTCGATGGTTCGGCGAGCACTGCGCGTGAACTTGGCGGCGTTCTCGAAGCGAGAGTGAACTCGATTTACCTCGGTGGCGGCACTCCTTCGGTTCTGGCGCCCGGCCAATTTCAGCGCATATTTCAAGCCGTTCGTAACAGTTTCGATATCGAGGGTACGTCCGAAATCACGGTGGAGT
This sequence comes from Candidatus Korobacteraceae bacterium, assembly GCA_049519235.1. Taxonomy (GTDB): domain Bacteria; phylum Acidobacteriota; class Terriglobia; order Terriglobales; family Acidobacteriaceae; genus Bog-257. Next base: position 22,889 of record JBEKQY010000023.1, on the reverse strand, counting down.
GCGCTCCCGGCACTCTCAGTGATGAAATTCTGGAATCGGTGCTCCGCTGCGGCGTCAATCGCGTCAGCCTGGGCGTGCAATCGTTCGTTGACCAGGAGTGTTCTTCGGTCGGCCGGCTGCACACGCGAGCGATCACGCTTGCCGACATCGCTCGCCTTCGTTCGGCCGGAATCGGCAACATCAGCATCGATTTGATCGCCGGCCTGCCCCACCAAACTGAAGAGAGCTGGAACCTGTCGCTGAGCGAGACGCTCGCCACTGGCGTACCGCATGTCAGCATCTACATGCTGGAAGTCGATGAGGACTCGCGCCTCGGCAACGAGCTGCTGGCCGGCGGCAGCCGCTACCACGCGCACTTTGTTCCGGATGACGATCACACCGCCGATCTTTACCTGACCGCGTGCGAACGCCTGGACAAGGGCGGCGTGCGGCAATACGAGATCTCCAACTTCGCTCGGCCAGTGACGCACGGCATCGGTCTACGCGACTCCCGCCATAACCTGAAGTATTGGACGCGCCAGCCATACATCGGATTTGGCGTCGACGCGCACTCCATGCTGACTGCCGCACCCGAACTGAAGGCCCGCGGCATCGACGGCGTGCGCTTCGCAACTCCGGATTCGCTGGAGCAGTGGTCAGTTGTCGGTTGTCAGTTGTCAGTAGACGGGCGTAGAGACGCTCGCATCGCGCAATTGCGCTCCTCACGGACGCTCCTGGATCGGCAGGCGGCGCTGGAAGAGTCGTTCTTCCTCGGACTGCGCCTGAACCGCGGCAACTCGTTCCGCGAGCTGCAAAGACGGTTTGGAGAAGACGTGCTCGACAGCTACCGGCCCATCATTACCGAACTTGTCGAGGCTGGGCTGCTGGAGAGCGACGCCGATCGCCTTTGGCTCACGTCGCGAGGCCGTCTGCTGTCGAACGAGGTCTTTGGCCGGTTCTTGAAAACTGCCAACCGCGATACAACTCCGGCGTAGAAGACAGAGTCCTCTTGCAATCTCCCCGGACAGGGAAAACTCGCGGCACGAGCAGGCAGGGAGCACAACCCCAGGCTTTGATTTTTGCAACCTGAGTAGTTACACTATACGAAGATGATAGTGCGGTTTCGTCACGGATATGTACAATCCCCCGTACCCTGGCGAGATAGTCCGGGAGGACTGCCTTAGGGCGCTTGATCTGAGCGTGACCGAGGCGGCGAAGGGCTTGGGCGTCACGCGCAAGACTCTCTCGTCGATCCTCAACGGCCACTCCAGCATCACGGCGGAAATGGCGCTGCGGCTCTCCAAGGCATTTGGGAGCACGCCGGAGCACTGGTTGCAGATGCAGCTTGCCTACGATCTGTGGCAAGCGAAGCGCCGAGCCAAGAAGCTGCACGTCAAGCAGTTCTTCGCCACGGCACCCGGCTAGCCTAGCCGGCAACCTCTTCCAGTTGCTTCTGGTCGATGTCGAAGTTGGAGTAGACGTGCTCGACGTCGTCGTGCTCTTCCAGGGCTTCCAGCAAACGGATCATGGTGCTGGCCTGGTGGCCTTCGAGCTTGGTATAGGTCTGCGGCACCTTGGCGACCTCGGCAACTTCAGGCTTGATGCCGGCTTTCTTCACCGCTTCCAGCACCGTCTCGTAGGCCGAGGGATCGGTCAGGATCTCCCAATGATCGCCGTCATCTTTCAAGTCGTCGGCACCGGCTTCCAGCACCAGGTCCATAAGATCGTCTTCCTTGGCTGCCGACTTGGCAATGACGATGTCGCCCTTCTTGTGGAACATCCATGACACCGAGCCGGCTTCGCTCATGTTCCCGCCATTCTTGCTGAAGGCGTGCCGAAGCTCGCTGACGGTGCGGTTGCGGTTGTCGGTCGACACATCTACCAGGATGGCGACTCCGCCGGGGCCGTAGCCTTCGAAGGTGATTTCTTCGTACGAGATGCCGGGCAGCTCGCCAGTACCCCGCTGGATCGCTCGCTTGATGTTGTCGGCAGGCATGTTCTCCGCCTTGGCGGCTGCCACCGCGCCACGGAGCCGGGGATTTTTCTCAGGATCGCCGCCGCTCTTGGCCGCGATAGTGATTTCCTTTATTAGGCGCGTGAAAATCTTGCCGCGCTTGGCATCCAGCGCGCCTTTCTTGTGCTTGATTGTTGCCCATTTGGAATGGCCTGACATGAGGGAACCTCGAATCGCGATGACTTTAGGACGAGTGCCGATTGCTGCCCGCGGTGTGCAGACACTTAAATACAACCGCTTCGAACGTTTCGAAGCAGCGCGGGCAAAAGCCGATTATATCCCGGCCCTCAATCCCCAGTCGAGAGCGAGTCCGCCCGGTAGGCAGCGCCGCTGGAACCGCCAGAAATGATTCCGCGGCGCGAAAGGCGCGTCCTTTACGTGCTGTTACATGCTGTCCGGCGGCACGATGTCAACCCGGCGCTGCTGCTGATAGCAACTTTCATCCGTAGCCTGACAAACGGGATAAAGCTTGCCCCATCCCGTCGCAAAGCCGATGCGGGATTCGCTCACGCCGCTCTTGATCAGCGCCGCTTTAACGTGCTGCGCCCGCCGATAGGAGAGCACCAGGTTGTAGAAGATATCGCCGCGGATATCGGCGTAGCCCTGGATCCACAGTTGAGAAGCGGTGTTTTGTGCAAGCCAACTCCCGTCGGCTTGCAGCACATCGGGATTGATCACGCGGCTGTAAATGTCGAAGGGGAAATAGATCTCCTTCACATTCTGCATCAGGTCCCGGGCCTGCGCGGACAGCGGTGGAAAATGGGCCTGCGGGGAAGCTGCGTTGTTGTCCTGCGCCAGGGTGTTCTGGGCGGGAATGAAAACGCTGACGGCAATCAGAAAAGCCGCGAGGGAAAACCAAAAGCGTTGCTTGTGCACAACTTGACGCATAACTCCTCCGATGCTGGATTTTGCCGGACTACTCGAAGACTCAGCCACCTCTACATATTTAAGCTTTCCGGAGCGCTTCGAGAACCGGCAGCAAGTTTCTCTGGGAGCATAGATCACGGATATTAAAGGAAGATGAAATGCCGGTGAACGCCAATTTTGTCCACGATGTTTCTTGTTCTCCCAAGTAATCAACAGTTCCAACTCCAACGTGCTGAAAGTTGGGGCTTATTCGCGGAACTTTCATTTTCTATTCACGAGCCTGTAACTTCCGCAACATACGATTTCGCTGACCATTGCGAACATAATTTTTCGCGCTGTACTCAACGTGCGGTGTTGCTGGTTGGCTGTAGATTCGTTCCGCTTAGTTGTTGCATTTCAGGAGAGAAAATGAAACGACCACTTACTCTGGCCTTCGCGGTACTGATTACCACAAGCGTTTTCGCTCAAACGGATCCTCAAACTAAAGACCAAACCTCGAAACCCATGCGTGGAAAATCCGCTCCGGTTTCGAAACAACTGGAAGACATGAAGGATGCCATTTCGGCGCAACAACAGCAGATCCAACAACTACAACAGCAGATCTCTGCCCGCGATCAGGCCATCCAGCAACTGCAGCAGCAAGTAACGCAGGCGCAGTCCGCGGCGCAACAGGCGCAAGCAGCCGCGGCGGCAGCGGCCAACTCGCAGAGCACCATGAGTGCTGACCAGATCAGCGGGCTGCAACACGATGTCGCGGATTTGAAGACCGTTTCCGGCAGCACCGTCAACGAACTTCAGGAGACGCAGAAACGGGTTGCCGGGCTGGAGAGCCCGCTGGCGATTCACTACAAGGGGATCACTATCACTCCGGGCGGCTTCCTGGCGGCAGAAACGGTGTGGCGGCAGCGCGCTGAGGGAGCCGACATCAACACCCAGCTTAACGGCATTCCTTACCCAGGCGCGTCGGGAGCCCACCTGTCCGAGTTCTACGGATCCGGTCGTCAGTCGCGAATCTCGTTGCTGGCCCAAGGCAAGCTGGAGCAGGCCACGCTGACCGGATATGTAGAGACCGACTTTCTGGGAGCCGGTGTAACCTCGAACAACAACGAGAGCAACTCCTACGTTCTGCGTCAGCGCCAGGCGTGGGGCCAAGCCGCCTTGCACGACGGCTGGAGCTTCACTGGCGGCCAGATGTGGAGCCTGGTGACAGAAACCAAGGTGGGTGAGGACAATCGCACCGAAGCGACGCCGATGACCATCGACCCGCAATATACCGTCGGCTTTAGCTGGGCGCGTCAGTACGGCTTCCGCATCGTTAAGAACTTCAACAACAAGGCGTGGTTCGGCTTCTCGGTGGAGGACGCCCAGGCAACGCTCACCGCCCATGGCAACACCGCGAACTCCTACCTCCTTGGTTCGCAAGGCAATGCGAGTGGCCTCTACAACTCGGCCATTAACGGCTGCTCCTCTAGCCTCTCAGGCACCACGGTCACGACCAGTTGCACTAACGTTGCCAACTACTCCTTCAATCCCTCGCCCGACTTTATCGCTAAGCTGGCCTTCCAGCCGGGATGGGGACACTATGAAATCTTCGGTATCGGGACCCAGTTCCGGGACCGCATCTTCCCCAATGCGGGTGCGTCCACGCCCAGTGCGGCCGGTGCCTTTAACAGCTCAACCTGGACCGGTGGCGGCGGCGCCAACGCCCGCTGGTCGCTGTTCCAGAAGCATCTTGACTTCGGCCTGCACGCCTTGGTGGGCAAAGGTCTGGGCCGCTACGGAAGCGCTGGGTTGTCCGATGTGACCATTAGTACGAACGGTTACGTGGCTCCTATCCCCAGCCGCCAGGGCCTGATGACGCTCGAGTACCACTCTCCCAAGTGGGACTGGTATGGCAACGGCGGTATCGAGTATGACGGTCGCACTCAGTTCCTCAACTCGAAGGGGCAGCCGACGATTGGCTATGGTGCACTCGATCTGGCCAGCTACGGTTGCTACAACGAGACGCTGCCCAGTTCCGCACTGACGGCGGGCTTCAATCCCGGCGGCTTGTCCAATTGCACCGCCGATACCAGGGCCATCTGGGAAGGTACCGGTGGCTTTTGGTATAAGCCCTACAATGGCCCGAAGGGCAGAATACAATTCGGCCTTCAGTACTCCTACGTGACCAGGACTGCCTGGGTAGGAACTGGCGGGAAGAAGCCTATACCGCCGGACGACAACCCGACGGCCCTCGACAACATGTTCTTTACCTCCTTCCGTTACTATCTGCCGTAAGCGAAGCGGGTGGCCGGTGCTCAGCCGGCCACCTGATTTTTTTCTGCCCAAAATTTCCTTATACGAGCTTCAGATTTAGTGTCGACCGGGTAGAGCCAGCCTTCAGGCTGGCGTCCAGGCACTTCACTTTATATGGCTTGGGCCGCTGCGGTCATTTTCAATGACCGCAGCGGCCCAAGCGGTTCTTTTGTCAGCAGCGAAACGCGGCGCTATAGCGCGCACTACCCGTACCCGCTGGATTACATTAATTCTGAAAACGGTCTAATCTGGTAATCAACTTGCCCTTGGCTCGTCATCCGCCAAGAGTCCTGCATTGGAAATGCACCTAATGTGGAGCGCCGAATTATGAAGGCTGCCACAATTCGATGGGATTTCCCTCAGGGTCATGCAGACGAGCGAAGCGCCCAATGTTGGGATAGGATTCCGGGTCCTTGACCTCAATTCCTGCCGTTCGTAGCTGGGCTACCATTTTGTCCAGGTCATGCACTCGAAAGTTCACCATCCAGACCTTGTTAGGATCCCCGAAATATTTGGTCGTCTCGGGAAAGGGACTGAAGACGGTCGGTCCGGCCTCTTGCTGCCAAACGGTCGCGCCCTCGCTCGTTGGTGTGAGCACGATCCCCAGGTGTTGCTGGTACCAGTTCCCCAACGCTTTGGGATCATGAGCTCGGAAGAACAACCCTCCGATTCCGGCCACTTTTTCCATTTCCGTTCCTCCCGGTCCAAGTTTAGCAGCTGCCTTCGCAGGCGGAGCAGGACTCGCTGGCTGTGCGGGGTTCTGTGCCGCCATGGCTAATTTAGGCAGAATGAAGCTGGACCCGAAAGCATAGGACAAGATTTGAAGTAATTGGCGCCTTTGAAAGCTCATTCCATCCTCCTCCTGAGACTTTGTGCGAGCTCATCTACGATATCCTGCGGGGATGGAGTTCTGAAAGCGTTCAATTCCCAGCGTCCAGCCATCGGCGCATACGGAGTTGCTCAGAGCATCTCCAGAATGGCACAAATTAGCGCCTCAGCCACTTATGAGACTAGTCTGGTTCTAGAGTATGTTGCAAGAAATCGTCTTTAAGGCGCGGCCGTAGCTGCGCCGAGGCGGCTGGCTTGCTACTGTCTGCGGGACGGAAATGCCCAACTTAGCACTGTTCCCAAGAGCGAACGGGGGCTGCAATTTGCCTTCGCCGGTGAAGTCTTTGCGCTTGCCAGCCGATGGCTTAGTTGACACCCTGTGGGTGATTCCAGAGCCAGGGACAGCGCCGCATGAAGAACGTGCAAAGAGAACCGGGTAGTTTATTTCCTGAATTGCCACCAGCATTTGACCGGCGACGGTGCGAGCGGATCGCGCTCAAGATCGCGATGCGAATTCTCAGCTATGGCTTGCTGGTGGACAAGTCGAATGATGCGATCTGCACCGACCTGAGCGAAAGCGGGGTCGCCTTCGATTGCGAAGCCGAGCTGAATGTGGGCGATATCGTCATCCTCGAGTTCCACCAGAAAGGCGAAACCGCCTATCGTTGCCACGCCCGGCTTGCCTACCGCATGGGCCGGCGCTACGGGGCTTACTTCCTGGCCGGGGAGTAACGCCAAATCGAGGTTCAGCTAAGAGAGGTTTGCAGCTCTTCCAATACCAGTTTGGCGGCGGCGAGGTCCTCGACCGCCAGTCCCAACGACTTGAACACCCTGATCCTTGCTTGCGGCATTGGCTTTGTTCCAGCAAGCAGCTCCCCCAGTTCGGCATAGATGGGCGCGTTCGCCAACAACACATCGCCGGATTCCTGCATCGCCGCCTCGCGAGAATCCACAATCACCGCCCCACGCATGGCGTCGTCGTCCAGTTCACGGTTCTTCGTTCCGACCGCACCCACGGCATTGACCAGCACGCCGGGCTTCAGCCACGAGCCGCGAAGCACTGGCTCCGGCGAGTTCGTAGCCGTTACCACGACGTCGGCTCCGCGCACCGCGTCCTCGGCAGAGGTCGACCGCGCTCCGATCTCATTGGCGAGCACCTGCGCATGTTGCGGATTGCGGCTCCAGATGCGGATGTCGTCAAACTTGCGCACCAGCGAGAGCGCGCGAAAGTGCGCCCTGGCTTGTACTCCGCTGCCCAGAATCGCCAAGCTTCTCGCGCCCGGCGGCGACAGCAGTTGGGTTGCGACCGCCGACACCGCTGCCGTGCGCAACTCGGTGATGAGACGGCCGTCCATCATGGCCAGCGGCTCGCCAGTAGCAGCGCGGAAGAGAGCAATCACTGCCAGGTGCGTGGGCAACCCACGCGATCCGTTCTCAGGGAAAAAGTTGACCAGCTTCGCGCCCATTGCATCGCCGTAAACCGCTGGCATAAGTCCCATGAAGCCCTTGTGCTGCGGAATCGATAGGATGCTGCGAACCGGCTGAAGCACTCGTCCTGCGGAAAAGTCGCTGAGCGCACGCTGCATCGCAGGAATGAGCGCTTCAAAGCTCAGCAACGGGCGGATTGCGGCTTCATCGAGGAAGCGCACCGGCGCGGCGGAGTTCGGAAACTGGCGCATTGGTCAACAATTGTAATGTAGAGTAACCTGCGAAATGTCTGGGTGATGCGGCGGAGGTCCGAATGATGGAGCGCGGGAAATCCCGACGGCAAGTCGTGACTTATTTGCTGGTGGTTTTTGCATTCAGCGCGGTTTTCTACCTCTTGATTCTGCGGAGCGGCAAGCTCGGCGGCGCCGGCGGCCAGTACGTCGTCGGAATTATGTGGTGTCCTGCGCTAGCGGCTATGCTGACGCTCAAGCTGAACCGGCGCAGTCTGCGAGACCTGGGCTGGAAATGGCCGCAGACGAAGTACATGATGATGTCCTGGTTCATTCCTTTGCTTTACGCGGCGATCGCTTATGCAATCGTATGGATTGCTGGTCTTGGCGGCTTTCCCAATTACGATTTCATGCAAAAACTTGTTCGTCACATGGGGCTGCGCACCTCGCCGGCTGTCTCCACCGTTGTCTATGTGTTGCTGACGAGCAGCTTCGGGCTGGTTTTCGGCCTTGCGACAGCGCTGGGGGAAGAGATTGGCTGGCGTGGATTCCTGGTTCCGGAGTTGTCCAAGACCGTGGGATTCACGGCAACGGCCCTGATCAGCGGGATCGTTTGGTCGTGCTGGCACTATCCGATCCTCATCTGGGGCGACTACAACTCGGGAGCGCCGTGGTGGTTCGGCCTGCCATGTTTCACGGTTATGGTGGTCGGGCTTTCTTTCATCTTTGCCTGGATGCGGCTCAAGTCCGGCAGCCTGTGGACCGCGGCGATGCTGCATGCCAGTCACAATCTCTACATTCAGGACATCTTCACTCCCCTCACCAGGAATACCGGCAAGACGGCGTGGTACATCGACGAATTCGGCGCGGTGCTGCCGCTGGTGGTAGTGATATTCGCCATTTATTTCTGGCGCAGACGCGGTGAGCTGAATCTTAACCCGGCCGAAACCAACCAGTTCACCGATGCTCTGCCCAGCTTGGGGATGAACTCGCACATCGCAAACTAGCCATGCTCAAAGTAAAGTGCCTATCACCCGACGCCATCCTGCCGACCGTCGCGCATCCCGGAGAAGATATCGGCTACGACCTTTACTCCGCCGAAGAGCTAACCATTCCCGCCCACGGCGCGGCCGGAGTTCACACCGGCATCGCCATCGAATTCGTGCCTGCGGCAGGCGGGATCGTGAAAACGCGCTCCGGACTGGCCAAGAAACGCCTGCTGTGCAATGCAGGGGTGATCGACGCGGGTTATCGCGGCGAGATCATTGTGCTGATGGAGAATCTCGGCGACGAAGCCTACACCATCCATAAGGCGACAAGATTGCGCAACTGCTGGAGCATCCTTTTCTGGCCGGCAATGTGACGGAAAGCGATCTGAGCGAGGCAGTCCGCGGCGCTAAAGGGTTCGGATCTAGCGGACAATAGAGTAGGGACAACGTGGATTGATCGCCGCGGAAGAAATGATGCAACGCGCTAAATCAGCCGGTCCTCGCCAGCGGACGGCCTCATGGTTGCCGCTCGTCTTCTTGTTGTTTGTATCTCACGCGCACGCCGCCCTCTTGGCGCTCGCTTCGCCCGTCTACTCGCAGACGGACGCTGCCTCCAACGGCCAGCCAAAATCGTTCGACACTGCCGGCGAAGCGCAGCTTGTGGATTTGATCAACCAAGCCCGCAGCGAGCACGGCCTCCCGCCATTGACGGTCGATAAGCGCCTGACCCAAGCCGCTCGCAAACACACCGAATTGATGGTGCAACATTCGGCTCTGTCCCATCAATTCGAGGGCGAGCCGCCTCCCGAGAAGCGCTTCGCCAACGAAGGTTTGCCTTCAGATCGCGAGAGTGAAAACGTCGGCCTTAACAACCGGAGCATCGCGTCGGCGCACGACGGGCTGATGCATTCCCCACCCCATCGCAAGAGCATCCTCGATCCGGATTTCAATGTCGTGGGGGTGGGTGTCCTTCGTGATGGCGAAGAAATTTACGTGACCGAGGACTTCGCGCGCAAGCTGCCGGAGTATTCGGAACCGCAGGCGGAGGCGAGTGCGCAAGCGGCCATCGAGCGCTATGCAAAACCGCACGGATTCCGCGCCCCAGTCCGGAAGCCGCAGTTGCAGTTGCGGCACATGGCGTGTCAGATGGCGCTTTACGACGCCCTGGACAGCAGCGATGCGCTGCGACTGCCGGGAGTACACGGTGTGCTGGCCTGGACGGCTGACGATCCAGCACAGTTGCCTAAAGGAATCGCGCAGGTGTTGTCGCCGCAGACAACCGAATACTCGCTGGGAGCTTGTTTCGCTTCCAGCGTGAGCCATCCCGGCGGAGTGTATTGGGTAGTAATGGTGACGTACTGATGTGAAACGGACGATCGCTCCGGCGGCTTTGGCCCTGAGCTGAGCGGATACTGTACCAGTTTCGGAGTTAGTGTAGACCGGGTAGAGCCAGCCTTCAGGCTGGCGTCCAGACAATTCACTTTTATAAGTCTTGGGCGGTTCTTTTGTCCGCGGCGAGACGCGGCGCTAAAAGCCTGCCCTGAGCTTGTCGAAGGGCGCCGCTCTACCCGTGCGTGCCGGACTACACTAACTGTGAAATTGCTTTAATGGCATGGGAGAGACATCGCAAATCTACGTCGGCACCGCGGGCTGGTCTTACAAAGACTGGGAAGGGATCGTCTATCCGGCGCAGATCAAGAAATCGCAGCATCCGGTGGAGTACCTGGCGCACTACATCGATGTTCTCGAGATCAACACTTCGTTCTACGGCCATATCAAGCCGGAGTGGGGCAAACTGTGGTGCCGCATGGCTCGCGCGGTCAATCCGCAGTTTATGTTCACGGCCAAGCTCAACCGTGCCTTTACCCATTCGCCAATTGCCGTCGTTGAGAGCACGTCGGCTGAGACCATCCGCGCCAGCGAGCAAGACGAGCGCCTGGCAAAGGAAGGCCTGGAGTCCGTTGCCGCCGAAGATATGCTGGGCGCAGTCCTCGCTCAGTTCCCGATTTCCTTCAAGAACACCAATGCCAACCGCGATTATCTCGACAGCGTGATCGAGAAGTTCAAGCACTTCCCTCTGGTTCTGGAGGTGCGGCACAACAGTTGGACTAACGAAGGTACGCTACGCTACTTCGTCCAGAAAGGCGTGGCCTTCTGCAACATCGACCAGCCGAAGCTGGGCAAAGCTGTGACACCCAGCGAGCATGTGACCTCATCTATCGCATATGTTCGCCTGCACGGACGCAATTACGATCAGTGGTTCGACAGCGATTCGCGCAACGATCGCTACAACTATCTCTACACCGATCCGGAGCTGCGTGGCTGGAAGACGCGGATCGACGCCATCGCCGGGAAAGCGCAGAAGACGTTTGTCATCGCCAACAACCACTTCGAAGGCAAGGCGGCGGTGAATGCGCTTCAGTTGAAGAGCATGATCACGGGAAGGTCGGTGCGCGTCCCGGACATGCTGCTGAAGAGGTATTGGGAGCTGGGTGAGATTGCGGAGCCAAGTCAGACGGCCGGCAGCCCGCTTGCGGAGTGAGCCGCGAGCTTCTAGCTACGAGCTCCTGGCTCGCGGCTCGAAGCTCGCAGCTAGTCACTCTCCGGACTTGCGTCCCGCAACGCTAATTCGTACTATCTTTACCTCACCAGCAAAATTTTAGCGGCACCGGAGACCCATGAGCGAAGCCGATGAACTGAAAGAAGCAGCGGAACGCGCCCGGGAGAGCAAGCAATTGGCTCCCGTGAGCCTGACCATGGCAATCCTCGCGGTCCTGGTCGCCACGGTCAGCCTGCTCGGGCACCGGGCCCACACCGAAGAGCTGCTGGCGCAAACTCGGGCCACCGACCAATGGAGTTACTATCAGGCGAAGAACATGCGCCGCAATAATCTGGAGGCGCTGGATGACATGCTCACTGCCTTGGAGGGTACGAAGGCGGACCGCGCCGCAGAGGTGCGCAAGCACTTTCACGAGGAGATCGAGAAGTATCGCGAGCAGCAGACGGAAATTCAGAGCGAGGCCCGCGGCCTGGAAGCCGAGGTGCAGCGGTCGAGTCGCCGCGCCGACCGCTTCGATTTGGGCGAGGTACTTCTGGAGATCGCGCTTGTGGTCACGTCGATTACGCTGCTCACCGACAAACGCGCGTATTGGTATTTTGGATTTGTGCTGGCGACAGTAGGAATTGTCTGCGCAGCCAGCGCGTTTGTGGTGAGATAAATGGGTAGCGAGGGGGACGGAAAGCAGGTCCCTCGACTTCGCGTCCGCCGACCCGCGAGGAAGCGGGTCGGAAAAAGCCGGCGGCCGCTCCGCTCGGGATGACAAATCGTAAGGAAACCGGCTTCGACGCGGCTCATCACCCCACAAACACGAATTACGGCTCCCAACCCTGCTCGCCTACCAGCGGCACAAAGCGGCAGAGGTCATGTTCGGTGACGGAGATCTGGTCGCCCAGCTTGCGTATAACCTCCACCTGTTGTTCCCAGCGAGTGCCTACCGGCACGGCCAACCGGCCCCCATCGGCTAGCTGAGAGAGCAGCGCCTCGGGGACACGCGGCGCCGCCGCTGCAACCAGTATCTTGTTGAACGGGGCATGCTCCGGTAGACCGAGGCTTCCGTCGCCATGCACCACGTGAACGTTGGCGTAGCCCAGTCTTTGCAAGGTCTCCCGCGCTTTGCCGGCCAGTTCGGCGTGGCGTTCAATGGTCCACACTTTGGCCGCCAACTCGCCAAGGATGGCCGCCTCGTATCCCGTGCCGGTGCCGACCTCGAGCACCCGATCCTCAGGATGCAACTCCAGCGCCTCGACCATGGCAGCAACGATGTAGGGCTGGGAAATCGTCTGGCCGGCGCCGATGGGAAGCGGGAAGTCCCCGTACGCGTTGGCAGCGTCTTCGCTGGCGATGAACGCTTCGCGCGGGACCCTGGCCATCGCCGCCAAAACGCGCTCATCGCGAATGCCGCGCGCGCGTAGTTGCTCCTCCACCATGCGGGCGCGTTTCTGAGCTGGGGACTCAGCGCCGTTGCCGTGATTGAAGAAGTTACCGAACATTGCGTCCCAGAATTTTAAGATGGTTCTGCCGGAAAGTGCCGCCTGGACATTGTGGACTTTTTCGGAGCTGCGTGGGAAATCTCTGCCGTCCCTGCGGGACTCAAAATTCCTATAAACCGCCGACCCCGCCCTGAAGGGCGGGGCTATCATCTGTCGCGCCTACGGCGCTGGTTTCCCGCCATGCATAGTGCATTGCCAAAGACCAGGTTCGTTTCTCGGCACACAGATTCGTCTCTCGCACAAATGTGAAGCGCTCGGCTATCCGACTGCGTTCCATTTGGGAATCGATTTCCGGGAAAGTGTCGCACCCTCCCAAGGCGATGTGACGATTCGCGATCAGTCTGCAACCTGCTTGGTTTCTATCTCCGGCACGGCCTCGGCCGCCGGCATCGACTCACCCTTAGGTTTGGCTTCGGAAACGGCGCGGCGCGCCGGCGCCTTGGAAGGCCGGCCGGACTTCTCGAACTGCCCAATATGCCAAATGTCACGCGCATATTCCAGGACCGTACGGTCACTGGAGAATTTGCCGATGCGTGCAACGTTCAAGATTGCCTTGCGCCACCAGATGTCTTCCTTCAGATACTCGCCATCGATCAGTTGCTGGGTCTCGACATAAGCGGGGAAATCGGCGATGTGGAAGTAGCGATCGCCGTGGTTCACCAGTTCGTCGAAGATCCAGCGAAAGAGGCCGTGTTCATTGGGGCAAAAGCGGTCTGCGGCCAGAGCGTCCATCACCTCGCGGACCGCGGCATCGTTCTGGTAGCGGTCGTGCGCGTTGTACGAACCTTTCTGCTGCATCTCGCGGATCTCATCCGAGCGCAGTCCGAAGATGTAGATGTTGTCCTCGCCGACCTCCTCCGCGATCTCGATATTGGCGCCATCGTAGGTGCCGATGGTGAGCGCGCCATTCATCGCTAGCTTCATGTTGCCGGTGCCGGAGGCTTCCATGCCCGCCATGGAAATCTGCTCGCTCAGATCGGCCGCGGGAATGATCAACTGGGCCAGCGAAACCCGATAGTCGGGGAGAAACGCAACCTTCATAAGGTCGCGCGTTTTCTCGTCGTTATTCACCACATCCGCCACGCTGTGGATTAGCTTGATGATCTGCTTGGCGGCCCAATATCCCGGCGCGGCCTTGCCAGCGAAGATATAGGTGCGGGGCACGGACGGCATCTGTCCCCGCTCGACAATTCCCAAGTAGTCGTGGATGATGCCCATCACGTTCAGCAACTGCCGCTTGTACTCGTGAATGCGCTTGATCTGGACATCGAACATGGAGTCGGGATCGACCGCGACGCCGCTCAAGTCCTGAATCGCCTCCACCAGCTTCAGCTTGTTCTGCCGCTTCACTTCCTTGAATAGGTCGCGAAAACTCTTGTCCTCGGCGAACGGCTCCAGGTCGCGGAGCTTGCGCAGATCGGTGAGCCACTTTTGGTCGTCGAGGGTACGGCTGATCAGATCGGTGAGCCCTTCGTTGGCTTGAATCAACCAGCGACGCGGCGCCACGCCATTGGTCTTGTTGTTGAACTTCTCCGGCCAGACCCGGGCAAACTCCGGCGCCAGCGAATGAATGATCAGGTCGGTGTGCAACCTGGAGACGCCATTGACGGAATGGCTGCCCACGATGCAGAGATTCGCCATCCGGACTTGCTTCTCGTAGCCTTCCTCAATGATGGACATTTTGCGCAACTTCTCCTCATCGAGGAACGAGTACTGCTGCATCTCCCGCAGAAGCTCATGATTGATGTTGAAGATGATCAGCATGTGCCGGGGCAGCACTTTCTCCAGCAGCGATACCGACCATTTCTCCAGCGCCTCCGGCAGAAGCGTGTGGTTCGTGTAAGCCAGCGTCTGCTGCGTAATCTCCCACGCTTGCTCCCAGCTCAGCCTGTCTTCGTCCAAAAGGACGCGCATCAGCTCGGCGACGGCAAGGCTGGGATGGGTGTCATTCATCTGGATGGCGACCTTCGAGGGCAGCAGTTCGATTTTCTTGTGCTGCTGGCGGAAGCGGCGCATGATGTCACCCATGGCGCAGGCGACCAGGAAATATTCCTGCACTAGGCGCAGCTCCTTGCCGCTCATCACCGAGTCGGAGGGATAGAGCACGCGCGAGATATTCTCCGACTGGATCTTCTGTTCGACCGCGCGGATGTAGTCGCCGCGGTTAAAGATCTCGATGTCGAACTCTTCCGAGGCGCGGGCCGTGAACAGCCGCAGCCAGTTCACGGTTTGGCCGAGATAACCGACAATCGGCATATCGGTGGGTATGCCGAGAACGATTTTCTGGTTCAGCCAAACCTGCTCCAGGCTGTGTTCGACTTCACGCGGGCCTTCCACCCGGCCATACAGGGGAATGTTGACCGATTCCTCCGGATGGTCGATCTGGGAGGGGGTCCCATCAGCCTTCCAGCGGTCGGGTTTCTCCCGCTGGAAGCCGTTGAAGATTTCCTGCTTAAACAGCCCGTACTCGTAATCGATACCGTAGCCGAAGCCGGGCATGCCAAGAGTGGCCATGGATTCCAGGAAGCAGGCCGCCAGGCGCCCCAGGCCGCCATTGCCGAGGCCGGCGTCATTCTCGCTTTCCAGCACTTCGTCGAGGTTGACGCCAAAGGCCGCGAGCACCTCGCGGCACAACTCTTCCACCCGCAAATTGGATAAGTTAGCGCCCAGCGAGCGTCCCATCAGAAATTCCATCGAGAGGTAATAGAGCCGCTTGGAGTTCTTGTGGCGATAGCGCGACTCGGTCTCCAGCATGCGGTCGACAATGCGGTCGCGAATGGCAAGGGAAACGGGCTTGAGATAATCGGCGGGCTTCAGCTCGGATGTGGGACGGACCAGGGTGTAACGGACATGTCGCAGTATGGCCTCGCGCAGCACTTCCGCGGGCGTGACCTGCGAGAGAAATTCAGGGGATGACATAGACAATGGCGGGCCTGTCCGCTCCGATCTAACCGCCTCCGGGTGAGCTGCCCCCGTGCCGGTGCAACATTTGGGCAGAAGGGCGATCGCCTGCGCAAAGCATGCCGTCGCTGCCAGACCCAACCGGACCGGACTTCGCCACTATTGGCCCCCAAACGACTTGCTCGCTTCGTCCATTCTACTGCCAACCGCCCGCCCTGAGGAACACTTCAGCCGCCAAGGGTGACGCATCGGATACTTCGGCAGAATGCAAAGGTGAGGAAATCATGCAGCAATCGGCCGCTGCCGTGACCTCCGGCACTAGCCGCCTGCGGCCTGCTGCTTGAGCTGCCGCGCGCGCTCATAGACCTTGACGTATTCGCGGGCGGAGTTGCTCCAGGAATAATCCAGCGCCATGCCATTGCGCATTAAGGCCTGCCAGGCGTTCTGGTTGCCGCGATACAGCGCCACCGCGGCGCGCAAAGTCTCCAGCATCGCTTCGCCGGTGTACTCGCGGAATTTGAATCCTGTTCCCTTGAGCGTCCGGGGATCGAATGGCTCGACGGTGTCGTCAAGTCCGCCGACCGCACGCACCACC
This sequence comes from Candidatus Korobacteraceae bacterium, assembly GCA_049519235.1. Classification (GTDB taxonomy): domain Bacteria; phylum Acidobacteriota; class Terriglobia; order Terriglobales; family Acidobacteriaceae; genus Bog-257. The sequence goes on along the minus strand of JBEKQY010000023.1, from coordinate 6,713 downwards.
GGCACAGTGCCGTACTTCAGGCTAAACATCTGGTTTAGACCACCTGGCTCGTAGTGCGAAGGCATCAGGTATATATCGCTGCCGGCTTCGATCTTGTGCGCCAGCGGGTCATCGTAAGCGATCTTGATGGCGAGCTTCTGGGGAAATTGCCGGCTGAGGCGGCGAAACATGTCTTCATATTCCTTTTGGCCGCTGCCCAGCACGACAAGGATGAGGTCCTCCAATGCGAGCCGGTCCGCGACCTGCTGGATAAGATCAAAGCCTTTTTGCGGGACGAGGCGCGACACCATGCCCACTACCGGCAACTGCGTCTCCTGCGCCAGGCCGAATTCCTTCAGCAGATCGGCCTTGCATTTCGCTTTACCGCTGAGGTCAGCAGCGGAGTAGCGCGCGGCAATGAAGGGATCGGTCTGCGGGTTCCAGAAGGCATAATCGACGCCGTTGAGAATGCCGGCAATGGTGTTGCCGCGCGCCCGCAAGACGCCCTCCAGCCCGAAGCCGTATTCTGCCGTCTGGATTTCCTGGCTGTACTTCCGGCTCACCGTGGTGATGAAGTCGGCCATGGAGATTGCGCCTTTCAGGAAGTTGACTTTGCCGTAGAATTCCAGCTTCGACATGGTGAAGAGGTCCCACGGCAACATGAGCAGTGGCAGGATCTCCGGCGGAAAGAGCCCCTGATATCCCAGGTTGTGAATGGTAAAAACGCACGGCGCGGCCGCAAATGCCGGATCTTCGTCATAGAGTGTCTTCAGGAGTATGGGGACCAGTGCGGTCTGCCAGTCATGGCAATGCAGGACATCCGGCGCCCCGAGGATTTTTGTGGCTTCCAGAACGGCGCGCGAGAATAGCGCGAAGCGCTCGGCATTATCGTGGTAGTCGCCCAAAGCGGTGCCGTAAAGTCCATCGCGATCGAAGAACGGTGGGTAGTCGATGAAATAGAATTGCACTCCGGAGCGCACGCCGCCGTCGAGGACGGAGCAAAAGCGGTAGCGATCGTCGAAGGGCACCGTGATGCTGGAAATCACCGTGGACGGGTTATCGAGCTGGGTTTGGCGGTAACGAGGAAGAAAGACCGTGGCCTTGTGACCGAGATTAACCAGGGCCGGCGGCAATGCTCCAACGACATCGGCGAGACCACCGGTCTTGGAGAATGGTACACATTCGGATGCCGCGAAAGCGATATGCATGAAACCTCCCAGCGCGGTAACGCTCCCGCGGGATGGTGAAACTGGCTAACGGAGGACCCCTGAGGATGAAGCACGAAATGCCGAAACACTTGAGTCTAACTGCGCAGTGGAACGAGGGTCAACGTGGCTAGGGGCGCAAGCAACAAGCCCAGCGCAACTCGCAGCCCGAAACACAAGCCGAAACTGGGACAGCATTTCCTGGTTGATGCCGGCGCGGCGCAGCGGATCGTCGAGGCGCTGGGCGATGTCTCCAATCGGACCGTGATTGAAATCGGCCCCGGGCGCGGCGTGCTTACCGACTTGCTGGCACGGCGAGCCAGGCGCGTGATCGGAATCGAACTGGACCGGGTGCTGGCGGCACAGCTTCGCATGAGATATGCGACGAGGACAAATGTCGAAATACTCGAGTCCGATTTCGTGACTGCCGAGTTCCCCTCGATGGTGGGCCGCCGGCCTGGGCCGTTGCACGATCTTCGCCCTACGCAACCGGAGACCGTGGACGTCGTCGGCAATCTGCCCTACTACATAACGTCCGACATCGTGCTGCGAATCCTGGAGTTGCACCGGAACATCGAACGCGCGGTAATCATGGTGCAGAGGGAAGTGGCAGACCGCATCTCCGCCAAGCCGGGCAGCCGCGACTATGGATTGCTTTCGGCCACAGCCCAGTTGTTCGCGCGCGTGGACAAGCTATTTACGCTGCCGCCGGAAGCCTTTGCGCCGCCGCCGCGGGTACACTCCAGTGTGGTTCGGCTTACCATGGCGCCCCGGCTGGAAGAGTTGCGGGTGGAGGAGGAGCCGTTCATCGCGTTTCTGAAATTGTCGTTTGCGCAAAAGCGCAAGACGCTGGCCAACAATCTGCGCGGCCAATATGACGCAGCCGCCATCCGAGCGGCGGTGAAGGCTGCGGGACTGCGCTCCGACGTCCGGGCGGAAGCCATGCCCCTGGAGAAAACCGCAGCCGTGTTCCGCGCGCTTAGGCAGGCGTAAAATTTCATAAGAGCCATCTTGTCGTGGCGGATTTGTATCAGGGCACGACTTTAGTCGTGCCGCAAAGGCTAGCTGGGATTCCGGGCTTTAGCCCCTGCATCCGGCTTCCAGGGGCTAAAGCCCAAAGTGATATCGCTCCGTTCGGCACGACTGAAGTCGTGCCCTGATACAAAGCTTGGAAATCTACAAGATGAGTTCTATTGCCGAATACGGGGCTTCATTCCATGGCAACCGCCGTTCGTCAACCTGCCGTTGCCGGCCGCTTCTATCCGGCCGATGCGAAGCGCCTCCGTGCCGAGGTGGAAAGCTACACCACCGCGCCAGCCGACGCTCCGGTCGAGGCGAGAATTCGCGCGCTGGGCTGCGTCGTTCCCCATGCCGGATACATGTATTCCGGCCCCGTTGCCGGGGCAGTCTATCGCCGTATTGAGTTGCCGCATCGGATGGTGATTTTGTGTCCCAACCACACCGGCATGGGAGAGCCGTTGGCCATCATGAGCGAAGGAGCGTGGCACACGCCGCTGGGCGATGTTCCCATCGACGCGGAATTGGCAGCCGAGCTGAAGCAGCACTTGCCACTGCTTTCCGAGGACGAAGAAGCTCATCGCTTCGAGCACGCTCTCGAGGTGCAGCTTCCCTTTCTACAGGTGCTGGGGCCGGGATTTCAGTTCGTTCCTATCGCTGTCGGCACCGGCAACTTTGAAGTGCTGAGCTCTCTCGGTGTAGTGATCGGCAATACCCTGGCGAAGCAAGGTGGGCCATTCCTGGTGATCGCCTCCAGCGACATGAACCATTACGAGAGCGACAGCGTCACACGGGTGAAAGATCGCAGAGCAATCGATCAGATGCTGGCGCTGGATGCGCGCGGGCTGTACGACGCTGTGCGCGAGCACAACATCAGCATGTGCGGATACGGCCCGGCGGTCGCGATGCTGACCGCGGCCCGGAAACTCGGCGCCACCAAGGCGGAGCTGGTTCGCTATGCCACCTCAGGCGACGTGTCGGACGAGCGAGATATGGTTGTGGGATACGCGGGCATTGCGGTGTATTGATCGCGGGGTAAGACAGCAAACCTACGTCGTTCATCGAATCGCGAGTTGCTAACGGCTGCTTCGCTTGCAGTGTTCTTTCAAGATACAGAGGTCCATCACGACGAAGATGCCGGCCTGGCGTGCTTTCTCGGCGGCCTGTTCGTGAATCACGCCTTCCTGCATCCAGATGACGGGAGCTTTGACTTGGATCGCCTGCTGCACCACCTCGGGCACGGCATCGGAGCGGCGAAAGACGTTGACGATGTCGATCTTTTCCGGCACCGCAAGCAAGGAGGGGTAGGCTTTCTCGCCGATCCAGTCGGTGATGTTGGGATTGACGGGAATGATGCGGTATCCCTGCGAGCGCATGTAGTGCGAGACGCCGTAGCTCGGACGTAAGGGAGAATCAGTGAGGCCGACGACGGCAATGGTCTTGGCCGTCTTTAGCAGGTCGGTGATGCGCTCGGCTTCGGTTGCGGACAACGTGGTTTCCTGGTGGAAAAAGCTGATTGTAGCCTGAGGGAGCGTGAGACGAACAAGATCCCTTATGGTTATAGGGGTCCTTCGACTCCGCTCACCCTCCGGCTCGCTTCGCTCAGGATGACACGGCGTGAGATCCTGGCGAAGAGCGAAGACCGAATTGCGATTTTGCTGACAACTGACAACTGGCCACTAGCAACTACCCCAGCGCCTGCTCCAAATCCGCGATCACGTCCTCGACATCCTCGATGCCGACGGAAATCCGCACCATGCCGTCGGTCAGCCCGATGGCTTTGCGGCCCTTCGCGCCGATGGCGGCGTGCGTCATCGATGCGGGATGGGAGATGAGCGTCTCCACTCCGCCCAGCGATTCGCCCATAGTGCACAGGCGGACGCGCTTCAGCAGCCGCTTGGCGTTCGCAAGCGAGCCCGTCTCAAAGGTAATCATCGAGCCAAAGCCCGACATCTGGCGGCACGCCAGCTCGTACTGCGGATGGCTCTGCAATCCGGGATAGAAAACTTTCTTGACCTTGCGATGGCGGCTGAGGAAATCGGCCATGATACGGCCATTCTCGTCGTGCTGTTTCATGCGCACAGCCAGCGTCTTGGTGCCGCGCAACACCAGCCAGCATTCGAAGGGCGACATGATGGCGCCCGCGGCCTTTTGCACGAACGCCAGCTTCTCGGCCTGCTCGCGCGAGGTGCAGACCAGCACGCCGCCCAGGCCGTCGCTGTGGCCGTTGAGGAACTTGGTCGTGGAGTGCAGCACCATGTCGGCGCCCAGCTTGATGGGCTGCTGGAAGTACGGCGTCATGAAGGTATTGTCGACCACGACTTCGCAGCCGCGCTTGTGTGCGATGGCGCTGACCGCGGCAATGTCGGTGAGGCCCATCAGCGGGTTGGTCGGCGTCTCGATGTAAACGTAGCGCGTGTTGCGGCGGATGGCGCGCTCGACGTTGCGAGGATCGGTCGAGTCCACATAAGTGAACTCGAAACCGAAGTTGGTCATGATCTGGTTGAAGAGGCGCGGCACGCCGCCGTAAAGATTGTTGGAGGCGACGATGTGATCACCGGCCTTCATCAGGTGGCAGAGCGCGCCGACCGCCGCCATTCCGCTGGCAAAGACGGGCGCGGCAATGCCACATTCCAGCGCGGCCAGGTTTTGTTCCAGACGCGTGCGGGTGGGATTTCCGGCGCGCGAGTAGTCGTAGCCTTTGGTCTTGCCGAGCTCTTCCTGCGCGTAGGTCGAAGTGGCAAAGATGGGAGGAGCGACGGCTCCAGTGGACGGGTCGGCTTCATTGCCGGCATGGATGGCGCGAGTGGAAAAACCGGATCTGTTTTTTCTCGGCATATGCATTACTTAATGCGTGGGATCATCCCGAGAGGCAATGCTGAGGCCGGGAATCATCTCAAAGTGACGCACGTTCAGTGTTGCCACCTCGAATCCCAGTTCGAGCGCTGTCACCCCGATTGCCACGTCTTCGAAGGCTAGGGAAATTCCTTTTGCAGCCTGTTGGCCCTCTATCCGCCCGATGACGCGGGCGATCTCCAGCGTTATAGGATGGATTGGAACATCGCAGCACAGCTCTTCGATGAAATCTAGCCGGCGCAGGCGGTCCGCTTCGGCCTTGGTGCGATAGGCTCCGTGCACCAGCTCTGCAACGGTGACCACCGAAAGACCGACATCGGTTTCGCCATAGGTAGACCGTATCTGATCGAGAATCTGAGGAACCGTATGGCCGCGCCTTTCGGCGGCGACCACGACGCTGGAATCTAAGATCACTCCCATGCCGGCGGATTCCAAGGCTTACGATTGCGGATTATCTCCTCCACGTCGGCGGCAAAGTCGGGATCAAGGACCGGTGATTCTCCCCGCTCTTCCTCATGCTTCCTCGCTAGCGCGATGCACTCGGAGATCGTGCGGCGGTGTGGGGCCGGCAGGTGAACTACAGCCAACGGCAGCCTATCACGGGCGCTATCGATCACGACCTCCGCGCCGGCACGAACGCGTGCCAACACCAAAGCGAAATTGCTGGTGGCCTCTTCTTCCGAGATGTGAACTACATGGTCGGCCATGGCGCGATTATACCGGCATTAACCTGTAACTTGCTTCCATCTCGCTCGTAATGACAGTCTTTTTATTCCTGCTCTAAGGCTTGCTTTTTGTCGCTGTGGGTAAATCACCGTTTTTCGTTGAAGTGGAAGATGTCCTTCGACAAGTACCGCTCGGCGGAGTCGGGGATGATTGTCGCCACGCGCTTTCCAGGGCCTAATCTTCGCGCGACATCGATCGCCGCGAACACATTTGCCCCCGCACTCGATCCCGCCAGCACGCCTTCCACTGCTGCGAGCTTCTTCACCATATCGAAGGCGTCGCGATCGCTAACGGCGATAATTTCGTCGGCGAGCGAGCCATCGAATGTCTTGGGAATGAAACTTGCGCCGATACCTTCCACTTCATGTTCGCCGTGCGGGCCGCCGCCCAGCACCGAGCCTTGCGTCTCTACGGCAATCGCCAGCGTTTGCGGATTGCGTTCTTTCAGGTAGCGGGCCACGCCGGTGAACGTGCCGCCGGTGCCGCAGCCGATCACGATGGCATCAACTTGTCCGCCGAGCTGGTCGTAAAATTCGCGGGCCGTGGTCTCGTAGTGGAAGTCGGGATTGTCGGGATTTTCGAATTGCGCGGCGACGAAGGAGTTGGGAGTGCTGGCAGCGCGTGCCTTGATGTAATCGATAGCTTCCTGCATACCACCGGCGTGAGATGTACGAATCACCTCAGCGCCGAATGCCTCCATCAGCGTGACTTTTTCCTGGGAAAAACCTTCGGGAACGGCCAGCACGGTTTTGTAGCCACGGCCGCAGGCGATCAACGCCAATCCCACGCCAGTGTTGCCGGCAGTGGCTTCGAAGATAGTCGCTCCCGGCTGCAACCGGCCATCGCGCTCCGCCTTGGTGATCATGCCCAGCGCGGCGCGGTCCTTGATGCTGCCGCCGGGATTCAAGTACTCGAGTTTGACGTAGACAT
>JBEKQY010000022.1:0-25998 GCA_049519235.1 Candidatus Korobacteraceae bacterium | reverse complement strand
GTGACTATCTTTTCGACAGCGGAAGAGCAGCAGCGGGAACCGCTTGAGATTGGTGGTAAGGTTCTCTTCTACCCGGACTTTGCCTTGCGTACGGCGGGCGCTGACGTAAGTGTGGTTGCTCCATGGCAGAGCTACGTCCTTCAAGATCGGGAGTTGATCTCAGGTCAGAACCCGTTCTCTGATGAAGCGCTTCTGAAACTTCTTCTACCGGCACTCAACGGGGGTCGTCAATGAACAGCGTACAAATCGAACAGAAGAGCTACGAGATGCCACCGCGAGAGGGGATCAGCATCGCGCATTTTCTCACCGTCACCGACATCGAGCGATCGGCTCGCTACTACGAAAAGGTCTTCGGCGCTCGAATTCTGAGCCTGGGAGACGGCAACGCGCCGGCGTACCTTCAGCTTGCGAATATCTGGATGATTCTGAACGTTGGAGGCGGGCCGACCCCGGATAAGCCGACGGTAACGCTCAGCGTCCCCGACCCGAATCACCTCAACAGCTTTATGAATTTCCGCGTTGCGGATATTCAAGCGTGCTATGAATTATGGAAAAGTCGAGGAGCGGAGTTCATCACGGAGCCGATCCCCAAGTACGGCGAGACGCGCTGCTACATCCGCGATCCTGACGGTTATATTATCGAGGTCGGACAGAGCACCAACCTCACGTACGGTTAACGCTCGGGTGCCCCACTCATTCGGGCTGTCTGCGAATGAGTGGGAGGAGTAAGAATTACGGCGGAGGTTCACGAAAATCCGCTGACGGGGTTATCACCAGACGTGTGGTACCAACCGGTAACGCACCTTCCGGAGATATTCCTTGTAGCCCTCCAGATCGCGTGCCAAGAGCTTCTCCTCGCCAAAGATGCGCAGCATGAGAAACCCGACCGCGGCCAGACCTGCGAGAAGACCACAAACGGAGCCGAGGAGCAGGGGGCCACCAACGAACATCAGACTTCCCCCAAGATACATGGGGTGGCGAACCAAGCCATAGACGCCCGTGTCAATGACATGCTGGCCGCGCTCGCTCTGAATACGTATCAGTTGCGACGCATACGTGTTATCGGCGAAGGCGCGGAGCATGAAGAAACTACCCCCGAGGAGCAGGATGCCTCCGCATACTTCGCTCCACAGCGGGAGACGCGGTGTCCAACCGAAGCGCACATCCAGCGCCGACAGAACGAGCGCGGCCAGGAAGCACACTTTTACCGCGAAGAGGATAGCCATATCGGAGCGCGATTCACCCCCGCTGCCGGGCTTGCGCATGCGCTCGGCCAGCAGCGCAGGATCCTTGTAGTGAAGCCACAAAACCATGGCGGTCATGAAGGACACCCACCAGACGCCGAAGATCCAGCCCTCCACCCAGCGCCAATTGCCCGACAGCCATAGCAGCAGGGCCGCTAACCCCAGAACGCCAACGGGGGCAGCCACCGCCACGAGCCCGGTGGTGATCGATGAAGAGCGCATCAGAAACTGAAAACATCGTGCTGCCGAGACGTGCTTGCCTTCTGTGATGCAGATCACCAATGCCTGTACCACTGTCGGAGCGGATTGTCGCGTGGTTTTGACAGGACGGGCGGGTGGGCCACCCCGCCATGATGCTGCGCACCCGTTCGCGGTAATATCTCTTGTTTTCTGCGGAGATTTTAGGCATAGATATACGGCTGGGATTGGAGGGTTTCCTTAATCGTACCGCCGCATTAGAAAAAGACAATGGTATGCTGACTTTTCGGGAGAATCGTTGAATGCCGGACTGGTTGAAAAGCGCATGGACGGATAGCGTGTGGAGCAAGGTTATTGCTGGTCTGATCGTTGCCGGCATTGTCTCTGTACTGGCGAATATGAGATTTAAGCTGTTTGCCCGGATCAAGGAGCGCTTCAGTCCAAAGTTAGCGGTCCATGTTCGTGTGAGTTTTCAAGAGAACGCACATTACCCGATAAAGATTTATGTCGAGTTCCGAAATGACATGGTCAGGTGTATTGAGGTAAGCCTCGCCAGGTACGAGCCGGATGCGGTCACGATCAAGCCGTTCGTGCCTGCAACCCTTCAGATATTTTTCAGGTCGTGGCTTCCGACGGACGAGGGTGTAGATCGAATTGCGCTGTATCCTGGTCAACGAGGCCGGGCATGGGTTGCAGCTGATCCAAGCAAATTTACCGCAGCACAAGTGGAGGGATTTGTCGGGCGGATCGGTACATTGATTATTAAGATAAACGGAAGGGACTTTCCCATTCCGCTTTAGAAGCCGGGTGCCCTGGGTTCGCGCCTGATTTTGGCGCTGACCTGGGAACGCTGGCTACTTACTTAGCCGGAGTCGAGAGGTTCTCGAGAGGAGCCCTTTTGGGCAAGGTAGAAGGCCAGCGCCTTCGCAGGCGCGCTGCTGCTGGCATTCTTCACGTTGTGCACTTCGCCGGCCACGGTGCTGAACGCCTCGCCTGCCTTCAGGGTTTTAGCGGGCTTGCCCTGAGCCTCGAAGATCACCGAGCCCTCCTGTAATCGTCATCACGAGTGACCGCTTGCTTCATGGATCGCGGGCAAATCCGAAGTTGCCGCCGCAAGACTCTCCGGTAATGGTGCTAAACTAAACGGAATTAAGGATGGGGTTCGCTTGTCCACCTGCCCACATTTATTCCGCTCTCATCCCAACCTCAGCGATGAAGTCAATCGCAACATTGCGCAGTCGGAAATTGAGGGCGGCGTGTCGCTCAACGACCTGCCACCCGCAACGGTGTTGGAGATTCAAACCCAGCACCACTGTTACCTGGTAGTCCTTCTGGATGACAACAACGTGCTCATCTCAGGACATCCTCAATACTGCCCCGAACCAATCCAGGTGGCCATTGCGGGTTCGACGTGGGGAGGGTCCATGCTGAAACGGCGCTTCGTCGGTCGCGGTATGCACCTGGAGTTTTGTCATCCGGAGTACCCGACACCGATTGTCACTTCACCTATCCAGGAAATCCGTGAGCCGCGAATGCAGCAACTGCGGGAGCATCAAGCCGGCACAGATCGTCGCGGTTGAGTCGCGTCGCCTGTCATGCCAAGCGCAGCTCAGAGATATGCTTTTCGTCCCGCCCTGCGCGCCATGTCTTTTCCAGCAGGATGTCAACCGGGCCAGACGAGTTCTAGAAAAGGCCGCCGTCGGGTAGTGGGTCAGTTTGAATATGGATGCGTGCCTGTTCGACTCGCTGCGCTCGCTCAGGGCAGGCTCTTTCGCGCACCGGCGCGAATCGGCACGCCCAGATCTCTCGCTTCGCAAAAGAGGCTCTCTCGGGATGGCAATCAAACTGACCCACTACCTGCCGTCGACAAGCCTGGACCATGGGAACGGTTGCACAACGGCGGCCAAGTGTACCATTAGGATATGAGCAGAATATATCCAGATTGCCCCGACGCTGACGCTTCTAATCGGTGGGCAAATGCCGATGTCCTGCTTGGACGAGAGCCGGACGAGGAACAGGACGAAGAGGAAGAAGAAGACGACGGCATAGAAGATGACGATGATGAGGACACCGGCGACGGCTACTCGGAGTGAGCGCGCCCTTATTTATTGCCGTGGGTGAAAGATGAAGCGTGAAACTTTCGCCAAGTTAGTCGAGGAGGCGCTCGACTCGCTCCCCCACGAATTTCGCGTTCGCATTCGCAATGTTGCTGTTCTGGTCGAGGACCTGCCGCCGAACCAGTCATCACCGCAGGCCGGACAACCAAGGACGCTGCTTTTGGGCCTCTTCCATGGCGTGCCCACCACCAGGAAGAGCGTCTTCGACCTGCCAAAGGGACCGGATCACGTCGTGCTTTACCAGAAGAACATCGAAGCGGTCTGCTCCAGCGAGGCCGAAGTGCGGGAGCAAGTCCGGCGGACAGTCATTCATGAACTAGGCCACTATTTTGGAATGGATGAACAGCAATTGAAGGATGTTTAGCTTAAGGCTTGCCGATCAGCTTAGTAGTGCCCATTAGCGATGCGATGGGTGAAAGGCTTCGTGGTGTTGGCCGCCTGGCCACCTTGAGTCAGTCCCGAAGAGAGGTCTTGCAGCTCCTTCTCGGCCGCGCTTTCGGCCAGCTCACGCGTAGGCGCGTGGCCCCACGACACCAATTCGTCAGGGTTCTGCTGCCGGCAAATCATCCAATGATGGCGCGTGCCTTTGTGAAAAGGCTCCACTTGAAACGACACCACATACAGACTACGCGCTTCTTTCATTGCATACTTCCTGCTTCTGGCAACCATATGACCGGTCCGGTCCTCATCACCCGGAATGGCAGAGACATTTAGGATGGCATTTTCATCATACGCTCATTTTCGTGAAGCAGCGTAGCTGTTCATGCTTGAGCGCTGGGAGACTTGTACTTCTTTCCTAGTGTTTCCGCCTGGAAGGTCCGCTCGTCCACGGGATGCAGGCGGTTGATCATCGCCCGCGACAGCAGCTTGTAATGGTGGATCTCCAGCAGGTAGTAAATGATGAACCAGATCGGCTTCTCCGTAGTCATCCATTGCTGAGGGTCAAAGCGCTTCAGGTTCACGGGACGGGAAAACGTCCTCAGCGTCCGCTTGCGCCGTAGGTTGAAGTAGGTGTCGAAGTAGCTCATGGCCAACTCGCGCAGCGAGCGGTACACCGGCTCGCGATAGCGGCAACTGGTGTAGTTGGATTTGGCGAGCGCGCCCCAGTGCCCCTTCACGCGATAGACGGCGATCACGTGGTCGGTGTCGTGCTCGGCCTCGAAATCAAGGATCAGTGGCGGGTAGCCGTTGGCGCGCAGCGCGGCCGCGGCGAAGATCGCTCCCTCGAAGCAATGGGCTGTGTTTTCCCGCAGCACGCGCCGCGGCGACCAGGCGGTATCGGCCAAGTGATAGGGTAAGTCGTCGAGGAATCGCTGAATGCCGTGAGGATCTTTCAGGCTGCGCAGTTTGCGCAGCTCTGCCGGAGTGAAGCCGAGGTCGTCGCTGGGCATAGTGAAGTGACTGAAGTGTAACGCATTGCATCAGCTTCATCGCATTCCGGGCAGCCTGCCATGTAGCGAATTACGCTACCGCGCCAGCATTTCGGGCGGTATCGTCTGGCCTTTAATTCATCGTCCTTGTTGTGTTTTCTTGCCGGCCATTGCATTATTTTTTCCGGGAGAATGGCATGAGAAAAAGGGCGTTCACGCGTTTGATCATCGGGCTTGTGTGTTCGTTGTGCGTTGCGCCGGGCAGCGCGCAGCAAACGAACCAGCCTTCGATCACGGTCGAGGGCCTCGACGGCAACAAGCTGACATTCACCGTCGAGCAATTGCGGCAGATGCCGCAGCAATCCGTCTCGCTCACTAATCCGGACCACAGGACCGCGGAAAAATATGAAGGAGTGCTGCTTAGGGACCTGCTGGCGAAGTTGGACACGCTGATCGGCAAGAAAATACACGCCGACGACATGCGCGACTACGTGGAGGTCACCGGGCGAGACGGCTATCGCGTCGTCTTCGCTTTGGCGGAACTGGACCCGAGCTTCCAGGACAATAACGTGCTGGTCGCCATTAGCAATGAGGGCAAGCCATTGGACGACGAACTGGGGCCTATACGCCTGATAGCACCACAGGACAAGCGGCAGGGGCGCAGCGTGCGCATGGTGACTACGATTGTGCTTCGGCGCGCGCCTTAATCCTTCTGCACCATGACTTCGGTTGACTTGATGACGGCACGGACGGAGTCGCCCTTCCTCAGGCCCATCGACTCAGCGCTGGCGCGAGTGATGACGCTTTCGATTTGCTGGTCTGCAATGCGAATGACGACATGGGCCATGATGTCGCCAAGAGTGATGGCTTCTACCGTTCCGGCAAGTTGATTACGTGCAGAGAGTGTCATTCGAATAGCGTACGGATACGGCCAGCGACGGTCAACCGCAATGGTCATTCGTTCCGCAAGGCGATCATGGGATCGACCGCGGTGGCGCGCCGCGCAGGAACGTACGACGCGGCCAGGGCAACCACCAGCAGCAGTAAGGTCACGCTGGCGAAGATAAACCAGTTCGACGAACTGACGCCATACAGCAGACTCGACATCACCTGGGTCAGGAGCACGGCGGACCCCAGACCAATCACAACCCCTAGAACGGCTGCTTGCACCCCCTGCCGGATCACCAGTTTGAGGATGTCCTTTGGCTGCGCGCCCAGGGCCATGCGAATGCCGATCTCGCGGGTGCGTTGCAGCACGGAATAGGAGATCAAGCCGTACAAGCCGATCATCGCCAGAATGAGCGCCAGGCTGGCAAAGCTGCCGATCAGGTAGAAGGGATAACGCCGCAGGAACACGGCGGGCGAGCGGTCGACAAATTCCTCCAGCGATTGCGGCTGAATGAATGCCAACTGCGGATCGATGGAGCGCACCGTGGACCGCGCCAGGCCCAACATCGCCTCGGGATCGCCCTTGGTCCGAACTACGTAGTTGAGGCCGGCTGAATATCCCGAGTCCTGGTCCAGCGGGAGGTACATCACGGGAGGCGGGGCCACGGCAAGGTTGTCTTCCGCGGCATCGCCCACAACTCCCACAATCTGGCGGGCAGGCTCCTGGGGCGAGAAGGTCAAGCGGATGCGCTTGCCAACAGGGTCCTCACCACTAGACAAATAGCGCTTCACCCAGGCTTCATTTACGATGACCACCCACGGCGAGTCTGCCGTGTCCGAAGCGGCGAAGGACCGTCCCCGCAATAGGGGTATTTTCATTACGGCGAAATAATCCCGCTCCACACGACGTGAGATGGAAGCTTCCTCCTGGCCGGGGGTTACGGCTTGCCCTTCAATGACAAATCGGTTGGTGGCGCGATTCCCGGCTACCGGCAGTCCGCTGGTTGCCGAAGCGCCCGTTACGCCGGGCAAACTGCGCAACCGGTCCAGAAACTCATGCGCTAAACGCAGCCCGTTGGGATTGCTGAAGGGCCACGTCCTCGAAACCGGATAGGACGCACCGGGCACGCTGATTAGGAATGTCAGCACATGGTCCGGCCGGAATCCCGGATTCTGCTGTAGCACCGTGCGAAGACTTTGCAGCATGAGGCCGCCGCCCACCAGCAGGACGAGCGAAATGGCGATTTCGCCGATGACCAGAACGTTGCGCATGGCGGCGCGCGAGCCGCTGGTGCCGCCGCGCGACTCATCTTTCAGAACTTCCGTGATGGGCGTTTGCGGAATCGAAAGCCCCGGCCCTAATCCGAAAAGGATTGCGGTAAGCACGGTAATTCCGCCAACGAAGGCCAACACGGGCAGACTGATGCCGACATCGGCCAGGTAAGGCATGGCCCTCAACTGCGCCGCAGGTATTGATCGGACCAGAAGCCACACGCCGATGGCAGCGGCCAGGAAGCCGATGATCGCGCCTATGACGGAGAGCAGCAAGCTCTCGATCAGCAATTGCAACACCAGATGAAGCTGCTTCGCGCCCAAAGCGCTGCGTATGGCGAATTCCCGGCGGCGATCGATGGAGCGGCTCAGCAGCAGGTTGGCGACGTTGGCGCAAGCGATGAGCAGCACGAAGCCCACCGCTGCGAACAGCACCAACAACAGGGGGCGAATATCGCCGACAATTTCTTCGCGCAGAAATCCCAGGCCCACCGCGACCGCTGCATTCTGTTGCGGGTATTCCCGCGCCAGTTGCGCGTTGACGGCCTGCATTTCCGCTCGGGCCTGCTGGAGGGTGACGCCAGGGGCGAGCCTGCCAATCACGCTCAGCCAGCGTCCGCCGCGCGCTGTCGCCTCGTAGTTGTTCAAGTGCAAGGGGACCCAGATGGGCACAAGGCCGGCGGGACCGAATTCGAAATCACGCGGCAGGACGCCAATCACGGTCACCGGCTTGCCGTCCAGCCGAAGTACGCGGCCGACGATTTTCGGATCGCCGGAGAAGTCGCTATGCCAAAAGCGATAGCTGAGCAGCGCCACTGTGGGGCCGGAGCCTTCCGGCAAATCCTCGCCAGTGGCAAAGTCGCGGCCCAGCACCGGGCTTACTCCCAAGGTCGAGAAGAAATTAGTAGTGACCATGGCGCAGAACATGGTCTTCGGCTCGCCATCGCCGGTGATGGTAAAAGCGTCGGGCGCATAGCCGGCGAGGGATCGGAAGCCCTTTGCCGTGCGCCTCCAATCGAGGAAATCGGGATACGAGGCGTTGTAGGCGCAGCATACCACCTGGTGACGGCTTTCGCCGATGGTGACCAGTCGCTCCGCATCGCGAAAAGGCAGGGGACGCAAGAGCACGGGATAAACCACGGAGAAGATCGCCGTGTTAGCCCCGATTGCCAGCGCCAGAGTGATGATTGCCACCGCGGTGAAGCCGGGATTCCTCCGCAGCATGCGCAGTCCGTAGCGAAAGTCCTGGCTCAGGGTTCCCATGAAAGCAACAGGTGACAGTCAACAACAAACATTATCAGTAATTGACAGAACTTCTTCAGCTTTCTTTGCGCACCATAACCTAGAGTTCTTCAAGACAGTCTTTGACGACTGACACCGCTTTGGGTGCGGTTTTGCCGTAAGCACCATGCAGTTGGCCAGATTACTTCCGCGCGGGGAAATGCTGTCCGCCTGGGCTCGAATCGTTCCCTGCGCCTGGCGCATCTCAAGACTTTTGCGGTCTCCACCGGCAACGTGCATTGCAGCCGGAACAAACCAATCCCCAAGGCCAGGAAAGATCGATGGCAAGCACAACCATCGCTGGTTCGCAAGGCTTTTCTCTCAGCCGACCCGCGCCGAGCCCTTGGCTGATTGCGATCTCCGTGATGCTGGCGACGTTCATGGAGGTGCTGGACACCTCCATTGCGTCCGTGGCCTTGCCCTACATTGCCGGCAGTCTGTCGGCCACCAACGATGAAGCGACCTGGGTGCTGACCAGTTACCTGGTGGCGAACGCGGTGGTTTTGCCGGCTAGCTCGTGGTTTTCTCTGAAGTTTGGCCGCAAGCGCTTCCTGATTACTTGCATTGCAATCTTTACCGTATCGTCGTTTCTATGTGGCGCGGCGACCAGCCTGTGGATGATTCTGCTGGCGCGCGCGGTCCAGGGCGCCGGCGGTGGCGCGCTGCAACCGTTGTCGCAGGCGATTCTCCTGGAGAGCTTTCCGCCGGACAAACGTGGCATGGCGATGGCTGTGTTCGCGCTGGGCGTGGTAGTGGCGCCGGTGCTTGGACCCACGCTCGGCGGCTATCTCACCGATGCCTACTCCTGGCGCTGGGCCTTCTACATCAACATTCCGATTGGCATCTTCGCAGTGCTGATGATCCTGCGCTTTGTTCAAGATCCGCCGTACATCAAGAATGCAAAGCCCGGCAGGATCGACGGCATCGGGCTGGGCCTGTTAGCGGTGTGGTTGGGTTCGCTACAGATCATCCTGGACAAGGGTCAGGAGGACGACTGGTTTGGAGCCACCTGGATTCGCTGGGCGTTCGTTATTTTGGTCGTCGGGTTTGTGGCATTTCTCATTCGCGAGCTGACGCATGACAAACCGCTGGTGGATCTGCGCGTCTTTCGACACCGAAACTTCCTCTTGGGCTGTCTGCTGATCGCCCTCTTTGGAGGCGCCCTTTATGGGCTGATCACCTTGTTGCCGTTGTTCTATCAGGAGCTGCTGGGCTACACGGCGTACTCCGCAGGGTGGGCGGTAAGCCCGCGCGGCATCGGGGCCATCCTGGCCATGCCCATCATCGGGATACTGACCAGCAAGGTCGACAACCGATGGCTGATCGCCTCCGGATTTGCCATGTTTGCCGTCGCCGGGCTATGGTTCGGCGAGGTAAACCTGGCCATTTCGCAGTGGTCATTTCTCTGGGCGATCATTCTGAGTGGCTTCGGAGCGGGATGTGTCTTCGTTCCCCTGTCGACCACCGCCGTAGCTGGCCTGGCGAACGAGGAGATCGGTAATGCCGCCGGTCTTTATAACCTGCTCCGCAATGTCGGCGGCAGTATTGGAATATCCATCGTGAATACCATTGTTGCCCGGCATCAACAGCTTCATCAGAATGAGCTGGTTCACTCGTTGACGCCCAGCGGCGTGCCGTTCGAAAACCAATTGCACTCGCTGGAGCAATATCTTTACACGCAGGGATACGGTCCAGTCGAATCGATGCGGAAGGCCTACGCTTTGATCGGTGGCGAGCTATCCGCCCAAGCCCGGCTCTGGTCCTATGTCGATGACTTCCGCTATATGGCGCTGGTCTGCTTCGCCTGCATCCCAATTGTTTTTCTGTTGAAGAAGACGGTCGGCCGGAAAGGCGCGGCTTCGGCGGGTCATTGATTGCGCCGAAGATTTTCCTATCCATTTTCCGGAGCCAACAAGAAACCCGCGCCGGCGAGGACGAAAATCATCTCAATACTCGCAGGTGGCGGAAATGCGCTTACAATGTGGCTTTTAGAGTAGAACTCAAGAAGGGAAGCGTGGCACCATGCGATTCGTCCGAGCAACGTTACTGGCCACATGCTGTTGGCTTCTCGCGTTGAACAGTTTGTCGGCCCAGCAATCAGCGCCTCCCGACTGGCAAACCTGGAGTTTTCTGATGGGCAATTGGATCGGAGCCGGGAATGGTCAACCGGGCCAGGGCAGCGGCGGATTCACCTTCAAGCCCGACTTGCAACAGCGCGTCCTGCTGCGGACCAACTACGCCGAGTACCCCGCCACTAAGGACCGTCCCGCTTACCGGCACGACGACTTGATGGTCATCTACCACGAGACCCCGGCCAGTCCTAATGAGGCGATTTACTTTGACAGCGAGGGACACGTCATTCAATATGCCGTGCAGATCGACGCCTCGGCGAAAACTGCCATCTTTCTCAGCCGATCCGAGGCTGGCTCGCCGCGCTACCGACTGACCTACTTATCGAAAGCTCCCGACGCTGTCACCATCAAATTCGAGGTTGCGTCTCCCGATAAGCCAGACCAGTTCCAGACGTACATCGAGGCCACCGCGAAGCGCCCATCGAAATAGCTTCTGCGATCGGCGAGGTTCGTAAGGCAATTTACAATCGCTTGCGATGTCTTTCGGCTTCAAAATCGAAGCTCGCGACGGCAAGGCGCGGGCCGGACGCTTGTTCACGCCGCATGGCGAGGTGCAGACGCCGGTCTTCATGCCCGTCGGGACGGTCGGGACGGTGAAGGGCGTCCCGCAAGATACGCTGGAAGAACTGGGCATCCAGATTCTGCTGAACAACACTTATCATCTTTATCTCCGCCCCGGGGTCGAGATGGTCCGGCAGCTTGGTGGCGTGCAGAAGTTCATGTCGTGGGACCATCCCATCCTCACCGATTCCGGCGGCTTTCAGGTATTCAGCCTGAGCGACCTGCGCAAGGTGACGGAAGAGGGCGTGGCGTTTCGCTCGCACCTGGATGGCTCGTCGCATTTCTTCAGCCCGGAGAGCGCCTTTGCCGCGCAAATCGGACTGGGCGCCGACATCGTCATGGCATTCGACGAGTGCACTGAGCATCCGGCAGAGTACGCGCGCACCAGAGCCTCAATGGAAATGACGCTGCGCTGGGCGGCGCGCAGCAAGCAGTACTTCGAGGAGCACAAGCACGAGGTGCCGTGGTTTTCCGGCGGACTGAAGTCCGCGGGAGACTTTAATAACGCACTGAACGGCACGGCTGAGCAACTCGAAAAGCAGATCCCTCGTCGGCCTGAAGGCCTCCTCGGGATGACAAATAAAAGCGGTTGCAACGGCGCACCTGAAGGTGCGCCCCTTCAAAGCACTCGGAAGACGAGTTCTTCAGCAGCCGCTGACGCCGTGCCCCTTCAAGGCGAAGGCCAAACACAGGCGCTCTTCGGCATTGTGCAGGGAGGCATGTTTCCCGACCTGCGGCGCGAGTCCGCGCAGCGCACGGTTGAGCTGGATTTTCCGGGATACGCCATCGGCGGGCTGAGCGTCGGCGAGCCGCGTCCCATGACCTACGAGATGGTGGACGCGGCAATCCGCTTTCTGCCTGAGGACAAGCCGCGATACCTGATGGGCGTCGGCACGCCGGAGGAGATTGTGCATTACGCGGCGCAAGGCGTGGACATGATGGATTGCGTTCTGCCCACGCGTGCCGCGCGTCATGGCCTGCTCTTCACTTCAGAGGGACGCATCGCCATCAAGAACGCGCGTTACGCCGGCGACGAAAGCCCGCTCGATCCCAAATGCGGCTGCAAGGTATGCGCTCGCTATTCCCGGGCCTATCTGCGGCATCTGTACGCTTCGATCGAGCTACTGGCGCACGTCCTCAACACCATTCACAACCTGGCGTACTACCTTGACACCATGCGCAGGGTGCGGCAGGCGATAATGCTTGGGGAGCTTGCCAGTTTTGTCTCCAGTGTCCAGTCGCGGCACGTCGCGCCTCAATCCATCCCAGAGCCGCGCGACGTGGAACTTCCGGAAAGCTGAGGAGCGTTTGGTTTAAACTACACGTAGTGTCTGGGAAGTCTTTTCAGACAGCACCCAACTGCGACGGTACAAGACAGTTTCCGCCAAAGCGCGATAGAATAGCGGATCAGGGAAAAACTTCCTGGGTCGCGCCCCGTAAGTTGGCGACGAACGCCGGCTTGTGTGCAGAAATCTGGCTGGCCGGTAGATCCTGGTGGTCAGTCGGAAGTTCCCGGACATCCCAAGGTATTTCGGACGCGAGGGATGGATTTGTGCGCAGAAAGGTCCGAAGAGCAGATCTCTCGCGGGTAAAGCCCGCTGGAGATGACAAGGATGAAGGACTTGGACCGGCGCTGAAGCGCCGCTCCTGGAATTCGCGAAGGTAAGGGAATGATTAAGCTAGCAGCGTTGGCAGCTCCGGGAATTGGGGGATCGGCGCCCATCCTGATGATGGTTGCGATCTTCGCGATCTTCTATGTTCTGTTAATCATGCCGCAACAGCGCCGGCAAAAGAAGTGGCAGGCCACGCTGTCGCAAATCAAGCCCGGCGACAAAGTGGTCACGAGCGGCGGTCTGACCGGGGCCATCATGTCGGTGAAGGACGACGCCGTCGTCCTGCGGGTCCCTCCCGATAACATCAAGATTGAAGTCACTCGTTCCTCGATTGTCACCTTAACGACTGCGGAGGAGCGTCCCAAGTCTTAACAGGACCGCTGTTTCTCATGAATAACAAGAAGCTTCTCGCCAAAACAGGGTTGATCGTAGCCGGGCTGATCTTTGCTGTGATCGGCATCTTCGGCATTCCCAGCAGCTTCACGCCCAAAGGCCTGCTGGCCGCCATGCAGCAGCGCATTCACCTGGGATTGGACCTAAAGGGTGGGACCCACCTGATCCTGCAAGTGCAGGTCAACGACGCCATCAACGCCGATACCGAGCGCGACATCGAGCGGCTGAAGGACGATCTCAAGAAGGCCAACATCGCTTACGGCGAAATCTCCAAGCCCGACCCGCAGCAGCATCCTGAGGTGATCGCGATCAAAGGCGTGCCGCCGGAGTCGTCCTCCGAGCTGCGCCGCGTGGTGAGCGACAAGTTCCCTGAGTACGACCTGGTCTCCGGTGCGCAAAACGGCTGGATGATGACGATGAAGTCCTCGGTGGCGAGCGACACCAAGAAGAAAGCGGTGCAGCAGGCGATTGAAACTATCCGCAATCGCATCGACCAGCTTGGCGTCTCCGAGCCGGTGATCCAGGAGCACGGACTGGGCGACTACCAGATCCTGGTGCAACTGCCCGGGGTCGACGATCCCGCACGGGTCAAGGAGATCATGCAGTCGACGGCCATGCTGGAAATCCGGCAGGCCGTCAGCGGACCCTACCCCAGCGAGCAGGCTGCCATGCAGGCCAACGCCGGCGTGCTGCCGCCCGACGCCGTGCTGATGAAGGGCACGAGTGGCACGCATGGCCAGGAAGAAGCCAATGAAGGCGACGTGTATTGGCTGATCAGCCGAGCCTCGGCCGTGAGCGGCGGCGATCTCCGTTCCGCCGATGCCGGTACCGACGAGAATGGCCGGCCCGACGTGAATTTCAGCCTGACGGGTGACGGCGGACGGCGCTTTGCCAACTTCACCGGCTCACACGTCGGCGACAAGCTGGCAGTCGTGCTGGACAACAAGGTCAAGTCTGTGGCCACCATCCAGGAGCAGATTCACGATCAAGGCCGCATCACCGGTAGTTTCTCGCAGCAGGAGACGCGAGACCTGGCGCTGACCCTGCGCTCCGGCGCGCTGCCGGCGGGCATCAAGTATCTCCAGGAAGTGACGGTGGGACCGTCGCTGGGAGCTGACTCCATTCGTCAAGGTGTGCGGGCGGCGATTATCGGCATGGGGGTCGTCATGATCTTCATGCTGTTCTACTACCGGGCTGCGGGAATCAACGCCGACCTGGGGCTGTTCCTGAATCTAGTCATCCTGCTGGGCTTTCTGGGATACACCCAGGCGACGCTTACGCTGCCGGGAATTGCGGGTGTGATCCTGACTGTTGGTATGGGCGTGGATTCCAACGTCCTGATCTTCGAGCGTATACGCGAGGAATTGCGGCACGGCAAGACGCCGTCGTCCGCCGTGGACCAGGGGTTCGCCCACGCTTGGACGACTATTCTGGATACGCACGTTACGACGATCGTTTCCGCCGTCATCCTGTTCCTGTTCGGCACCGGTCCGGTGCAAGGCTTTGCCGTGACCCTCAGCTTCGGTTTGTTGGCCAATCTGTTCACGGCGGTCTTTGTGTCGCGGGTGATTTTCGAGGCCATTCTCAACCGCCACCAGCGTGGCGAGGCGTTGAGCATTTAGAGGCAGCAATTAGCAACTAGCAATTAGCAATTAGCTTTTGGAATCGCAGGAATTCGGGACATCAACAGGGATCGGAAAGTCTGACGGGCTGCACCAGCGACTTCCGATACAAGGAGTGGCCAGCAATTACTAGTGGCTAATTGCTAGTTGCTACTTACTGACTTTCGCAAGGGGCTAGCGGTGGAATTATTTCGTAACACAAACATCGATTTTCTGGGCAAGAAGTGGTACTTCCTTGCCTTCTCGCTGATCTTCAGCGTCGCCGGAATCTGTTCCATGCTGTTCTGGCACCACATTCCGCTGGGCGTGGAGTTCCGCGGCGGCACGCTGGTGTACGTGAAGTTCGCGCGGACGCCGAACCTCGACCAGATCCGCAAGGACATGGACCGCGCCGGCCTGCACGATCCCAAGATCCAGAACTTCGGTCTGGCGTCGAACAATGAGGTGCTGGTCGACCTCGGCATCCAGGAGACCAGCGAGGCGGCGCTCGACAAAGGCAAGAACACCATCATTCGCGCTCTTGAGCCGCAGAGTGACGCGGGCAAGCAGGACTTGAACAACATCGGTGAGGCCAGCCTGCAGGCGTATCTGATGCAGAAGGACCCAATGCATCTGGGCACCGATGCCGAGCAGCGTTACACCGCGATCGCGGGGCAGATTGAGGACTTCCGCAACAAAGAACGCGGTGGAATTCTGCCCTCGATCGACGAATTGCGCGGAGTGGCCCCGGCCGAAGTGATCAGTGCGCTGCAACAGGATTTCTTCACCTCCGGCTTTGTGGTGCGCAACGTCGAGATCGTCGGTCCGCAAGTGGGATCGCAACTTCGCCATCAGGCCATCATGGCGACCCTTTATTCGCTGGGCGGAATGCTGGTGTACCTGTGGTTTCGCTTTGAGATGATCTATGGTGTGGGCGCGGTCGTCGCCTGCTTCCACGACACCATCATTACGGTAGGATTCTTCTCGCTGCTGGACAAAGAGATCAGCCTGACGGTCATTGCTGCCATCCTGACGCTCATCGGTTATTCGATGAACGATACCATCGTGGTCTTCGACCGTATCCGCGAGAACCTGAAGCTAATGCGCCGTGAAAAGCTCGCCGACATCGTCAACAAGAGCATCAACCAGACCCTGAGCCGGACGATCCTGACTTCGGGATTGACCTTTCTGACGGTGCTCTCGCTGTATGTGTTCGGCGGCGAAGTGCTGCGGGGATTTTCGCTGGCCCTGGTGATTGGAATTCTGATCGGCACCTATTCTTCCATCGCCGTGGCAGCGCCCATGCTGGTGGCTTACCAGGACTGGCGGGCCAGGAAAGCCGGCCAGGCAGTCGCCGAGCGTATGAGTCCGTCGCGGAATAAGGCACAGAACAAGGTGAAGGTCAAGGCGTAACGTTGGCAGAAGCCGCCCGCATGGGACCGCCTTCGGGAGCGCCGCGGACTCGGTCGGTCCTTTGCCATCCAGCCGGGAAAAGCCGTCTGGGCAACATGCGGTGCGGCGGCAGCGAACTCTGGCGCCGATTTACACGGGCACTGTCCAACTGGCTTGCCCGGGTGTATACTTCGGGACGCTGTCTTCCGGGCAGCCATTCTGGCTCCAGGTTGTGTCTTCGGCCCAAAATAATTCCCGGCGGCACCTCTGATCTTCTGGGCACAAATGTCAGGATTCCGGTGTCTAACGTTATCAGGGAGTTCTTCGGGAGAGAACAGCTATGTTTGAAGACTGCCTCATAGAATCCGGACCAAAGATGAGCAGCCGGCTGCGTAATGCAATCATTCTGTCGCTTGTTGGGTGGCTCGCCCCCGTTGTGTTGATAATGATACTTGGTGCCTTCGCGGTGTCAGGCACCATGCTGGGCGTGCTGTTTCCTATCCTGCAGCCCATTGCAGGCCTGATTTCTCTGGCGTCCTTGGTCTGGTTCATCGTCTGCATGTTTAGAACGAGGGCGGGGGCCACAAAAATCGTTTCGTTTGTGGTGCTGAGCGTTTTTATCGGCGTTTTGGTGTTGTTGCCGTTGGTTTTCACCGAGGCGCTGCCGACTAAGCAACTGATGACGATGCTTACGGCCCCGCCGCCGCCGCCACCGCCGCCGCCGCCGGCTGCGGCCCCAGTGGTAGTGAGGAAGATGCAGAGCGAGCTGGACAACGGGGAACTACGGACCCCCACGGCCATTCCGAAAAAGATCCAGATGATCAAAGAAGATGAGGGGCCGCCCAGTACAGGTGGCGTGATGGGCGGCGTGCCAGGCGGGGTGCCGGGAGGCACCATGGGCGGGGTGCTGGGCAGCGTCATGAACGTCCCCACCGCCATACCTAAGGCCGCGACGCCACAGCGCGTGCGCGTGTCGCAAGGCGTATCGCAGGGACTGCTGATCCACAAAGTGACGCCGCAGTATCCGCCGCTGGCCCGTCAGGCGCGCATTCAGGGGGTGGTTGTGCTGCAGGCCGAGATCGGCAAGGACGGCAGTATTACGAACCTGCACGTGGTCAGCGGGCACCCAATGCTGACCAATGCGGCACTGGAAGCGGTAAAGGAATGGCGCTACAAGCCCTATTACCTCAATGGCGAACCTGTGGAAGTGGAAACTACGATCAATGTGAACTTCACATTGTCGGGCGAATGAGCTTTCGCCGCTGGGCGCCGTCAGCTTGACCCTGTTGCCAGGCAGCATGGTCGTGGTCGGGATGGTACGTAAGCTGAATCGCAAATGGGGCCGCTGCACGGATAGAGAAGTTGGCCCAGAAGTTGGAAATCACCGCAGTAACGCTGGCTGTTCTGCTGTAACCGAAAGTTCCGAGGAGGAAAAGTCAACTCATGTTCCTAGCTAACCTTGCAACCTACGCCTTCAGCCATGTACCCACGGCGGCCACCTGGATCCTCCAGGAAGCGACCGTTGGTTGGGACCCCGTCTCGCTGTGGAGGCAGATGGGAATTCTGGCGAAGATCACCGTCATCATTCTGTTCATCATGTCAGGCTGGTCGATTGGCGTGATGATCGATCGCGCCATGGCGTTCAGCGCGGCCCGGAAGCAGTCGCGGGCCTTTGCTCCGGCGGTCGCCGGCGCTCTGCGTGAAGGCAAAATCGACGAAGCCATCAAGGTCGCCGAGCGCAACAAGAAGAGCCACCTGGCGAAAGTAGTCACCGCCGGCCTACAGGAGTTCAAGGCCCACGGCGACTCCAACGACATTCCCGGCGAGCAGATCGAAGCTTCCAAGCGCGCCCTGGAGCGTGCCGAGGCCATCGTGCACGCTGAGTTGAAGCGCGGCCTGGGAGGCCTGGCCACCATCGGGTCGACCGCTCCCTTCGTCGGACTGTTCGGCACCGTGGTCGGCATTCTGAACGCCTTCAAGGAAATTTCCACCCAGAAGGCGACCGGTTTGGGCGCCGTCGCGGGGGGTATTTCCGAAGCCCTGGTGACCACCGCCGTCGGACTGTTTGTGGCAATTCCAGCGGTCATGATGTTCAACTACTTCACTGGCAAGGTGGAAGCCTTCGACGTGGAAATGGACAACAGCTCCAGCGAGCTGATCGACTATTTCCTGAAGCGTCGCAGCGTTCACCGCTAATTGGGGACCTTGGCATAAGTAGCTGAGGTCAAACCCAGCCGACAGGAGGTTGAGCTTATGGCACTGGTAGTACGCAACGAAGGCAGCAAGGTCAACTCCAACATCAACGTCACCCCGATGGTGGACGTGATGCTGGTGCTGCTCATCATCTTCATGGTCATCACGCCCATGCTGCAAAAAGGCGCCAGCGTTGACATGGCCAAAGTGAATAATCCGACTTCCATGCCGGACGCGGACAAGGAAGACGCCTTGCTCGTGGTGGTGATGCGAGACGGTCAGATTTACTTTGGGACCGACCGGATCAAGATGGAAGACCTGACCACCAAGGTGAAGGACCGCCTGGCCGACAAGCCGAACAAGCAGATCTTCATCCGGGCCGACATGCGCGCCAAGTACGGCTCGGTGGTGGACGTGGTGGACAACGTTCGCGCCGCCGGCGTCGACGACGTGGGGTTGTTGACCGAGCAGAGACATCAGGGACCGGGGAGCAACATGGCGCCGACTGGCGGCCCCCCGGGCGCCGAGTAGGGAGTTTATTATGGGAATGACAGCCGGCGGGTCCGGTAGCGGACCCACCGCCGACATGAACGTAACGCCGCTGATTGACGTGTTGCTGGTGTTGCTCATCATCTTCATGGTGATCACGCCGCTGACGCCAAGGGGCTTGGACGCGCTGGTTCCCCAGCCGCCCAAAGACAAGAACCAGCCGCAAAACAACGAACGAACCATCGTGGTGCAGGTGCTTAAAGGGCCGGGCAATCAGCCCGTGCTCAAAATCAACCAGGACGACGTCACGTGGGAAACTTTGGAAAGCCGTCTGAGCGACATCTTTAAGACCCGCGCGGAGAAAGTGATGTTCGTCAAGGCTGACAGTGACCTGCCCTTCAATGATGTGGCACAGGTCATAGACATCGCGCACTCGGCCGGTGTCGATAAGGTCGGACTGATCACCGCCCGGATCGAAGCCGGCGGTTAATGAGTCACCAGGAAAGGCCAGTTCCAAGGCGCGCTGGTTTTCTGCGCGTCGTGGGGCCGAGCACAGGAACTTGATTCGGGCAGAACTCCTCCTTCTGGAAGAGCGGGACGCTAACCTAGGTGCGTCCCGCTGTCCCTCGGGACCCGAACAACGCAACGGAGAGTGATAGCAAACATGAACAAGAGCGGACGGGTACTGACGGTACTTGCTGTTCTGCTCGTGCTGTTCTCAGCCGTGGGCTGCAGCAAGCTGAGAGCGCGCGACCAACTCAACAAGGGCGTGCAGGCTTATAAGAACGCAAAATACGAAGACGCAATCGAACATTTCAAGAACGCGGTTGAACTTGATCCCAGCTTAATCAATGCCCGCCTTTATTTGGCGACGGCGTACATGGGACAGTACATTCCCGGCGCCGATTCGCCCGACAATAATCGCTATGCGGAGGAGGCCATCGAGGTCTTCAAGCAGGTCCTGGCTCTGAATCCTCCCAAGGAGCAGCAGATCCACAGCCTGAAGGGCATCGCGTCGATGTACTTCCAGCAGAAGAAATTCGATCAGGCGCAGGAGTATTACAAAAAGATCGCGGAGTCGGATCCCAACGATCCTGAAACCTATTATTCGCTGGCCGTGATTGACTGGATGGAGGCCTATCAGCCGGACCAGAAAGCGCGAGCCGAACTGGGTCTGAAGCCGACCGACGACCTCAAAGACAAGAAGGCTTGTGCCGAGCTAGAGCACGAAAACACGCCCAGGGTAGAAGATGGTATCCAGGAGTTGCAGAAGGCGATCCAGCTTCGTCCTGACTATGACGATGCCATGGCGTACTTGAACTTGCTCTACCGGCAGCGCGCCGAGTACGAGTGCGACAACACGGAGGCCCGCAAGTCCGACCTCAAGCTGGCTGACGACTGGGTCGACAAGACCATGGCCACCAAGAAAGCCAAGGCCGAGAAAGCCGGCCCAACCGGCATCGTCACCACCGAAAGTACGCAGTAGGTCAGTTGTAAGCCGCGGTTGACTTCGTCGGATGCGCCCCTCCAGCCAGGAGGGGCGTTTTGCCTGCGGCCCATACGAGCCTCGCCGCTGTGTTTAGGCGAAGCCTGTGGACTAGAGCTGCGCCCCTTCAAAACGCGCCGGAGCCGATTTTTCCAGCGGCCTCTGGACCGGCGAAGCGCCGGCACAACTGCGATGAGCAATTCGGGTTTCAGCTTGTGATCGTATAACGTCAGGCCAGGTGTGCTGGGATTTGCGAATTTGGGATTTGCCGATTTCCATAACCAGCCTCTACACTTAGGGCATTCCTTTTGAAATAATCGTGGGGCGCATCCGCCGGCCCTTTGTAGCGGCGGGGAGGATACATGCAGCGGGTTCCAGCGGTTTCTGTGGTGGCTGCGGTCGCAGCAGTTTTCTTTCTGATAGTTCTGCCTGGATGTGGTGGCAACAACAACACGAGCAATGTCGTCACCGAAATCGTTCTGTCCCCAACCCCGATTTCCCTGAACGAAGGCGCAGTGGCCACGCTATCGGCCACAGCGGAGAATTCCGCTGGTACCGCCGTCGCTGCCGACATCAGCTTTACCAGTAGCAACACGAATATCGCGACGGTCTCCGCCGGCGGGATGATTTGCGGAGGAATCTGGGACGCCAACATCATCAACTGCCACGCAACCCTGGGACAGGGCGGAGTCGGGCAGGTGACGATTACGGCAACGGCTACAAATGGAGTCACCGCAACCGCCACAGTTTATGTGCACGAACATGTGGACCAGGTAAAGGTGATCCTGGAGGACAGTTGCACCAGCATGGGCCAGCAAGTGCACCTCTATGGACAGGTGCTGAGCACTTCGGCGCCGGGCTGCTCGCCGTCTGCGCCATGCGACATCACCTCCACGGTCGGTCCCATTGCTTTCGGCTCCAACGATACCAGCATCGTATCCATTAACACGGCGGGGCAGCCGATTGCCGGCACTCCAGGCGCGACCACAGTTTTTGCCAGCAATTCCGGCGTGAACAGCGTGGGCACGCCTTATCTCACTTGTCCTGTGGCGACCATCCAGGTGCGCGACGCCAGCAGTTCCAACACCTCGTTCACCTTGTCCACGGGCGGGACCCAGCCGCTGACCGCCGACGTTTACGACACCATGAAACACTACATCAAGCCGACGCTCACCTGGGGCTCATCCTCAACCGCGACTGCCACGATTGCGGCGACCGGCACGGTAAACAATCCGGGTACGATTACGGCGGTTGCTCCCGGCACAGCGTACATCACCGCCTCTTGTAGTTATCCCAATTGCAACAAATATCTCCCGGCGCAATATAGTCAAAACGTAGTTACCGCAACCGTAAGCGGAGGAGCTGGCGCCACAGTTTACGCGGCCAGCACCAACTCCACCATGCTGGTGCCGTTCAACATCCAGACCGATACGCCGAGCACCGCAATTACCCTTCCGCATTTACCAAACTCCATGATCGCCGATCCTGCCGGTGCCGCAGTCTATCTGGGTTCTGCCAGCGGCTTGATGGCGGTGAGTGTAAGCGCCGGAACGGTTACGACCTATTCGGTCAACGGAACCATCGAGGCAATCTCGCCGGACGGAACACAATTGCTGCTGTCCGACACCGTCGATGGCTCGCTGAATTACGTCGATATCAGCACCGGCACGCTAAGCAGCGCTCAGTCGGGGATTAATGTCAGTTCCGCCGCCTACACTCCCGATAGCGGGTTCGTTGAGTGGGTCACCGGCGATCTGCTTGGTTTCGGCCTTCCCAGCGGAACCTCAGGCACGGCGCGATTATCGAATACGGCCAACGCGCTGGGCATCATGGCGCAAGGCGGGCTGACCTACATCACCAGCGCCAGCGCGCGACAAGTCTTCGTCTTCTCCACTTGCAATCAGAGCCCGGAACAGGTCCTGGACGCAGTCGCTCCTACTTTGATCACGGCGATGCCCAATGGAACCGGTGCTGTAGCTGCCGACTCACCCTACCTCGACGTGATCTCCACTCCCTCGCTCTTAAGCGCCGGCTGCCCGGTCACTACCCAGAGTAGGATTCGCGCTTACGACCTCGGCGCCGGCAGCTTCACTGCCAGGCAAATATTTGTCAGCCCGGACAGCACTCGCGTCTGGATCGTCAGCAATCTCCCCGAGATACTGACGTTCTTGTCGCCTGGAATATCGCATATCCCGCTGACCGGCGGAGCGACGGCTTACAACGGCGGGATCACCACGGACAGCAAGAATGCCTATTTTGGCGCCAGCGATGGCACTGTGCATCGCATCCTCGTCGACGAGTTGAGTGACGTGGCGCAGATTGCCGTCGACTTGAAGGATGCCAACGGCAACCTTACCCCGCCAAACCTGGTTGTTGTGGTGCCGTAACGCGACGCTATCGCATGTCTGTCCGCTCCAGCAGGACAACGCATTCCTTGCGGTAAATGTGCGCCTTCCAAAACACCACAGGCCGCCATTGCAAACCCATGACGTGGCGCGTGTGCTCCACAATTTCCCGTATGTACTCGTCAACCTACACGTGGTAATGAATGCTGTAGTCGGCCTTTACCTTCTCTGGAGGCAATTGTTCCACGTGGAACATTCGCAAATATCACAAAGCAACCTGCTAAGCGATTGAAAACAAACAGGATGTAGCACCTCGGTGCTAAATAAACGAACGCTCGTTCGGGGCGTGGCGTTTGGCCTCTTACGTCTTCAATGCAAGTTGCGCCAGCAGACCACGAAAGTTTTCGGATGCGCCAGGACGGGCGGGTTCCCCGGGTCTCGCGGTGTTCGAGACCCGGGAGGAGGACATGGAAGTGCGTGAAGGTTGCGGTCTTCAATCATAGCTTCAGCTTTCCGGCGCTCATTCGTCTACTCCGACTGAAAGCAGCCAGATCGCGTATCGATGATGGGATTCCCAGGTCTCGAAAAGCGCGAGACCTGGGCCACCCGCCGGCGATTGGCAATTAGTGCATCGGGGATTAGTCCTCGTCGGTGTATCTCAATCCAAAAGGGCCGCCAATGAATCGCCTAACAAACCCGCCGTACTTCTCAGCTTCAGTTCGACGTGCCTCGTCGTCATAGCGCCAGAGGGACGGCCGCGGCGCCTTGTCAGGACACATGTCGCAGTGCGCTTTCCTAAACTCCGCATAGGCGCGATCGAGAACTCTATCTTCGGCGTGAAAGTCATGGAGCGTGCAATGCACAACCTTCGACCCGGCAGTTTGGATTCCTAAAACGTCGCTTATGAAGCGCGCAATAGGACCCATCGCCCCGCGCGTGACGAGCAAGTGCTCGCAGTCGACAAGTACCCTCTCGGGACTGTTGTCGGTCACCGCTATCCTTAGTTCGCGGACTAGAGGGGAGTTCTCGTCGCTTATATCGAGCCCGATCCCGGTAGCGACATTCTGCACAGCTTGCCAGAGGACATCACCCTGATAGTCACCCTCAACCTTCTCGCCTCTCCACCTTCTGACAGCACGGTCAATTAGCCGCAAGGCTTCGTCGCGCGCTTGCGGATCGGCGAGACCTTCTGCGGTCTGTCGAGCCCAGCGAACCGCATCTGAGTCTTCGCTCGTACCTGGAAGAAGCGCGCCCAGTATCGCGATAATGATCCCTTCCGGGTCCTGCGTTTCGGCACTAATCCAAGCTGCGAGCTTGCAAATCTGCAAAGCAGAACCCAAGAACGCCGCCTGGGAGTCGAGCAGGCCCTCCCGACCAAGCGTTGCGATGTATTGTGCGACAGCATGGACGATACCAACGAGCGCCCGACCTAGCGCCCAGCGGTTTCGGTAATTGGCGGCATACCGAGCCAGTCGGACGCATTGGTTGTATTTAGCGGCGATACGCTGCGCGAGCACCGAACGGCGCGCGTACAAGCCCAATACCATCATCGGGTTTTCGCCGGCGTGCAAATGTTGAGCGAGAGCCATGAAAAGACTGGAGTTCTCATGGACTAAGATGTTCAACTCTGCGGAGTGACGCGCGATCAGCGCATAGAACTTCAGATGGTTGGGGCCAGATCGCGTCAGCGCTTGAAGCGATTTCGCGTGCTTCAGCCAAGACCGTGGTAATTCGCTTTGCGGTTTTCCGCCGTGCAGGATCTCGTGGTAGTCGATTGACTGTAGCTGGATCTCTGCCCAGAACTTGGCTTCGACACCGGAGTCGGGATCGGCGACGAGCACCTCAGCACGAGATCGCGCCTCCGGAAGCTTCCGTTCCCTGTAAAGGTCCACGATTCTTCCCAGCTTGAGTACGTCGTTCTTATCTTGGAATGCCCGCGCTAGCGCTGTCTGGTCGGCGAAATGAACCAGCGACTCCGCAAAGTCTCGAGTGGAGGCTGAGGTTAGCTCCCGGTTTGCCAGAGTCAGGTGCACCCGCTCAAGAGCTGTGAGCAAATCAGGTGCGGTGTTCGGGAGCCCATGGGCGGTAGGTATTCTCATGGTGATCGACTTTGCCCTCGTCGTTCCGAGGGCCGAAATGAGAGCGGTGTCAAGCTGGGGGAAGCACCAGTAAACCCTCTGGGCCGCCACATCAGCGTGAACGACGGCAACCGGTTGCCGCATCTCGCCCGCGTAATGGCGCGCGTGGTCTATTGAGAGTTCCTGCGATACGAAGCTCCCGTCAGCAGAGTAGGCAGTGTTCCTCGAGCTCTTAAGCTGTACGTGGAACCAAGCTCCCGTCGGCGAGCCGGAATCAAACACTTGGACGTACGAGTCGATTCCGTAGTCCTCCTCGACATCGTTGACCACCCAGCCCAGCCCTTCCAATGCCGAGCGGAGCAGGCGCTTACCAGCGCGGTCAGTTTCATGCTCTTCAGACTTACTGATCATCCTCTCCAAATCTTACATGGCGGGTGGCCCAGCCTACCAACTTGGGGGGTGCCCCACCCAAGCCGGCGTTGCTTGGGTGTTTTCCGCCTGGGCCGCGCGGCCAGCCTGCTTCCAGCCGTCGCAGCGGCACGCCTTTTGCCATACGTAAACTCCGTGATTCGCCGGTGTTTTAATCTGCGTTCGCCCGAATCGATTATCGGGCGGCAGAAGCGTACATAATCCAAGCAACGAAAAGGCAGACAATGGCCACAACGATACCCAGAGTTGGAGTACGAAACCAATAAAGCACGCTCAGGACCAGATAGATCATCGCGATCGCAACGAGGATAAGCAATATCCATGGGGGCATGACCATTGTGCCAAGCATGGTGCCTGCGTATATGCACGCTAAGCCAAAAACAACGCCGCCTAAGCTGTGGCTGAAATTGAAGCCAACCCAGGCTCGCCACATCGTCGTGCCACCACGGGCTATACGCAGTTGCGATTCTGCCATCGCTACCGCGAGGGCTGGATCGCGAGGAACCAACCGGCGAGGCCGGCGAATATCGAGATACGTGTAGAGAGCGTGCAGAAGTCCCAGCAACATGAAGATGCCGCCACCGAGATCGAGCAAGACCTTGGCCGTACGCATGAGCGTTGTCTAACAATGAGGCTGAGCGGCGCGGCAGCCCGACATCGAATGGGGCCGATTTATCCCAACCGTCACATCCTGATTCTATCCTGCTAGACTGAAACCCTCATGCCGGAAGCTACCAACTCCTTAGCGCACGCGTCGTCCGCCTATCTTCGCTCGGCGATGCACCAGCCCATCCAGTGGCACGAGTGGGGCGAGGAAGCTTTCGCCGCTGCGCAACGCGAGAACAAGCCCATCCTGCTCGACATCGGCGCGGTGTGGTGTCACTGGTGCCACGTCATGGACCGCGAGTCCTACGAG
>JBEKQY010000021.1:0-26479 GCA_049519235.1 Candidatus Korobacteraceae bacterium | reverse complement strand
CCGCGAGATCGAAGGCGGCAATCGCGAGATGAGCGAAATCGATCTGCCGTGTGTGCTCTCCATCCAGACCGGCATTAACGAACCCCGTTATGTCGGGATGCGCGGCATTCGCCAGGTCGCCTCGCTGGAGATTCCCACCTATGGCGCGTCCGACCTGGGCATCGATCCCAAGTCTGTGGGCGAAGCTGCCGCCAATGTGAAGCGCGACGACTACTTCGTGCCCGTGCTGGGCAAAGGCGCTGAGATCCTTGAAGGCAGCAACGAGGAGATCGCCGACAAGCTCATCGAGCTGATGAAAGCCAAAGGAGGTTTGCAATGACAGCCCGGATTTTTGCCTACATCGTACACAAGGCCGGCGTGGCTGACGATTCCGCCGCCGAGCTGTTAGCGGCCGCGAAGAAGATCGATCCCGCTGCGTCTCCCGCGGCGGTTGTCACCGGCTCCGGCGCGGAACTCGATGCCGTCTGCAACAGTCTCTGCGCATCCTACGCCGAAGTCTGGAAAGTCGCGAGCGACAGCTTCAGTTACCCCAATGCTGAACTGATTCGCCAGGCATTGGTCAAGGTCGTGCCCCAGGGCGGCATCGTCCTCGTTCCGCACAATCACTTCGGAATCGATCTGGGACCGGGACTCTCCATCAAGCTGAACGCTGCTTTCGTGTCTGACGTGGTGGGCATTGATGGAGTGGAGGGAACGAACCTCAAAGTTGTTCGCCAGGAATTTGGCGGGCAGGTGAGCACCCATGTCCGCTGCGACATTTCTTCGGGTGCGGTAATCAATGTGCGTCCGGGAGCGTTTAAGCCTGTCGAGGGCGCTCCCGTCGCAGGAGTGGTTATTGACAAGTCTTCGCAAGTCGGCACGCTCACGGCGAAGCGCCGCTACCTGACGACGATTGTCCCCGAAGCCGGCGACGTCGATATCACCAAGGAACCGGTGCTGGTCTCGATCGGCCGTGGCATCGGGGAGAAAGATAACATCCCCATTGCCGAGGAGCTTGCCGAAGCGATGGGCGCGGTGGTGAGCTGCTCGCGTCCCGTGGTCGATGCCAAGTGGCTGCCCAAGTCGCGCCAGGTCGGCTCGTCCGGCCAAACTGTGAAGCCGAAGGTATATCTGGCTTGCGGCATCAGCGGATCGTTCCAGCATTTAGCCGGCCTCAAGGGCAATCCGTTCATCGTGGCCATCAACAAGAATCCCAAGGCGCCGATCTTCCAGGTCGCCGAGGTTGGCATCGTCACCGATATGCTGGAATTCATCCCCGAACTCACCAACAGGATCCGTGAAATGAAACAGGTCTCGGTATAAAGGAGTTTAGGAACCACCGGTCGACGAGTACGGGTAGTGCGGCGCTTCAGCGCCGCGCAAAGGGAAGAAGCAAGGTAGAGCGGCGCTTCAGCGCCGCGTCAAGGTCGCAGTAGGAGATAAGAGCCGGGCTTCAGCCTGGCGACATATGGCGTCGGCTGAAGCCGACTCGGGAACTAAAAAACACGCGGGACGCGGGCCTAAAGGCCCGCTCTACCGGTCACATTGTCGGGACGCAGGCCTGAAGGCCTCTCTACCCGATCAGAGTAGGGCAACCAGTTTATGCATCAGGAGAGGTTCTGAAATGATCACCAAAAAGACTCTGCAACTCAGTCTGAAATCGCTCCGCGATTTCGCCAAGAAGCGGCTGCCCGACGAAGAGCTGATCGCGCTCGACGAACGCGACGAATGTCCGGTGGAGATTGTCCGGCACATGAGCGATCCGGACAAACTTGGCATTCAACTCCTGTTCATTCCGGAAGAGTACGGCGGCATGGGCGGCAGCACATTCGATGTCTATCTCATCTGCGAGCAGATGGCGCGCATCGACCTCGGGGTCGCCACCTCCCTGTTTGCGACCTTTCTGGGCAGCGATCCCATAACTTTCGGCGCCACGCCGGAGCAAAAGAAGAAATGGCTGGGCAAGATCGCCGACGAAGGCGTTCTGTTCGCCTACGGCGCGACGGAGCCGGAAGCAGGCAGCGACTTGGGCTCGCTGAAGACCACCGCTGACCGTGTCGAAAAGGACGGCAAGATTGTCGGCTACAAGATCAATGGCAGCAAGCAGTGGATCAGCAACGGCGGAATTGCCGACCATTACACCATCCTGGCCAACACGCCGGCGGGGCCGAGCTGGTTCATCGTCGATGCCGGCACCAAGGGCTTTGCTCACGATGAGCCCGAGGACAAGCACGGTATTCGCCTCAGCAACACGGCAGCGCTGGCCTTAAACGATGTGTACGTCGATACCGATCGCCTCGTCGGCGGCGTAGAAGGCCAGGGCTTAATACAGGCGCAGATGGTCTTCGGCTACACGCGAGTGATGGTCGCGGCCTTCGGGCTGGGGGCGGGATGGGCTGCGCTGGACCGCGCGATTCCCTACTCCACCAAACGTATCCAGGCGGGAGCTCCGCTCTCGGAGAAGCAAGGCTACACCCACAAGCTGATTGTGCCCAACGTGGTCCGTTTGGAAGCAGGCCGCGCCTTCATCGAGGAAACGGCCGAGCGCATCGACGCCGGTAACGAAGGCAGTCTCAACACTGAAGGCGCAATCGCCAAGTACATGTCGACTGAAGCCGGCGACGCTGCTGCCGACGCCAGCATTCAGGCACTCGGCGGCTACGGCTACACCCACGAATACATGGTGGAGAAGATCAGCCGCGACGTTCGCATCACCAGGATTTATGAAGGCACCTCCGAGATCATGGAGATGACCATCAGCCGCGACCGTTGGCAGCTTCACCTGAAGACGCGTGGGCAGCACTATCACGAGCGCGCTCGCCAGGTGGAGGCGCTGCACGCCGCTCATCCCAACGTTGGCGCCGATGTCGCAGCACTGGCATTGCACGCGCTGGCCGAGGTCATGGAGAAGGCTCGCGCCAATCGCCTCACCCGCTATCAACATATTCTGCTGCGGATCGGCGAATGGATCGCTTATGCCGAGTGCGCCGCTACTCTGGCGCGCCGGGCTGCGCTGAGGGCGGAAGGCAGGCTCAACGAGAAGGCCAATGATCGCTTCGACGCCACAGCGCTGGCGGCGATCAGCCGAATCTTTGCCCGCGAGGCGGCGTTGAAAGTGGCGGAGGAGGGTTTGCGCTGGCTCGGAGGGTCAGGCGGCGTCAGCGATGAAGAGATGCCTTTGTTCGAAGCGGCGCTGGGGTTGTCGGCAATCCATCGCGCGCAGGCGGGCCTGATCGCGGACATGGATTATGTTGCCGACGCTTTGTACAACCGCGTTAAGAAAGAAGTGCTGCAACCCGCCCTGGCGTAAAACGGGGTCGAAGCAGGCGTCCGGCGGTCGCAGGCCGGGCGCCTGAATTGTCTACGGCAAGGGCGAATAGAATCCGAAGGCGGGAACGCGCCGGGACGCCAAGCCCCGGACCTTTTTATCTGTTCGCACACGTATATTGTATGTTGGCACACATACCACGCAAGAACCAGCCTTCCGCAAGAGATTTGTTTCGTGTGACAACACGCTAGTCATCACCGGGCGACGTGTCCGGCATCACCTGCCGCGTGCCATTGCATCACCTAAGTAATGTCGCCATATCACTGACAATCTCTTCCCCAGTCTGTCACTGTAGAGATGCTCTCGGGCGCTCTCAGTTCTTGTCCCTTCTTGTGAGCGGATCACGCCCCCCGGGAGGGACGTAACCATATCTCAACTTCTGAACCTCTGCTTCGCCCGCGCTCGATAGCCCTACAGTTTGTCCAAGAACGAGACGATTACTAAAGGAAGTGTCAGCCATGGAAAACACTGCTCGTCGCGCCATTGCGATTGTCGGGGTGGGAGCGATCCTGCCCGACGCTCCCAACGTTCCCGCGTTCTGGAATAACGTGAAGACCGGCCGCTACAGCATCAGTGAAGTTCAGCCTGATCGGTGGGACACTTCGTTCTATTACGACGCCGATCCCTCCGCGCCCGACAAGACGTATTCCAAGATCGGCGGCTGGGTGCGCGAGTACGCCTGGGAGCCGATGAAGTGGCATTTGCCGATCCCGCCGCGCGTCGCCGACGCCATGGACGTAGCGCAGAAATGGGCAGTCGCCTGCACGCGTGAAGCCCTGGAGGACTACGGCTATCCCAAGCGGCCGCTGGACCTTGATCGCACCGCGGTGATTCTTGGCAATGCCATGGCCGGGGAAAAACATTACCGCAGCTCGCTGCGCGTGTTCTTTCCGGAGTACGCCCACGAACTGACTGAGACCGCCGCATTTGCGTCATTGCCCGTCGCGCTGCAACACGACATCTCGCGCGAGTTCCACGATCGCATGGCGCATTACCTTGCGGACATCACGGAAGACACCATGCCCGGCGAGTTGGCCAATTGCATGGCCGGCCGCGTTGCCAACCTCTACAACTTTCACGGCCCCAATTTCGTATGCGATGCCGCGTGTGCGTCGGCCATGGCGGCGATCAGTTCGGCAGCGGAAGGCCTGATCCAGAACGACTTCGATGTGGCCGTCAGCGGCGGCGTCGACCGCAACATGGGAGCGCCGACGTTCGTCAAGTTCTGCAAGATCGGCGCTCTGTCTGCGACCGGAACTCGCCCCTACGCCGAGGGAGCCGATGGCTTCGTCATGGGCGAAGGAGCCGCGATCTTCATACTCAAGCGGTTGGCCGATGCCGAGCGCGACCAGGACAAAATCTATGCTGTGTTGCGCGGCATTGGTGGATCGAGCGATGGCAAAGGCAAAGGCATCACCGCGCCCAATCCCATCGGCCAGAAGTTCTGTATAGAGCGTGCCTGGCAGAATGCCGGCTTGTCTCCCGCCACCGCGACATTGATTGAAGGCCACGGCACCTCGACGCGCGTGGGTGACGTTGTCGAAGCGCAGGGCATGGCCGATGTGCTCGGCACTACGAATCTTCCCACTCACTCGGTAGCGCTGGGTTCGGTCAAATCGAACATTGGACATCTGAAAGGCGCCGCGGGCGCCGCGGGCATGTTGAAAGCTGCCCTCGCACTGCATCACAAGGTCCTGCCGCCCAGCTTGCATTGCCAGCATCCCAGTCCCGACATCGATTTCGCCCACTCCCCGCTTTACGTTAACACTGAGTTGCAACCGTGGACAGTTCCGGGCGATGGTGCGCGACGCGTCGGCGTCAGCGCCTTCGGTTTCGGAGGCACGAACTTCCACATGGTGATGGAAGAGCACCTTCCCGGCAAACTGAACGGAAACGGCAAGCATTCGATTTCTGTTCCCGCAACACCGCCTTCGGTGACCAAGGAAGTTCCCATGCAAGTTAGCAATGTTGTACCTGCTCCCGCCGCTCCAGTTGCAACCACTGTTGCTGTTCAGATCGCGCACAAAGCGCCGTTACGGGGAGCGTTCGTGATCGGAGCTGACTCAGACGCCGCACTGATCGAGCGGCTCCGCGCAGTACAGAAAGCTGCGCAGGCTGGTCAATCGCCGGCCCCAGCCGCGCCGGCAGAGTCCGATCTGCGCGCGCCGGAGCGCCTGGCCATTGACTACGCCGACGCTGCCGATCTGGCAACCAAGTGCGGCATCGCGCTCAAAGCGTTCCAGGCAAATCAACCCGCGTTCTGGAAGGCGGTTCGCGCCCAAGGAATCTTTCGCGGACACGGACCCGCGCCCAAAGTCGCGTTTCTCTATACCGGGCAGGGCTCGCAGTACGTGAACATGCTGCGCGGTATTCGCAAGACAGAGCCGATTGTCGCCGAGACCTTCGCGGAAGCCGATTGCATCATGACGCCGATGCTGGGCAAGCCGCTCAGCGAATTCGTCTTCGTTGACCAGACCGATCCTGTGGCTCTGGCGGAATCGGAAGAAAGTTTGCGTCAGACCGAGATTACCCAGCCCGCCGTGCTGACTGCCGACATCGCCATGACCCGGTTGCTCGCCGCCTATGGCATTCATCCCGACATGACCATGGGACACAGCATGGGCGAATACGGGGCCCTGGTTGCGTCCGGCGGGCTCTCCTTCGAAGACGGCTTGGATGCCGTGAGTGCCCGAGGCCGGGGAATGGCTCGCGTCGCAGTTGCCGGCAAGGGCAAGATGGCGGCTGTCTTCGCGCCCATTGCCGAAGTCGAGCGAATCCTCAAGACGGTCAGCGGCTACGTCGTCATTGCCAACGTCAACAGCAACAACCAGTCGGTCATTGGCGGAGCCAGCGAGGCAGTTGAGCAGGCTGCGCAGATCTTTCTGAAAGCCGGCTACGACGTCCGGGAGTTGTCGGTCAGCCACGCCTTCCATACTTCGATTGTGGCGGGAGCCAGTGAGCCGTTGCGCGAGATGATGGAGCGCCTGCGACTGCAGTCACCGCGCATCCCGATTGTGGCCAACGTGGACGGAGAGTTCTATCCCACTGGGCCCGACGTTGTGCCCAGGATGATCGATCTGCTCGCAAAACAGGTGGCCGCGCCGGTTCAATTCATCAAAGGTCTGCGTACGCTGTATGACGCGGGAGCGCGCGTGTTCGTGGAAGTTGGACCGAAGAAAGCTTTGCAGGGATTTGCCGAGGATGTGCTGGGCAGCGACGGCGAGGTCGTGTCGCTGTTCACCAATCATCCCAAGCTGGACGATCTGACCGCCTTCAATCAGGCGCTGTGCGGAATGTATGCGGCCGGATTAGGCCGCGGGGTTGCCGAAGCCCGTCGCGACGCCTCGACAAGGCCGCTGACTGCGTCCTCCGCTCCCTCGCCAGTGGACGCGTCTAGACCGCTTCCATCCCAGATCGCAGCCGAGGCCGCAGTGACGGCAGCAAATCAGCCGGCGAACGTTGGTTTGCTTGCCCCCTCAGCCCACTCGAACGGTGACCGCTACATCGAACTCGGGCGTCTCTTCGCCGGCGTGCTCGATCGTAGCTGGGAGATCTATAACGGCCATAAGCCGGCTCCGTCTCCTGAACCGGTCGTCATTACCGGAGCGTCTTTGGGGCTGCCCGGAACCGAGCGCATCTTCGACGACAGCAACATCGAACGCATATTGCGCGGCGATCAATTCATCACTGGGATCCCCGCGGAGTTCCGCCAGTCCATGCTGGACAAACGCATCCGGCGTCTGGTCAAGAGCGAATTGGGAGAACCCACATTTGAGTCCATTACGGACGTGGCGGATGTTATCAAGCTGGCCGGTCGCGGTGGCGCTTTCGATCTGGAGAGCGAATTCGGCGTTCCTGCCGAGCACCTGGCCGCCCTTGACCGCGTTACACAATTAGCGATTGCTGCCGGAATCGACGCCATGCGCGACGCCGGTATCCCGTTGATCATGCGCTACAAGACAACCACCAAAGGTACGCAGTTGCCGGATCGCTGGGGGCTGCCGGACGTCATGCGCGACGACACGGGCGTCATCTTCGGCTCCGCATTCCCCGGCTACGACTCGTTGATCGAGATCATGTCGGGATACTATGCCGACCGTGCCCGCCGTGAAGAGCTGGCAATGCTGGAACGATGGAGCGCCCAGAGCGTCAACGGCCATTCCGCTCTCGGCCAGGATGTTGCGCAACGCATCGACGAATTGCGCGCCACTCTCGAGAAGGAGCCGTATGTCTTCGACCGGCGCTTCCTGCTCAGGGTCTTGTCGATGGGACATTCGCAGTTCGCCGAACTCATCGGCGCTCGCGGTCCCAACACGCAGATCAACGCCGCTTGTGCCACCACGGCGCAAGGTGTGGCGCTGGCGGGGGACTGGATCCGCGCCGGACGCTGCCGCCGCGTGATCGTCATCTCAGCGGACGATGTTACGTCGGACAACATGATCGGGTGGTTCGGCCCTGGCTTCCTGGCCAGTGGTGCAGCAGCCACCGACGAAAAGGTCGAAGATGCCGCCATTCCGTTCGACCGCCGCCGCCACGGTCTGATCATGGGCATGGGCGCAGCGGCCCTGGTGGTCGAGAGCGCCGAGGCTGCGCGGGAACGCGGCATTCAGCCCATCTGTGAAGTTCTCAGCGCGGTCACGGCCAACAGCGCTTTCCACGGAACTCGCCTCGATGTGCAGCATATCGGCCAGGTGATGGAGGACCTGGTGTCCCAGGCGGAATCGCGCAGTGGCATTCGACGTCAACAAGTAGCACCCCAGATGGTTTTCGTTTCCCACGAGACCTACACCCCCGCACGCGGCGGCAGCGCCTCCGCGGAGGTCCACGCGCTGCGTCGGGTCTTCGGCGACGCCGCCGATCAAATTGTGATCGCCAATACCAAAGGCTATACCGGACACGCGATGGCAACCGGTATCGAAGACGTGCTTGCCGTGAAGACGCTAGAGACGGGATTGGTGCCGCCGGTGGCGAACTTCAAGGAAATCGATCCCGAGTTGGGTCCCCTGAACCTGTCGAAGGGCGGCGTCTATCCCATCGAGTACGCGCTGCACCTGGGCGCAGGGTTCGGTTCGCAGATCAGCATGATGCTGCTGCGTTGGGTGCCAACGAAGAACAAGGTTCATGCCCAGCCAAACGCTTTGGGCTACGCCTACCGCATCGCCGATACGAATGCGTGGAACGTCTGGCTGAGCCGCGTCGCCGGATATCCCACGGCACAGTTGGAAGTAGTGAAGCGGACATTGCGGGTGCGTGACCAGGGGCCGTGGGCGCGAGCGGCGAAGACAGTTGAAGATTCGCGTCAGGTTGCGGCGCCAACCCCGGCTGCGGCGATACAGAACATTCCGGCTCCGGCGGCTGTGCCTCCGCAGATGCCATCCTCATCGGTAGCGGCGCCCGCTGTGCCGGTAATACCAGCGCCTGTTGCGGTTGTCGAGACGAAACCGGCGCCGGCGCCGCCTCCTATTGAAACCGCGAAACCTGTTGTGGAAGTTCAAGCAGCCGCGTCGCCGGCGCCAGCGAAATCTGTGGCGAGCGGCTCGGTGAAGGAACGCATCCTCGCTCTGGCCGTAGAGAAGACAGGCTATCCGGCCGATATGCTGGACTTGGACCTGGATCTTGAAGCCGATTTAGGTGTCGATACCGTCAAGCAGGCGGAGATCTTTGCTGCCATTCGCGAGATGTACAACATCCCGCGCGACGAGAGCCGCAAGCTGCGCGATTACCCGACCCTGGCGCATGTGATTCGCTTCGTGTACGAGAAGCGGCCGGATTTGGCTGGCGGAACTCCGTTAGCGCCGAAGATGGAGCAAGTCGCTGCGCCGAAGGCCGCAGAAACGCCAGTCGCAGCCGCAGTGCCGGTGGCTTCTGGGGTTTCAGTCCAGACGCCACTGGCGAGCGCTTCGATCGCGAATGCAGCGACCGCAGACGTTGCTGCTGTTCCAGCACCAGTTGTGGCTACAACGCCGGGCGGCTCGGTGAAGGAACGCATTCTGGCGCTGGTCGTGGAGAAGACCGGTTATCCGCAAGAAATGCTTGATCTCGACCTCGATCTGGAAGCCGATCTTGGAGTGGACACGGTGAAGCAGGCCGAGTTGTTCGCGGCCATCCGCGGAACCTACGACATCCCACGTGACGAGAACGTCAAGCTGCGCGATTATCCCACCCTGGCACACGTGATTCGCTTTGTGTACGAGAAGCGGCCTGACCTGGCAGGCGCTGCTCCAGTTGCGACAAAAGCCGAGCCATTGACTGCGGCGGTCGTAGCCACTGCGGTCGCGCCGGCTGCAGCCCCGGTTGACGTATCAGCACCTGCTGCCATGGCGAACACTGCCGCCGTTGTTGCTTCTCCGCCGCCGGTCGCCACTGCCGCAACCGACAACTCGGTGAAGGAACGCATCCTGGCGCTGGTGGTAGAGAAGACGGGCTATCCCGAGGAAATGCTCGATCTCGACTTGGATCTGGAAGCCGATCTCGGCGTGGACACGGTCAAACAGGCGGAGTTATTCGCAGCCATCCGCGGAACCTACAACATCCCACGTGACGAAAACGTCAAGCTGCGCGATTATCCCACCCTGGCACACGTGATTCGCTTCGTGTACGAGAAGCGGCCCGACTTGGCTGGCGCAGCGGCCCCATCGGTCACCCCGACAGCGGCTCCCACGGTTGCGCAGCCGGCGCCGATCCACGAAGTGGTTATACCTCCCCCACCACCTGCGCAAGCTGCGGGCGAAGTTTCCTTGGAATCGATTAAGGAAAAAGTTTTGCAGATTGTCGCGGAGAAGACTGGCTATCCGCCGGAGATGCTCGACCTGGATCTGGATCTCGAAGCCGATCTCGGCATCGACACCGTGAAGCAGGCGGAGATGTTTGCGGCGGTACGGGCGGCGTACAACATCCCGCGCGATGAGAACATGAAGCTGCGCGACTTCCCGACGTTGGCGCACGTCATTCAGTTTGCGCAGCGCGGATTCGCGTCTGCTCAACCGGTTGCCGCCGCCGCAGAAACGAAGAAGCCAGACGGTGCAGTGTCCCCTACTTCACGAGTGACCACTCCCCGTCCGCCGCTAGCCAGCTTCGACGCGGCCAACGCAATTCCACGCCGCGTGCCTGTTCCGGTTCTTCGTCCGCCGCTTGCGATCTGCAAATCAACAGGTGTGACGCTGGGCGCTGGCAGCCGCGTGGTCATCATGTCTGACTCCGGAGGAGTAGCAGAATCGCTGACCAGGCAATTACGTCAGAAAGAGGTCGAAGTTCTGTCCATCACCGGCGCGCCGGACGCAGACTCCCTGATGCACACGCTGGAGACTTGGCTGGCGTCTGCTCCAGTGCAGGGCGTCTATTGGCTGCCTGCGCTGGACAGCGAAGGGCCGCTTAATGGCATGGACGCTGCACAGTGGCGCGAGTCTTTGCGTGTGCGGGTGAAGTCGCTCTACCTCACCATGCGCAAACTCTACGACCAGGTTGCGGCTCCGGGCACGTTCCTGGTCTCGGCAACACATCTTGGCGGCCAGCATGGCTACGACAAAGCCGGCGCGGCCGCTCCCATGGGCGGCGCAGTGGTGGGATTCACCAAGGCCTACAAACGCGAGCGTCCTGACGCCCTTGTCAAAGCTGTCGATTTCGCAGCGGATCGCGATGCCTCGGAGATCGTGGCTGTTCTGATCGACGAGACGCTGCGAGACCCGGGCGCGGTTGAGATTGGCTATAAGAACGGCTTGCGCTGGACCGTCGGTCTGCAAGAGCAGCCGGCGGATGATGACCAGCCCGGTCTGGCACTCAACCAAAACAGCGTCTTTGTGATCACGGGGGCGGCGGGAAGCATCGTCTCGGCCATCACCGCGGACTTGGCGGCTGCTTCGGGCGGCACTTTTTATCTGCTTGATCTGGTGCCTGAGCCCGATGCCAACAATCCTGATCTCGCGCGATTTGTCAGCGACAAAGACAACCTGAAACGCGATCTGTTTGCGCGCATTCAAGCGCGCGGCGAGCGGGCTACTCCGGCACTGGTCGAAAAGGAGTTGGCCGCGTTGGAGCGCGCGCACGCAGCCCTTAGCGCGATCAATGCGGTGCGGGCCGCCGGCGGAACGCCGCACTACTTCAGTGTCAACCTCGCCGACGCCAGCGGCGTAACCAAAGTGATCGAACAGGTTCGGCAGAAGAGCGGGCGTATCGACGTACTGTTGCACGCTGCCGGCCTGGAGCGCAGTCACTTCCTGCCGGACAAGGACCAGCGCGAATTCGACCTCGTTTTCGACGTGAAAGCCGACGGCTGGTTCAACCTGCTGCACGCGATTGCGGACATGCCACTGGGCGCGACAGTCGCCTTCAGCTCGGTTGCGGGACGCTTCGGCAACGGCGGCCAGACCGACTACAGCGCCGCCAACGATCTGCTTTGCAAGTACACCTCCAGCTTCCGCACCACTCGGCCGCAAACGCGCGGCATCGTGATTGACTGGACGGCCTGGGGTGGCATCGGCATGGCAACGCGCGGCTCGATTCCCAAGATGATGGAGCTGGCGGGCATCGACATGCTGCCACCGGAAGCTGGCATTCCTCTGATTCGCCGTGAACTGACGGCGGGCGGAACGCGCGGCGAGATCGTAGTTGGCACGCGCCTCGGCAGTTTGCTGAATGAGTGGGACGCCACGGGCGGGCTGGACACCGCAGCCTTGGTCGCGTCAGGCGAGCTTCAAGCTCCCATGGTCGGCAAAATCACCGGAGTCGGCATCTACAGCGGGCTGACGATGGAGACCACACTGGACCCCACGGTGCAGCCGTTCTTGAACGATCACCGTATTGACGGCACTCCGGTGCTGCCCGGCGTCATGGGCATTGA
The DNA here is from genome assembly GCA_049519235.1 of Candidatus Korobacteraceae bacterium. Taxonomy (GTDB): domain Bacteria; phylum Acidobacteriota; class Terriglobia; order Terriglobales; family Acidobacteriaceae; genus Bog-257. Next base: position 14,336 of record JBEKQY010000021.1, on the reverse strand, counting down.
GGCATTTGCGGAAGCGGCCCTGTGTCTGCACCCCGGCTGGTACATCGAGAGCATTGAGGAAGTGAATTTCCTGGCGCCGTTCAAGTTCTACAAAAACGAGCCCCGGACTGTCATGATTCAGGCCATGCTCTATGCGCAGGATGAAAAATTGATTGCCGACTGTCGGCTCTTTGGCCGGCGCAAACTGGCAGGTCAAACCGAACTCCAGGAGACGACGCACTTCACCGCGCGCGTGCGGGTGAGCCGACAAACACCGGGCGCAGTCACCGGGCCCAAGCCGCGGCTCTCGGCTGAGGCCATTGTCGACGCAGCGCACATCTATCGCATTTACTTCCACGGTCCCGCGTACCAAGTGCTGGAAAAGGCATGGTGGGACGGCGAGCACATGGTCGGCGAGTTGATGCTGGGTTTGCCGGATGAATGCAAGCCCTCGGAGCGGCTGACGCTCATTGGTCCCAGGCTGATCGAGCTGTGCTTCCAGACGGCCGGACTTTGGGAGATGGCCGCGCAGAGCCGGATGGGTCTGCCCTGGCAGGTGCACGGCGTTTCCTGGTTGCGAGCTGCGGAACTGGCTGACCACCACGCTTTCTATGCGCTGGTCACGCCCCATCCCGTCGAGGGGACCTTCGATGCAGAAGTCGTGGATGCTGAAGGAAACCGCTATCTGCGGCTGGACGGCTATCGCACCGCGCAGGTCCCTTCCAACGTAGATAGCGGGCCGCTGAAAGCGTTGCAGGACGTAATGCGGCCTGAGGCGGTCATTTCATAATCACCAACCGGTTCTGACGAGTTGAAGGTGGGTGTATGCAAAACGAATTTGAACGAATCGCCATTGTTAACCGTGGCGAAGCCGCGATGCGCTTTATCCACGCGGCACGTGAGTTCAATCAGGAGCACGGGACAGCGCTGCGCACCATCGCGCTGTTCACCGATCCTGATCGCCACGCCATGTTCGTTCGCCAGGCGGACGAGGCCGTGTCGCTCGGGCCGCCGCAGATCGCCGATCCCAATACCAATCACCTCAAGAGCTGTTATGTCCATTACCCCCACCTGGAGCGTGCCTTAAGGACAGCCCGGGCGGAGGCGGTCTGGGTGGGATGGGGCTTCGTGGCTGAGCACGCACAATTCGCCGATCTCTGCCGCGAGATGGGGATTGTGTTCATTGGCCCGGACGGCGACGTGATGCGGCTTCTGGGTGACAAGATCTCGTCGAAACGTCTCGCCGAGCAGGCACAGACACCGGTTGCCGATTGGAGCGGCGGACCGGTGGAGACGCTGAGTGAGGCGTGGCGTCAGGCCGAGCGCCTTGGTTACCCGGTGTTCATCAAGGCCACAGCCGGAGGCGGAGGTCACGGTATTCGGCGCGTGCATTCTCCCGGTGAATTGGAAACCGCGTTCGCGAGCGCTCGTGCTGAAGCGTTCAAAGCATTCGGCGATCCGACCGTCTTTCTGGAGCAGGCGGTAACCGGCGCACGCCACGTGGAGGTCCAGATCATTGCCGATCACTACGGCACAACCTGGGCGGCCGGAGTCCGTGACTGCACCATTCAGCGCCGTCACCAGAAGATCCTGGAGGAGGCGCCATCGCCCGCACTTACCCCCGAGCAGGACCAGGAGTTGCGCCGGACAGCGGTCCGTCTAAGCCAGGCCGCCGGCTATCACAATGCGGGCACAGTCGAGTTCCTCTACGACCCGAAGAAGCAGCGATTCGTCTTCATGGAGATGAACACGCGATTGCAGGTCGAGCATCCGGTGACGGAGTGTACCACCGGCCTGGATCTGGTCAAGCTGCAAATCCATATTGCGCGCGGTGGGCGCCTGCAAGGCGAGCCGCCGGCCACCGTTGGTCATGCCATTGAAGTGCGGCTGAACGCGGAGGATGCCAACAACGGATTTGCGCCCTCGCCCGGCCTAATTGAGCGTTTCCGTATGTTGACCGGACCCGGTGTACGAATCGACACTGGCGTGGAGGAAGGTGACACGATTCCTGCCGAGTTCGATTCGATGATTGCCAAAATCATCGCCTTCGGGCAGAACCGCAAGGAAGCGCTCTCCCGGCTGCAACGGGTGCTGCATGAAAGCGTCGTAGTCATCAAGGGCGGCGTGAGCAACCGCGCATTTTTGCTGGATTTGCTGGGCCGGGACGAAGTCCAAAGCGGGGACGTCGATATCGGCTGGATGGACCGTCTGGCCACCAAGGGCCAGCATATTTCCCGCCGGCACCTTGACGTTGCACTTGTCATGGCGGCGATCAAGGCCTACGAGTCCGAGCTTCAGGTGGAGCACTCTCAGTTTTATGCTTCGGCGCTGCGCGGCAGGCCGCAGGTCCGCAGTGAGATAGGCCACACCGTGGAGCTGCGCTATTGCGATAACGCCTACTCCATGAAGGTCTACCGCATGGGGCTGCGGCAGTACCGCATTGACGTTGATGGAACGTCCATTGACGCTCAGGTAGAGCCGATTGGACCCTACGAATGCTGGCTGACAGCTTTGGGGCAGCGCTTTCACGTGGTATCGGTCGAGCAGGGATCGAGTTTCCGCATCGAGGCCGACGGGGTCTCACACCGCATCGATCGCGACGACGGTGGAGTAGTGCGAGCGCCGTCGCCCGCGGTTGTGGTTTCGATTGCGGTCAAGCCCGGCGATACGGTTTCGACCGGCGACCGCCTCGCCGTGCTGGAAGCCATGAAGATGGAAACCCAAGTGGTCGCGCCGTTCCCGGGAAGAATTCGCCAGGTCATGACGATACCCAATGTCCAGGTATCCACCGGCGACCCGCTTTTGCAGATCGAACCTGATGCCGCCCGAGCTGCCACCGAATCGACGGAGCGGGTAACGTTTGCCGCGTCGCTTGCCGCCAACAAGGATGGGCAAACCGCTGACGCGCGCTGGCGGCAGAATCTGGATGACCTTCGCCAATTGATGCTGGGCTTCGATGTGGGCCCGGAACACGCGTCACGGTTAGTCGCCCAATGGAAGCAGATGGCGGGAGCGAACGAAGACGAGATACGTTGTCAGGAAGATGAGATTCTTAATATCTTCGTTGACCTTTGGTCTCTGTTCCGGCGGAAACCAATGGCGAGCCGTCAGATCGGCGGCGAAGCTCCGAGCACGGAGGCTTATCTTTTTTCCTATCTGCGCATGCTGGACACTCACGGCGAAGGCCTGCCGCGGGAGTTTGTCAAAGCCCTGAAAAGAGCGTTGGCCCACTATGGGATCACCACGCTGGATCGTTCGCCTGAACTGGAAGAGTGCCTGCTGTGGATCTACAAGTCGCACCAGAAAGCGGAGCAGCAGATTGCGCCCATACTGAGCGTCCTGCAACGTCGGCTGGCAGGGCTGAACAGCAATCCGGCGCCGGCTGACGAGGCGCTCCGTACTTTGCTCGATCGCATGGTCTCGATCACGCGCGAGCTGTTTCCCGGCGTCAGCGACCTGGCCCGCGAGCTGCGTTATCGCTGCTTCGAACAGCCCTTGTTCGAGCACGCTCGCAAGCAGGTCTACGCGTCGATGGACGAACACCTCGATTATCTCGCGGCCCAACCCGATGCTCCGGATCGGGGCCAAAGAACGCGTGCCCTGATCGAGTGTCCTCAGCCGCTGGCCAGCCTGCTGGCGGGACGCTTTCCCACTGCGTCGCCGGCGCTGCGGCAAACCATGATGGAGGTCTTGAACTTCCGCTATTACCTGCGGCGGCTGACAAACTTCCGCACCTTGGCCATCAAAGGACATTGTTTCGCAACCGCCGAGTATGAAGAGGACCGCAAGCGGCTGCACGTGTTCATGGCCTACGCGGAGTATCCACGGCTCGCTGAAACCATACGCGCTTTGTTTCCGTTCCTGGTGGAGATACCGGCGGACGAGGAGATCGTGCTCGATTTATTCACCTGGAAGCAGGATGCGCTGGCCGAAGCGGAGCATACGCAGAGTGAGGTTAATTCCGTTGTCAATTCGGCAGCGTTTCCCCGCGCTATTCGACGCGTCGTGGTGGCCGTTTCGGGCACTGCCGGCGATCCCGGCATGGGCGCCATGCAGCACTTTACCTATGAGCCATTTGAGGGCGGCTACAAAGAGGTGGAACTCTTCCGTGGGGTCCATCCCATGATGGGCGAGCGCCTGCACCTATGGCGTTTGGCAAACTTCAAGATCAAGCGTTTGCCATCGGTGGAGGATGTTTACCTGGTGCATGCTGTGGCCAACGACAATCCCAAGGATGAACGCTTGTTTGCCGTGGCGGAAGTGCGCGATCTTACCCCCGTGCGCGACAAATGGCAAAGGATCGTTCAACTTCCCTATCTGGAGCGCATGTTCACCGAGGCCATCGCAGCCATACGGCAATTTCAGATGAAGCGCACGCCGCGCGAGCGGCTGTACTGGAACCGGATCTTTCTTTATGTCTGGCCGACGCTCAGCCTGAAGCCTGAGGAAGTCAACGACATCGCGCACCGCTTGGCGCCGCTGGCGGACGGTATTGGTTTGGAGCAGGTGGTGGTCCGTATTCGAATCCCCAATCTACGAACTGGAGAACTGCGGGACACAGTGATGCGGATCTCCGCTCCGGGCGACGCCGGAATGCTGATCACGTTTCGGCCGGCGAGCAAGCTGCAACCCATGAAACCGTTGAGCGCCTACGACCAGAAGGTTGTCAAGATGCGACAGCGCGGGCTGCTGTATCCCTACGAGATCGTGAAAATGCTCACTCCCTCGCCCACCGACACGCGAGCCGAGTTTCCGCCCGGCGAATTCGTTGAGCATGATCTTGATGGCGAGGGACGATTGGTCCCGGTTCATCGTCCCTATGGCCAAAACACAGCCAATATGATCGTCGGCACCATTCGCAACTTTACCGACAAGTATCCGGAAGGCATGAAACGGGTCGTGCTCCTGGGCGATCCCAGCAAAGATTTAGGAGCGCTTGCCGAGCCGGAATGCGCGCGCATTCTGGGCGCTTTGAAGCTGGCCCAAACCATGCAGGCTCCCTTGGAGTGGTTTACCTTGTCGGCGGGCGCCAAAATTTCGATGAACAGCGGCGTGGAGAACATGGACTGGATCGCCCGTGTCCTTCGCGCGATCGTCGATTTCACGCAGGCTGGAGGCGAAATCAATCTGATCGTAAACGGCATCAACGTGGGCGCGCAGCCCTACTGGAATGCCGAGGCGACCATGCTGATGCACACCCGCGGCATTCTCATCATGACGCCAAAAGGCGCGATGGTGCTTACCGGCAAGAAAGCTCTGGATTATTCCGGCAGCGTCTCAGCGGAAGACAATCGGGGTATCGGCGGCTACGATCGCATCATGGGATTTAATGGGCAGGCGCAATATTTCGCCCGCGACATCGACGAGGCCTGCCAAATCCTGCTGCAACATTACGAGCACACCTATGTAGTGCCGGGTGAGCGCTTCCCGCGGCGGGCCCCGACCAGCGATCCTGCCGATCGCGATGTGCAGGTGTACCCGCATGGCGACGGCAACGGCGAGGGTTTCACACGCATCGGCGAGATCTTCTCGGACGAGACCAACGCCGGCCGGAAGAAGCCGTTTGAAATCCGCGGAGTGATGATGGCGGTGGTGGATCAGGACCATACCCCGCTGGAGCGTTGGCGAGGCATGCGATCGGCCGAAACAGCCGTGGTTTGGGATGCTCATCTGGGCGGCTATCCAGTATGCCTGGTGGGCATCGAATCCAAACCTGTGCCCCGCTTCGGATTCGTCCCCGCCGACGGGCCCGACTACTGGACCGCCGGCACGCTGTTTCCGCTTTCCTCCAAGAAAGTGGCGCGCGCTATCAATTCAGCCAGCAACAACCGGCCAGTCGTCGTGCTCGCCAACCTTTCCGGCTTCGACGGCTCGCCGGAATCCATGCGCCGCCTGCAACTGGAATATGGCGCGGAAATTGGCCGGGCCGTGGTGAACTTTAAGGGGCCGATGGTGTTTTGCGTGGTCTCGCGTTATCACGGAGGGGCGTATGTCGTCTTCTCGCGCGCGCTCAATGAGCAACTGGAAGTCATAGCCCTGGAAGGGACCTACGCGTCGGTGATCGGAGGCGCTCCGGCGGCGGCCGTGGTCTTTGCCGGTGAGGTCGAGGCTAGAACGCGCAAGGACCCGCGATTGGAGACGCTATCGCAAGCTATTGCCCAGGCCGAAGGCGCGGAGAAGAACCGGCTGCGCACCGAGTGGAATGAACTCTTCCAGCTTGCGCATTCCGAAAAGCTGGGCGAGATGGCGGCCGAGTTCGATCGCATCCACAGCGTACATCGCGCCCTTGACGTGGGGGCGCTGCATAGAATCATTCCGTCGCGCCAGCTTCGTCCCTATCTGATCGAAGCAATTGCCCGCGGCATTGCTAAGGAAGAGGCGGCGCGACCTGAGAAGAAGATGGTCGCGAGGTTTGGCTTGGCAGAACCGGCGGTTGCCGCTCTACAGGCGGATTGATGAAAGTACGCTGGTTGGAACAATCGCTGGCCGATGTACGCGCAGAAGACGATTGGCTGAGCGGGTGGGAAAGGTCACATCTCGGCGGTTTGCGTTTTCCCAAACGGCGGGCCGATTGGCGACTGGGCCGATGGACGGCAAAACATGCGGTTGCTGATTATCTAAAACTGCCGCGCGATCCCGGCGTTCTGGCCACGATCCAAATACGACCGGCAGCCTCCGGCGCGCCGGAAGTTCTTATTGACGACGCGCCCGGTGAGGTTTCCATCTCGCTCAGTCACCGTGACGGAATAGCGGCGTGCGCCGTCGGGGCGACTGGTGCAATGCTCGGCTGCGACCTGGAAGTGGTCGAGCCACGCAGCGACGCGTTCGTCGCCGACTATTTCACCGCGGAAGAACAGGCGATGACACGGCAAGCACCGGAGCCGGTCCGCTTCGCCTTGATCGCCCTGATCTGGAGCGCAAAGGAAAGCGCCCTCAAGGCGCTTCGCACCGGCCTGCGAAGCGACACGCGGTGCGTTTCGGTGGCAGTAGATGATTGCTGGATTGCGGACCTCGGTCATCAACCGTTTTCAGCTCATGAGAATTCCCCCGCAGTACCGCCTGCCGCTTTGATTTGGCGTCCGCTGCGGGTCAGCTATACCGAGGGACAAATTTTTCACGGCTGGTGGTTCTGTAGTGCGAAGCTCTTGCGCACGATGGTGAGTATTCCGGCGACGGAAGCGCTAGAGCAGTTTTGTTTTTGCCGTGTTCGGGCAGAGCGGGCCTTCAGGCCCGCGTTGTGACACCCTTTCACAAGATCGGGAATCAACCCGCTGCATCGCAGCGGGTTGATTCCCGAAGCAAGAGCTCCGGTCCGTGCAACGCGGCGCTGAAGCAGTTTCACAGTTAGTGTAGTCCGGCACGCACGGGTAGAGCGGCGCTTTAAGCGCCGCGTCCCGCCGCGGACAAGAGAACCGCCCCAGCCTTATCAAAGTGAATTGCCTGGACGCCAGCCTGAAGGCTGGCTCTACGCGGTCTACACTAACTCCGAAACTGGTATAAAGCGCTGCACTACCCGTACACGCTCGACTACAGCAATTCTCAAAGCGATCCAATGACCTCAGAACTGCCGGCTCCAGGGTTTGCCGCTCGCAGGCATTTCCATTGGCAATTCCAATCATGCCGCCGGCACTCGCGCGCTCACTACCGGAACCATCCACACGGCATAGCCCAGCGGATCGCGAATGTTGGCGAGCATCTGATCGAAGTACGCCCTGGCCGATTCCGCGGTAATGGGCGTTATCTCGCCAATGGACTCGGCATATCCGTCGCGCCACGCAGTGATGATCGCCGCGAAGGTCTCGCGCGGCACGCGCAGCGTGTCCACCACGACATAATCCACCGTAATCGCATCCAGATGCATGGCCGCCAGAATGCTGAAGGCGTTGCGCCCGATGAACATGTCGGTCCCGATTGCGGCCCCGAAGCTGGCTGGCCCCACATTCCAGAAATCGCGTGGATCGAGCGCGCCGCGCTGGAAGTGCAGCATCCCGTAGTCCTCGGGAATCAGGTGCAGATAGCCGCCAGGACGGGTAACGCGCGCCAGTTCGGCAATCACGCGATCGGCATGAGGAATGGAGTGCAGGACGTGACGGCACACGGTGAGATCGAAACTGCCGTCCGCTGCCTCCAGCTCGAAGATACTCTGGTGCTCGAACGTGAGGCGGGGCGCAAGCTTCGCATAACGCGAGCGCGCCAGCGCCAGGTGATCGTCGATAATGTCCACGCCCAGCACGTGGGCCCGGGGAAAAAGCTCCGCCAGCCGCGAGGAGCCTTCCCCGGTGCCGCAGCCGGCATCCAGAATGTGGGCCTCCTCAGGCAGGGCATAGCGGCGGACCAACTGCACTTCCTGCGGCCAAATCGCGCGCGCCTGCGCGTCCAGTCCCCGCACCATCGACTCGTCGGCCATCTGCCTGGCCTGCGGATTGAGGTCCGTCATGCGGTTTCCTTGGTCAGCAGACGAGTGACGCGAATTCACGGCAGTGGGACCATCTCTTACTGATTATCTTGTTTTAGCCATTGTCCGCTGCCATCCGCCATCGGGTGACTTCTCCCAATGCACGCCATTCATGTCGAGCCACGGCCCGGTGGGCTGGTCCTCTTTCGGGTCCGAGCCGAGGCGAAGCACGTTGCCGTCCAGGTCCTCAATCTGCATCTCGTATGCCCATTCGTAATTGGTAGGAGGATGCCGGATTCTGGCGCCCTTGGCCGTGTACTCTTCGAAAAGCTGACCGGCGTCTCCGACGCCGATCCAAACCCAAGCGCCGGTATGCCCCTGGTCGCCCTCGCATAACATGATCTGGCACTTACCACGGGAGACCGATGCGAAGCTGGTGGCGTTGCCCCAGTCAACCTTGAAACCGAGAACACCTACATAATAGTCAATGCTGGTAGGGACATTGTTCACTCTGAAAATCGGACTAACACCTTCGAAGACAGTTGCAGCTGCAGTTGCAGTTGCAGTTGCTGCGTGCTCGGGTGCAGACATGGATAGGCTCCGCTGGTCGAGATTGTAGGGCGCGATCAAATTATACTTGGCGCTGCAAGCGCGCTCCATCGCGCTCGGCCTGCACCCTCTATAATCAAGTTTTCCCATCCTTCCGCCCGGCTAACCAGGGGCATCAGGAACCACTGTGGCACTTGACCGGAAAATTTACGCACTACGCAAAGACAAGCTGAAGCAGATCGAGGCGCTGGGGCAGTCCGCGTACCCATATCGCTACGAGACCACGCATACCATCCCCCAAATCGTGGACGAGTTCTCCACCAAGACCGCGCCGGAACTGGAGTCGCCGCGGGTCGATGTCAGCGTTGCCGGGCGGCTGATGTCCATTCGCGTGCAAGGCAAGGCCGGCTTCGCCCATCTGCAACAGGGTGGCAAACGGCTACAGATTTACGTTCGCCTCGACTCGGTCGGCGAAAAGGCATTCCAGCTCTACAAGCTGCTCGACATCGGCGACTACATCGGGGTGAAGGGCTATCTGTTCCGCACGCGCACCAACGAGCTGACGGTTCACGTGGACGAAATCACCTTCCTGGTGAAGGACCTGCTTCCCTTGCCGGAGAAGTGGCATGGGCTGCAAGATGTGGAAACGCGCTACCGCCGCCGCTATGTCGATCTCACCATGAATCCGGAGGTGCGGGAGGTGTTCCTGAAACGCGCCAAGGTTGTGCAGGCGATGCGGCGCTTTCTCGACACAAACGGCTTCGTCGAAGTCGAGACGCCGATGATGCATCCCATCGCCGGCGGGGCCGTGGCCAAGCCATTCATCACCCACCACAACACGCTGGACGTCGATCTCTACCTGCGCATCGCGCCCGAGCTTTACCTGAAGCGGCTGGTGGTCGGCGGCATGGACCGCGTCTACGAGATCAACCGCAACTTCCGCAACGAGGGCATCTCGACCCAGCACAATCCCGAGTTCACCATGCTGGAGTTCTACATGGCCTACGCGGATTATCGCGACATGATGGACTTTACGGCGGAGATGCTGGCGCAGGTGGCGCGCGATGTGCTCGATCCTATCGAAGGAAAGCCCACCCCCGTGGCGCACTTCAACGGCCATGAGATCGACTTCGGCAATGTGCAGCGGCTTTCCATGCGCGAAGCCATCATCAAGTTCTGGCCGGAGAGCGCCGGCGACAAGCCCGCGATGAGCGACTTCTCCAGTTCGGAGCAGATCGCGGCCATGGTGCATCGCTACAATGCGGCCAATCCGCACATCCCATACGACCCCACCGCGCCGGATGGGAAAACCATTGCCGACATTTTCGAATTCGTTGCCGAGCCGCATCTCATCCAGCCGACATTCATTTACGATTTCCCATTGGCGATCTCGCCGCTGTCAAAGAACAAGCGCGAGCCGGAAGAGAACGCCGACTGGGTGGAGCGCTTCGAAATCTTTGCCGGTGGCCTGGAAATTGGAAACGCTTTCAGCGAGCTGAACGATCCCGAGGAGCAGCGCCGCCGCTTCGAGCAGCAGTTGGGCGAACGGGCCCGCGGCGACGAAGAAGCCCATCAGATGGATGAGGACTATATTCGCGCGCTGTCGTACGGATTGCCGCCGACGGCCGGAGAAGGCGTCGGCATCGATCGTCTAACCATGCTGCTGACCGACTCGCGCTCCATTCGTGACGTGATTCTGTTCCCGCTGCTGCGCCCGCTCAAGCATGAGGAGGAAGAGGAACTGGACAGCGCGGAACAGAGGGCGGAGACAAGCTAGTACCTAAATCAGCCGTTACTATGATTTAGTGCTACGATGGCATACGAGATGAGAAAAAGAGGGCCTATTGCCGATTCCCCGGAAGCGCATGCCGGCAAGTTGCGCGCACTGAAAAGTCAATTCTTCACTCCTGCCAATCGCGAGGCGCGGGCTTCCAGGTCGAGGACTGCCTTAGATACTTCTTCCAGGCTTCGGCTCAGCCGCGAGCAATGGAAGTCGGCCGCAGAGAACCCCGAGCTTGAGGAAGAATTTTAGGCGATGCCGGCCGAGCCGCTGCCCCATCTCCCACCAGGCAGCGATGTGTTCCTGGATGCAAACTATTTATTTATGGTCTTTCCGGCGTCTCTGCACAATGTCGGATGCTTCTTCAGCAATGCAGTGAAGAACATAATACAGGGATCAGTTCCTACCACGTCGTCAGCGAGGTAACTCACCGGCTGATGTGTATTGAAGCTCAGAGTAAGGCTCTAGCGGGCCGAAGACCCCGAGAAGCGTTGAGCGCGCATCCCGAACGCGTAAGGCAGCTTACCGATTACTGGAGCGAGATTGAGCGCTTGTTGTCTCTTAATATTCTGTTCCTCGTTGTCGACGAAGATACCATTCGCGGGGCAAATGACGAACGACAGCAATATGGGCTCCTAAATAACGATTCGCTCATCGTAGCATTGATGCGCAACTATGGGCTGTCCGTTCTCGCAAGCCGCGATGCCGGATTTGATCGCGTTTCCGGCCTCACTTTGTATTCGCCTACCGACGTCTAGCAATGGCGCTGATGACAGGAGCCGTTTCCAGCAGACAATGTGATCATCAAAAAATGCCCCTCTCGCGAGGGGAGAACACAGTCACAAGAGAAAAAGAGAGAGTGATGTATAGTCTGCAGCACAACCTATTCTTTTTCTTTGCTCAGTAACTCGCGCAGGCGCAGCCTCGCCTGATGTACGGCACGGCATGAGTCATCTTCGGTAACGCCCAGCAGATGGGCAATGCGAGCATGATCGTAGCCTTCCACGTCGTGCATCAGGAAAATCATCTTCTCCGTGCCGGGCAATTGCACTACGGCCCGTTCCAGCTCAACCCGTAGAGTATTGCGGCGCACCGACACGACGCGATCACAGGCCGCGCAATCCAAGGTTAGCGTTCCTAGTGGCATGTACTGGCGCAGTTCGGCGATAAGGGCGCCGTCAATATCGTTCGCAGTCGGTGCTTCATTTCCGAGAAAGGCGCGACGGAAGCTGTGGATCATCAGTTCTTCGGCCGCCAGTTCGTTGTCGGTCATCCAGAACGCCAAGGAGTACACGCGATGACGGTTTAGCTCGTAGATCTTGCGATAGCTTTCCACTCTGGACTGGAGTATGGCTGGCAAGTATTCAGCAAAACCAACATTCTTCGCTTCACCGATGCTGAGGCTCATGGATGTCTCCTTCGGATTTCGGTCACGCCGCTATGCGATAAGACCTGAGATTAGCGATACCTTAGCACCAAGCAATCGGCTGCCCAAGCGCTGGGAAAGCCTCAGCCGAAAACCGTCTCTTTTGCGAAGTCATTGCAAACAAAGCATAACTTCGAGGTAAGAAAAAGCAGTTAACTTCTCAAGGCGTGCCCAAGCCAGCGTCCATTTGTCGTCACAGGGGATTCTTGTGACTCTGGACGCCGCAAGTTGGCATGGCGATACCACATGTGTTTAGTCTCCCTATGTAAATTTCTCCACTCTCCCTATGTAAATTTTTCCAAGCTTGGGAAGCTGCGGTAGTGGGTCAGTTTGGATATGGATGCGTGCCTTTCGCGGGCGGCGCGAATCGGCACGCCCAGATCCTTCGCTTCGCAAAAGAGGCTCTCTCGGGATGACAATCAAACTGACCCACTACCGAAGTTGCCCACCCCGAAACATCCCCGCTGCGGGAACAAGTAAACTTTTTGGATAAATGTGTGTCGCCAGGGCCTTGCGACCATACAATCGAACTTAGCACAACCTTATTGTGCGAGTGAGTCCAGGTTCATTGTTATGACCGAGCAGCGCATTTTAGTGGTAGACGATGAGACCCCGGTTCGCGACGTAATGTGCTCGATCCTGACGCAAGCCGGGTTCGAGTGCCGTCCCGTGTCCTCGGCCCGTGACGCATTGGCCGTGCTGCGCTCCAACGAGAACATTTCCGTGGTGCTTTCCGACTTGATCATGGAAGGAGTGGATGGGTTAACTTTGCTCTCCAAGACGAAGGAGATCAACCCGGACATCCCGGTGGTGATGGTGACGGCAGTGCATGACATTTCGGTAGCGCTGGCCGCCATTCGGCAGGGGGCCTATGACTATCTGCTGAAACCCTTCGAGAGGGAGCAATTGCTGGCCATGGTGCGCCGGGCTTTGGAGACTCGTCGCCTGCGGCTGGAGAACATGGCTTACCAGACGAATCTGGAGTCGCAGGTCTCCGCCCGCACGGAGATGCTGCGCAAGGCCCTGGCCGATCTGGAGCGCTCGTACGACATCACCCTGGAGGCGCTGGGCGACGCGCTGGACCTTAAGGACGCCGAAACCGAAGGCCACTCCAAGCGCGTGACTGCCTTCACCATCGCCATTGCGCGTGCCATGGAACTGCCCCAGGACAAGGTGCGCGTGATTGCTCGCGCCGCCTTCCTGCATGACGTGGGCAAGATGGCGATTCCCGATGCGATTTTGCGCAAACCCGGGCGTCTTACTGAGGAGGAACAGGCCATCATGCGCGAACACGCCGCTCTTGGCTATCAAATGCTGCGCAAAATATCGTTCTTGAAGGAGCCGGCCGACATCGTATATTCGCACCAGGAACACTACGATGGCAGCGGTTACCCCCGTGGTCTCAAGGGCGATCAAATTCCCCTCGGGGCGCGCATATTCTCCATCGCCGACACCTTTGACGCCATCACCTCCGATCGCCCTTACCGCGCCGCGCAGTCAATTTCTTCCGCACGGCGCGAGATCGAACGCCACGCCGGCAAGCAGTTCGACCCGGACGTGGTAAAGGTGTTCCTCGGCGTATCCGAGCGCGTCTGGGTTGAGCTGAGAAATGAGATACAAGACCAGAGCGCGCGACGGCGTTACGGCGCGCGCTTCAGCCGCCGGGCCAATTGAGAGCCGGGTCACGGCCCACCAGGCCGCGACGGCGTCCGTGGAAATTAGCTCGACTACGGCGATCGGTCGATGCGGAGTAGCAGAATCCAGGCAATCTATACCAGTTTCGGAGTTAGTGTAGACCGGGTAGAGCCAGCCTTCAGGCTGGCGTCCAGGCAATTTGCTTTTATAAGGCTTGGGCCGCTGCGGTCATTTCCAATGACCGCAGCGGCCCAAGCGGTTCTCTAGTCCGCGGCGAGACGCGGCGCTAAAGAGGCTGTTACGAAACTCAGCTCATCTTTTCCGCGGTGGAACAAAGCAACGAAATCCAAGTGCCGTAGGCACGGAACAGTCCCAGCACGGAGCCGAAGGCGGAGTGCTGGGTCAAGTGGGAAAAGAATGCGGGTCCCGTAAGGACGGCATACGTTTCGTAACAGCCGCTAAAGCGCCGCTCTACCCGTGGCTGCCGGACTACACTAACTGTGAAACTGCTCTAGGGCGTGTTAACACTAACGAGGTACCTGAGGGCTTCGACGATCAGGGCGAAGTGGAGG
>JBEKQY010000020.1:0-26584 GCA_049519235.1 Candidatus Korobacteraceae bacterium | reverse complement strand
TCGGACAGAACATCGGTCTGGCATTCCAGATCGTGGACGACGTGCTCGACGTCACCCAAACGTCGGAGCAACTAGGCAAGACCGCAGGCAAAGATAAGGCTGAAGAGAAGGCGACTTATCCGGCGCTGTTTGGGATTGAGGCGTCGCTGAAGAAGGCAGATGAACTGGTGGCTAAAGCCTCTGCCGCGCTGGATAGCTTCGGCGACCGGGCGGCGACGTTGCGCGAGATAGCGCATTTTCTGGTGGAGCGGAAGAAGTGAATTAAACTGCCCACCCTCTCGCCAAAGACAGGCGAGAGCCGCCTTACTCGGCTGCATTTGGCTTTCCGGTTCATCTTTCGTAGAGACGCCGAACTCCTTTTATCAAGGCGCGACCTTCGCTTTTTGAGATCGGCGGGTCGAAGTTATGCACCGCCGTGTTTCGAAGCTCTCTCAACGCATCGAGTGAGACGCCCTCGGGAACAGCCCCGGCTTGGCTCCCGAGTTTTCGCACGAGCGCGTGCAACTTCTTCTCCCCACGATAACCGTCCGCTGTGATGTTCAGGTCCTCGGCCATTTCGACAACTTTGGCTTCGAAGCACCGTGCCGCAATAATTGCTGCCAGCACATGATCGCGGTTTAGAAGGACCTCTGCGAGAGTAAGCCTTGCACCTTCGCTGTGCTCCCAATGCCTTCCAAGGCTTTCCGCCATGTTTTCCAGACGGATCTCTTGAAAGGCTCGATCCTGGTGCATTTCTCCGAGAATGGCCGCATATTCTTTCCAATACGGAAGGTGCGCCGCCACCCAGAGTGCCATATCAACATCTGCGATGCGTTCCAATCTTTCATAATGCTGCCGGATTTTTTCGAGCACCGACAGATACTGCAGATACTGCTCCTCATGGCTCGTGCGGGCGAGGTTGAGCAGCGAAAGAACTGGTGGTGATACGATTCCGAATTTCTCCGGAAACATGAACCGCAGTACGACGGAGACAACTTCTATGTACTTAATTCGTTCGTAAAGGCTTTTGACCACTTCCTCCTCATCCGGAGGGAGTAGTAGGGGCTCCCCGAATTCGGCACTGAGGCGCGGCCACCATTGAGGATAAGGCCAGTCCAGACTTTCCTCGATGATCCGCAACTCTTCCGAGCCGACCTGCCTCTTACCTTTGGCTTGGGACAGCGCCTGCTCCAACCGCCCCGGCGTCACGCGTGTGCCGCTAATGCGTTCGACGAACTCCGCGTATAACTCGTGGCATTCGTGGATCCACATCTGGACCCCCAAAATAGAAACTCCTACCCAAGCACAACCGGCTTGGGTAGCGCACACGCAAGTTGATGGCCGGGCGACTCGCCCTAATTCACGCTTAGGCTACTCGAACTTGGGTGGCTTAATCAGGTTTCCGCGCAACTCAGGGATGTCAGATCGAAGGCCGACTTCCGCGAATCGCCTCGAAATTTCCGTTCCCAATCCGCCCGGAAGCCCCTCTTCGTACAACAGATTTCCGTGATCAGCAGAGCGGGAGGGCTCGTTCAGGTGACCAGCGCAATCCTTTCCAATTCGCAGCAGACGGTCGGCGAGGCCAGCTTGGCGCCGAGAGATGAGACGATCAAGTCTTGCACGAACAGCTACTGTGACCGCTTGAGTAATAGTTTCGCCGGTGAGGTTTGCCAGCTCTCTGACCAAACGGCAGCTCTCCGGGTTTTTTATAGTCAAGGCCATAACAAAACATCCACACACCTTTTTAGCATATGTGCGAATCTCGAAGAGCGAAAAGCGAAAAGCGGCTCTTATATCGATTGCACCGGCAGCGATAGGAGATCGTCCACCAACCCGACTTCTTTTTGCACGAACGGTTCGGCGTATTGCACTCCGGCGAGCAGGCCGTAGTAGGCGGCCATGGCGGCAATGCGCTCGCGGATTTCCGTCTGCCGCGGAAACAATCCGCTGCCCGCCGCCTGGTCTTCATACTGCGAGCGATAGGCCATCAGCGCGGCAAAGCGCGTCTCGAATTGCGCGGAGATGTCCACCACAAACGTCGGGCGAACGTCGGCATAGAGGCTGGCGTAGATGATCTTGAACGGGCGATGCGGCGGCGCGCCGAGATCGAGCTTGGCCAATCCCGCCAGAAACGCCGCTTCGTAGCCGAGCACCGACGCAGTGGCATGGTCGGGATGGCGCGCCTGCCAATAGGGCAGGATGAGCACGCGCGGGCGGAGTTGGCGGATGACGCGCGCGACCTTCAGGCGGTTGTCGTAGATGTTCTCGACGCGTCCGTCGGGGATGTCGAGCGCGCGCCGCCAGCCGGCCTTCAGAATGCGGGCAGCTTCGTCGGCTTCGCGGGCGCGATCTTCAGCGGTGCCGCGCGTCCCCATCTCACCCTGCGTCAAGTCGAGAATGGCGGTGCGATGGCCGCGCTCGGCCATCTTCAGCAGCGTGCCGCCACAGGTCTGCTCCACGTCGTCGCGATGCGCGGCGATGGCGAGAATGTCGGCCTGGAAGTCGTCAACCATCACCCCTAAAGCCTCATGGCGACGGCCACGCCGTCGCGCAACGGAATGATGGTGGTGAACCAATCGGGCGACGAATAGAGCAGCCGATTGAACTCGACCACGCCTTCCGTGTGCCTGTCCGGCTCCGGCTTCGGCAAGTCGTGATTGCCGGCCGCATACGCCACACGCCCGTACCACAGCGAGTTGTCGGTGATGAACAATCCGCCTTTGCGCACCCGCGCGGCAGCCATGTTGAAGACGCGCGGATAGTCGTGCTTGTCGACATCGCAGAACAGGATGTCGAACTGCTCCTTGCGCTCGGAGAGCAGCTCGAGCGCATCGCCGGTGTGAATCTCGATGCGATCGGCGACGCCGGCCTGCTCGAAGTAGCGCCGGGCTTCGTCAGCATTCTTGCGGCTGCCATCGGTGTAGTGGACCTTGCCGCCATCGCCAACCGCCTTCGCCCACCAGATGGTGGAATAGCCGATCGCCGAGCCCATCTCGAAGATCGTCTTTGCCTTGATGAGCTTCGCATACTGATAGAACAGGCGGCCAACCGCGGGGCCGACGATGGGAATGTCGCGCTCCTTCGCCTGGCGCTCCATCTCCTGTAGGACTGGCTCGCGTGGCGGAAGCATGGCGTAGAGGTAGTTGTCTACACGTTCATCGGTAATGTCGGGCATAGTAGAAGCAATTAGCAATCAGTAGTTGGCAGTTAGCCGAGCTCATCAGCAATTTGGACGTCGATAGTCAGTTTTGACTAGTTGCTAGTTGCTAGTTGCTAATTACTAAGTGCTAATTGCTGCTTTTCATAGCGTCTGGCCGGGCTTCATCTCTATTACTTCCGGCCCCGTCGTTCCAAGCAACCGTTTCAGCTCACTCGGCCGGCCAGTCAACAGCGGAAACGTTCCAAAGTGCATGGGGATGACCGTCTTGGGCTGAAGCAGCATGCAAGCGTGCGCGGCTTCACGCGGGCCCATGGTGAAGTGATCGCCGATGGGCAGCATTGCGACCTCGGGCGAATAGATCTCGTGAATGATCTGCATGTCGCCGAATACCGCAGTGTCGCCCGCGTGGTAGAGCTTCACGCCACCTGGCAGCTCAAGCACATATCCGCAAGCCTCGCCACCATACACCATGCTGCCATCGTCATCCTCGATTCCGCAGGAGTGCACCGCATGTGTCATCGTGATCTTGATGCCGGCAACGGTTTGCGTACCGCCCTTGTTCATGGGCGAGATCTGCTTCGCGCCTTTCTTCTCCATCCAGGCGCAGAGTTCGTAGATGCCGACCACCATGGGATTGTGCTGCTTCGCGATGTTGACGGCATCGCCAATGTGATCGAAGTGGCCGTGCGTGCAAATCAGCACGTCGCACTTCTTCACATCTTTCTCATTCTCCGGACAGAGGGGATTGCTCAGCCACGGATCGACGTAAATTGCGGTTCCGTCCTTCGTTTCAATACGGAAGGTCGCGTGGCCCAACCAAGTCAGCCGGTTGCCTTGCAGATTCATTTTAGCCTCGTAGGAGATTCAAAGGGCACGGAATTAAAGCGAAGGAATCGCCATTGGGTCTCCGACTCGCGCCAGCCGCGATAACCGCCGGCCAGCGAGATCACGTTGCGGAACCCCATCTTCTTGAGATTGACAGCGGCCAGCGCCGACCGGCTGCCGCCGCCGCAATACAGCACCAGCTTGCGGTCCTTGTCGGTGGTGATCTGGTCGATGTTGACTTCCAGAATGCCGCGCGGCATTGCGACCGCGCCGGGAATCGTGCCCTTGGCCTGCTCGTCGCGCTCGCGCACGTCGACCAGGGTAAAGTCCTCGCCTGCTTGCCGCATGTGTTTTAGTTGGTCCGGGCCGATCTCGCTGATCTGCGATTTGGCCTCATCCACCAGTTGCTTGAACTCGGGCAAAGGCATAATTGACACTCCTCCGATTGGGGAGAATTCTAGTGGTTGCCCACCCCTGCTGCAACTGACCTGTAACGATTCGGAAAAACGCAGATGTCATAAGTCAGCGCCGTAGCCGGCCGGCGAGGTCTTGTCTAAGCTAGAATGTTGCTGTGCCGCCAAAGGAGTATGGCATCCGACAAACTTGATGGTATGCGCACCATACGGACACTGACGGTTTTCGTGCTGTTTCTGATGGTCGGCTCGATGCCGCCTGTCAGGTGCCTTACGCTGCCAGCGAACATTCCCGCAGGATCGGGCTGCATGCAGGGTGGTTGTCACGGCCACCATGGGCCCATGCATTGTCCGATCCATAGCTGTTGCTACACCCAACATCCGCAGCAGGCGGCGTTAAATACGGTTGCGTCGCCTCGCATAATTCTGAACGCAGTGCTCGGGTCGATCGCCGTCCATGACGTCGTCGAGCCCGCCAATCGTTTTATCCCCAAAGTCGACGCCACAGACTCTTCTCCTCCGCTCTTCACCGTGCTTCGCATCTGATTCGTTTCCCTTCTTGCTGCCATGGATTGCGGACGCACCTGCGGCCGCCGTCGGCATTTGGCCTTTCTTCCCACAGTGCGGAGAGTGTAGTGCGCTTGCCAAAGTGTGTTTACATCGTCAGCCTTGCGTCCGGTTTGATGTGCGGAGCTGTTGTGGATACACACGCCCAACAACAGTCGAGTACGGTTGCGCAGCCAACAAGCGCGGCCCCGCAACAACAGGAGCCCACGCCCAGCCAGCCGCCCGAAAAGGGTCACCACAATGGGTCTGATATGCCAGACATGCAAATGCCGGGGATGCAGCATGCGGCGACGAACATGGAGGAGAAGCCAAAGACCTTGGTGGAGGAGATCGAGCAGCACACGACCTCCAGCACCAGCGCCGAACCAAACTCCACGCCGACGCCGATGCTCATGACCATGAAGGGCAGTTGGACGCTGATGTTTCACGGCGTCGGCTTCCTGAACGTGCAGCAGCAAACGGGGCCGCGCGGCGCCGACAAAGTGTTCTCGACCAACTGGCTTATGCCTATGGCCCAGCGGCGCCTCGGACCGGGTACATTCACGGCGCGAACCATGTTGAGCTTCGAGCCCGCCACCATCACCGGCCGCTACTATCCAGAACTGTTCCAGCAAGGAGAAACCGCTTTTGGCAAGCCCATCGTCGATGGCCAACATCCGCACAACTTCTTCATGGAACTGGCCGTGCTTTATGACCTGAATCTGGGTGAGCAGAGCCGGCTGTCGTTTTACGTTGCGCCAGTGGGCGATCCCGCGATGGGTCCAACGGCTTATCCCCATCGCGCTTCTGCGTCGGAAGATCCCATCGCGCCGCTGGGTCACCATTTGGAGGACTCGACGCACATCTCGGACGACGTAATAACTGCGGGCGTGACCCACAAAATTGTGCGACTGGAAGCGTCCGGGTTCCACGGGCGAGAGCCGAACGAATTTCGCTGGCAGATCGATTCCGGCAAGATCGATTCCTGGTCGACACGGCTGACCATACAGCCAGGCCAGAACTGGAGCGGGCAATATTCCTTCGCGCACCTGACCAGCCTGGAGGCACTGCAGCCTAATGAGAACGTCCAGCGAATGACGGCGTCAATCATGTACAACCGCCCGCTGGCGCATGGCGATTGGGCAAGTACGCTGCTTTGGGGGCGCAATCGAGTCCTGCAAACCGGGCTGGTGTGGAACGGCTATCTGGCGGAGTCCACGCTGCGATTCGCACAAGCAAACTGCATCTGGGGGCGGATTGAAAATGTCGACCGCACGAACGAATTACTGCTGAAGAACGAATTTGAACCGCCGGATTTTCAGGAGAACGTCATCGGCCGCGTACAAGCCTATACCGCCGGATACGATCACGACTTCGCGTTGATCCCCCATCTGGCAACCGCTCTGGGCGCACAGGTTACGGTGTATTCAACGCCTTACACCCTGACGGCGCTGTACGGAAGCCATCCCGTCGGCGTCGTGGCGTTCGTGCGCTTGCGGCCGTTCGGCAAGCAGCGCTGAGGCGTGATCATAGAAGCGGATTCCGAGCCAACCAATGGTCACGCAAGCAACCGGTGCCCCATCGCGTCGTCGGGCCGGACTCTGACCTTCACTTCGATGCGTGAGCCCAGGCGATTGACGATTGACATAAGACGATCGACAGTAAAGCGTCCGAGATCTGCGTTACGAATACGCGAGAAATCAGCCGCAGCAATCCCAGTACGACCATGCGCCTCCCGCACGGTGAGATGCTCCCCGTCGAGAAGCTTAATGATTTCCGCCGCCAGTATGGCCTTGAATTGTTCTGCATCGGCATGGTTACGTTTGAGATCACGAAATACATTGCCGCTTCCATGCACTACGTCCAGCTTATCGCCCTTCATGACAATGTCTCCTTCAGCCTCTTCAAGCGCTCACGCACCAGTTCCAATTCGCGGGCCGGTGTCTTGATGCCCTGAGTCGACTTCTTCTGGAACGCATGCACCACCCAAACCGCATCTGCAAGCTGCACAGCATAGACCAAGCGGTATGCATTCCCTCTAAACGGCAGTGCGATTTCAAAGACTCCTGATCCCATACCGTGCATTGGCTTAACGATATCGGCCTTGCCGCCTTCGGCGGCAATCGTTAATGCGGTCAGGCAAGTGGACTTCGCGCCGTCAGGGAATCTCTGGAATTCTCTAAGAGCTGCCCGAATCCAGGAGATCGGTCTGGTCTTGGGGATCATCGCGATCTCTGGCGTGGAATCATTCCTGCAATATTGTCATATGTGACAACGGGCGTCAAGATGTGATCGTGGACGTGCGGGGCGCGAGCGCTCATTGGTCACCGATTATTATCGCGAAATTGCTCCGTGTAGAATGTTGCTATGACTGACGTGATCACAGGTCTGCGGCAGGCGATTCAGGACCTGGTCGCGCCCGACCTGAAGGCTCTCCAGGCAAACCAGCAATCCATGCAGGCACAGATTGCAAGCTTACAGGAGTCCCTGCAAAAGCAGATCGCACTGGTACAGCAGCAGAGCTCGGTACAGCACGACGCCGTCATGAAAACCATAGAGGCGTTCCGGGCTGAGATGCGCTCGGAATTGGCGGCGTTAAGGGCGAACAATCAGATTGAGGTCATGCGCGCGATATCTCCCCTCAGCGAAAGACTCGCCGTCCTGGAGAGGAGAGGTACTTAATCGGCCTGAAACCATCTCCTTCATCCGTAAATCAGCCCTCGCAATCGACCGCCTGCCCGCTGCTATCATGAGAGACAAGAGCCCAGCGTAATGTCATCTCTCATCCCACAGCCATTGGTCTCCTCCACGCTCGATTCCTACCTGCTGGAGGTCGCCGACGCGGTCAACACCACGCTGGACCTGAACACTCTGCTACAGCGGGTGGCAGAGATGCTGAAGCGCTTCATCGACTACGAAATCTTTGCCATCCTGTTGCTCAACGAGAAGACCCAGGAGCTTCGCGTCCGCTTTCAGGTCGGCCATCCGCCCGAGGTCGCCGAGCGCATCCGCATCAAGGTTGGCCAAGGCGTCACCGGACAGGCGGTGCAGCGGCGCGCAGCGGTTTTGGTGAACGACGTTGCGGCGGAGCAGAACTTCATCAACTCCGCGCCCGGCGTGCGCTCCGAGCTGGCCGTGCCCCTGATCGCCAAGAACAAAGTCATCGGCGTCATCGATGTGGAAGCCGGCCAGCCCGGCGCCTTCACCGAAGAGCACAAACGGCTGCTGACGCTGTTTGCCTCGCGCATCGCCGTCGGCATTGAGAACGCCCGGCTCTATACCCGAGTGTCGCGGCAGGCGCGGCAGCTCACCCTGTTGACCGAGATCAGCCGCGAACTCAGCTCGATCCTGAACCTCGACCAACTGCTGAAGCGGATTGCCGAGCTGCTGACCCGCATCATCGACTACCAGATGTTTTCCATTCTGCTGCTCGATGCCAGCGGGAGCATGCTGCAACATCGCTTCTCGCTGCGCTTCAAGGAGAATGTGCAGCTCAAACACGAGATTCCGCTGGGACGGGGTTTGGTCGGCTACGCCGCGCAACATGGCGAGGCCGTATTGACGCCGGATGTCAGCAAGGACCCGCGCTACATCTCCGCCAATGCCGAAACGCGTTCCGAGCTCGTCATCCCGCTGATCTATAAGGACAAGGTCATCGGCGTGCTTGACATTGAGCACACCCGCCGCGGATATTTCAACGAAGATCACGTGCGCATTATGACGACGATGGCTGCGCAAGTTGCCATCGCCATCGAAAACGCGACCCTGTACGAGCGCATCGCCCGCCAGGAGCAACGTCTGGAGCAGGACCTGGCGCTGGCGCGCGAGTTGCAGTTCCGCTTGCTGCCGCAGAAGCTGCCGGTGTTCAAGCATGCGGAAGTCGCGTCGCGCTTCGCACCTGCACGCCAGATCGGCGGAGACCTGTACGATTTCTTGAAATACGGTGGCCATGGAGTGACCGCAATCGCGGTTGGCGACGTCAGCGGCAAGGGAGCGCCGGCTGCGATCTATGCGGCGCTGGTGAGCGGCATTGTCCGCTCGCACGCGATGGAGGAACCCACCGCTGCCGGCATGCTGGAGGCGCTTAATCTTTCGCTGGCGGAGCGTCCCATCGACGGCCAGTACGTCTCCATGATCTACGCCATCTGGGACGACAACCAGCAACAACTGCAACTGGCTAACTCCGGCCTGCCGCGACCCATGCACTGTCATAACGGCAAGGTCGAGGAAATCCAGGCCACCGGTCTGCCCATCGGCCTTTTTAGCCACGCCACCTACGATGAGTTGAATGTGCGCGGCCATAAAGGCGACGCGTTTCTGTTTTTCAGCGATGGCATCCTGGATGCCACCAGTTCCAAGGGCGAAATGTTCGGGCGTCTGCGCTTGCAGGAGATCGTGCAAGCCAACGCGCATCGCAGCGCCGAGGAGTTGGTGGACGCGATCTTTACCGCTGTGTCAGACCACGCTGAGGGCGTGGAAGCCTTCGACGACCAGACCATTGTCGCCCTCAAGGTGAAAGGACCTGCGCACAAGAAGTGAAAGCCAATCACCCGCAGCAGCGCCCGCCTGGCTTTACCTACGTACGGGAAAAACGACGCGCCGTCAGCTCCAATCGCGAACTGCATGTGGAGGCGATGCCATTGACACGGCTGGCAGCGCGCTTCGGCACGCCGTTGTACGTGTACTCGGCAGCGGCCATACGCGAGCGCTATCGCCAATTCGATCTGGCCTTCCGCGGCTGCGAGCACACCATCTGCTACTCGGTGAAGGCGAACTCGAACCTCTCGATTCTTCAGATGCTGGCGCGTCTGGGCGCGGGTTTCGACATCGTATCGGGCGGCGAGTTGCAGCGAGTGATGGCGGTCGCGGACCCCGCCCTAGCCAAGAAAGGGCTAGAACGGGGCACCCAACCCGGGATGACGGTAGTTTTCTCCGGGGTCGGCAAACTGGCTGATGAAATCGATCAAGCGCTTCAGGCCGGCATACTGCTGTTCAACGTCGAAAGTGCAAGCGAACTGGAGCTGCTGGCTGCGCGGGCAGCGCATTATCGCAAGCCGGCGCAGTTCGCCGTGCGGGTGAATCCGCATGTCGCGGCAAAAACACACCCCTACATTTCAACCGGCTTGCACGAACATAAATTCGGCGTGCCGTGGCGCGATGCGACGGAGCTTTACCGTCGCGGCGCCGAAGAACGCTGGCTGAAGCCGATTGGGGTCAGCGTGCACATTGGTTCGCAGATCACGGACGTGGCTCCCTTCCGCGAGGCCATGGAGCGAGTGGCTGCGCTGGTGCGGTCGCTGCGCGAAGCCGGCCTCGACATTAGCTACGTTGACGCTGGTGGAGGCTTGGGGATTTCTTATGACCGCCATTCCAAGCCCAACTTCTCAGCCCAGGTCAGGCGCTACGCCAAGGCGGTGATGCAGCCGCTGAAAGGTCTGGGTGTGCATCTGCTGTTGGAGCCGGGACGGGCGATCATCGCCCCGGCGGGCGCGCTGCTGACCCGCGTTGTTTACCGCAAGCAGAATGACGGCAAGCGGTTCGTTGTAGTTGACGCGGCCATGAATGACTTGCTCCGGCCATCGTTGTACGACGCCTATCACGAGATCGTGCCGGTCATAATCCAGCCGGGCCGCGAGCAGGTAGAGAAAGCCGACATCGTGGGGCCGGTGTGCGAGAGCGGCGACTTCTTTGCTCGTGACCGCGAAGTCGGCGCGTTGGAAGAGGGCGACCTGATCGCTGTTCTAGACGCGGGCGCATACGGCATGTCGCTGGCGTCCAATTACAACACCCGGCCACGCGCGGGTGAGGTGCTAGTCGAGGGCAGGCGTGCGCGACTGATTCGCAGGCGGGAGACGGTCGCCAATCTGCTGGCACCTGAGCGCGGGTAGCGCAATTTCAGAATTTTGTGTAGTCCGGCGAGTACGGGTAGAGCGGCGCTTCAGAGGCTGTTACGAAACTCAGCTCGTCTTCTCCGCGGTGGAACAAGAACAACGAAATCCGAGTGCCGTAGGCACGGAAGAGTCTAGCCCAGCACGGAGCCGAAACCGGGGTCCCCGATTCGCGCCGCTTTTGCGCGAATTGGGGTGGGAAGGCGGAGTGCTGGGTAAGTGGAAAATTCAATCCGAGTCCCGTAGGGACGACAGGTTTCGTATCAGCCTCTTCAGCGCCGCGTGCGCTGCGGATAAACAAATCGCTTGAGCCGCAGCGGTCATTGGGAATGACCGCTGCGGCTCAAGCCTTAAAGGGAGGGGCGATCTTGGACGCCAGCCTGAAGGCCGGCTCTACCCGCTCTACAGCAACCCTGAAACTGCTCTAACCCCCACTTTCGGTCCTGACGGATTGACTCTCTTGGGTATCCCTCATTTTGCCGATTGCGTTTGCGGGCGGCTTGGCCTATGCTCGCATTCCACTGGGAGAGCCCATGCAACCAAATCGATCTGACGCAGCCACTGCTACCGCTGTCTGCCTGTGGTGTTATTCCCAATATCTGAAAAGCACAAGCCGGGCCCGTGACGGACAGACCTTCTGTTCCAGGAAGTGCGAATATGAAGCGCGCTATTGGCTCCAGGAGAGCCTGAAGTCCGAAAGCGAATAAAACAGGCGCGGCCGCAATCCGCGCCTTTTACTTCGGCAGTGTCACACGCGTTACCACCGGCGAACCTCACTCGCACATTGCGTCTGGAACCGCCTACCTTCGTTCATCTCGGTAGCGTGCTATTTCAGATTCAATTTGTTTCTTAGCGAATGCACTAAAGGACATCGTGAGGTTGAAGGAGGGAAAGACATTCTATCTTGACATCGGCTTTTCTAAAACCCGCCCGAATGAGTTGCACCCGATTAGGCCGAATGTCCGCCACCCGCCGGTCATCCCCGCTTCTTGCCCGAGGTAATCCCAGACAGTCTGGTCGCTAGTGCTCCCAGCCCCGGCCTCACCGTCTGTTCTCCACTCAGCCGGAGCAGCTCGATAAGAAATTTGACAAGGTCAACGAGGCACCAGTTGACATCCGGCAGAGGCGAACCTGAAGTCGGTTCGACGAAGCTGACTTCTCCTCCTGCGCCCGTGTCGTGATATTGCAGGAGACAGGCTCCGTTCGGGTGCGAGTAT
This sequence comes from Candidatus Korobacteraceae bacterium, assembly GCA_049519235.1. GTDB lineage: Bacteria > Acidobacteriota > Terriglobia > Terriglobales > Acidobacteriaceae > Bog-257. The sequence continues at coordinate 14,556 of JBEKQY010000020.1, read as the reverse complement.
TCGCTGAGCAGCCCGTAGTCGTCCTTTCCCTCGGTGCCATACTTCTGCTTGAGGTACGCTTCATAAGACTTCAATGCGTGCTTCAACCTGAGTGGGTCGGGGAGAGATGCTGCGGTCGGCGACGAACCGTATTTGTGGCCATGTTCTTTGACCCACTTGCCCCCGATGACGACCTCGTCAAGCAATTCTCGCGCGGCTTTCCAATCGTGACTCGCGACGTGCTGTGCAAGGTTCTCGGCGACGTAGCAGACCTGTGCAGTCCACTCAAAAATGTGCCGGGCCAGCACAAACGTCGGAGCGAAATCCCCGGTGGTCGCGACTACCTTCAGCCCACGGAGGACTGCTCTGACATGCGCGACGACCGAGAAGACATAAAACTGGATGCCCCAGGCGGTCAATGCTTCCGACCGTGCGTCTCCAGTCAAATTGGTGAGGTCGGGAGAAGTCAGCGCCGGGAGAGTGACGCTGTCCAGCGCATCACTGACAATCGTCACTGTATTCAAACCCTGCATTGATTGGCCGAACAGCCGCCTTTGAAAAAATAGAAAGAACAGGAAGACAAGCGCGACGCCGAGCCCTATCCACACCATCCAAGCCGGTGCCCCACACATTCGCGATTTTACAATGTGTCGGAGAGCAAACGCGTGGGGCGCAGTGGTGGTGGAGGCGGCGGGAGTTGGATTTTCGTGCCCCACTGAAAACAAACAAGTTATTGGAACATCAAAGCTGCCACAATTGCTGAAGTCGCAGAGTTGGGCGAATGTGTGTACGTGAATTCAGCTCCTAGTCCACCCGTTCAGTTTCCACGTTCAGTTCGACCATCACAAACTCATTGTCCGGCCCCTCCGAAATTCTCACGGCCTCCTTGTGCAGAAACGAAGCTGCCACAGCGCGCGGTACATAGCCACGCTTCTTCAGATCCTCTCGCCTTCGTTCGATCATCGCAGCTTCAAAACGCATCTGCTGTTCAAGCCGCCGCCTAATTCGAGTCAACCGTGTCCAGGGCCCTCGGCTCATTTCAGGCCTCTTTCTCTGGATCGAGAATTATGTCTTCCGAATCGAAGGATGGAGATCTCCTATTCCTTTTTTCGACCATCTCTCGCAATAGCTGCTCCGCATCGACTAAGACGCTCGCCTCCTGCCTGCCTTCCATCGAATTTGGGTCTCTCGCCCGAAGCTTGCCGATGAGGCTTCGAAGCTCCTCCTCGTTCATCTGATACATGCTCTTACCGTTCATCCGCTTCGCCTCCTGCGCACAAGTATAATTCTCAACGCAACCCGGCATCGTCCTCTACGACGAACTTCTTCAGAGCGTCGGGATGCCGCTTAAAGAAATCTTGTACCCGAGAGTCGTAGGCAGCACCATACTCCTCAGCCATCATTGCGTAGTGGTCGGCTCCTTCCTCGTAGGCGACCGAACAACTTTCCATCTCCATGGCCCGCAGAAGCAACTCATCCACTTTTATCGTCCGCGACTTTGCTAACGCTTCAATGCTCTGGCCAGCCCACACTTTTGAATCTGCCTCACATTGAGCCTTGGTTGGAGCGTGTTCCTGCGCGTTTAATAACGTCCCCGCCAAGAGCAGAACCCGCAAAGTGATCGTCTTCGTCAACCTCATGTTGCTGCCCCCTGGGGAAAACGCCCCCTTGCAACATTCCATGATTGTGGTTTGCTTGAGATATGGCAAGGGAAATCAAATTCAGGCTCGGGTGGACCAGGCTTTTGATCTCGCTGGCATCACCAACACAGAGGGAAAGAAGGGTCAGTATCATGGCCAGGGACTGCCTGGCGGGTGGATTGTCGGCTACTCGGAAGTTATCGTGCAGCGAGGTCAGCCCAGATGAGGTCAGCCCAGATTAGGTGTTGTGAAGTCCCCATTACACAAGTAACCCTCACGCACCTGGGCCGTCCTTACCGCTGACCCCATTTCAACTTGTTGCGCAGCACGTCGAAGAACGTCCGGCGGAGCCGCAGCAGCTTCACGTTGTGCTCTGCGCGGCGGCACAGCACGCGGTCGCCCTGTTGAACCGGCAAGCCGACCTGTCCGTCAATGCTGAGAAACGCCTCTTCGGCCCCGGTCTCGATGCGCAGCTCAATTTGCGCTTTGTCGGTCACCACCAAGGGGCGATGGGTGAGTGCATGTGGGCAGACCGGCGTCACCACGAAGGACTGGACACTGGGCATCAGCACCGGGCCGCCCGCCGCCAGCGAGTAGGCGGTGGAACCCGTCGGCGTGGCGATAATGACGCCGTCCGCCTTGTAGTTGAAGACGAACACTCCGTCGATCAGCAAATCGAAATCCACCAGGCGGGAAATCGCGCCCCGGTTCACTACCACGTCGTTCAAGGCAAAATGATGGGCGAGAGCTTCATTGCCGCGGAACGCCGTGCAGTCGATGACGGCACGCTGTTCCATAGGACAGGTGCCGGCGTCGACCACTTCGAGGGTGGAGTACATCTCGTTAAGCGGGACCTCGGTGAGAAATCCGAGCGAGCCCAGATTGACCGCCAGAATCGGCACGCCTTCATGGGCCACGGCGCGCGCCGCGGACAGCAACGTCCCATCGCCCCCCAATACCAGCGCAAAATCCGGATGCCTGGCGCCGATATTCTTGCGGACAATCACTTCCTCCCCATCGATGTACTGTGCGGTTTCCTGGTCGAGGTAGAGCTTGTATCCGCGCTTGCCGAACCAGGCGAGCAGCTCGGGCAGAATGCCGGCCAGCTCGGGCTTGGACGGCTTGGAGATGATGGCGGCTGATTTCATCGGGGCTATTATTCACCACGGAGAACACGGAGGTCACGGAGGAGTTCCTTTGCACCAGTCTCAGTGTCAGGGCACGACTTCAGTCGTGCCGATAGGACCGCCTTTAGGACCTCCGAGCCGGCTTTAGCCGGCGGCAGGGGCTAAAGCCCGTCATTCTTGGCGCAGCGTTCGGCACGAGTAAACTCGTGCCCTGACACAAACCTGGTGAAAAGGGGCTCCTCCGTGCTCTCCGTGTCCTCGGTGGTAAAGAACCAACTGTCCTTTGCGATGCTGTCTGCGACTGCCAGTGTAACGCGATTATCGCGGCTTGCGCCGAGGCTCAGGAGAATCGGGCATACAGCAGAAGCTCGCGGTTGCCTCCGGTGCCCAGGATTGGCGACTCGATAACTTCAATCGCGGAGCCACCGAGCTGCTGCACTGCACGCGCAACTTTGTCCACCGCCGCCTGCTGAATCTGGATATCGCGCACGATGCCGCCTTTGCCCACCTTTCCACGGCCAGCCTCGAACTGCGGCTTTACCAGGACGACAAGTTGGAAATCCGCTGCTGACGAACGAACGCAGCGCAGCACTGCGGGAAAAACGAGGGTAGCAGAAATAAATGACACGTCCATCGCCACCAGGCTGATGCGGACTGGTTTGCCGTCCTCCCAGATCTGTTCAGGGGTGAGATAACGCGCGTTCGTCTTCTCCAGCAGGCGAACCCTGGGATCGTTGCGTAGTCCGGCGTCCATTTGGCCGTAGCCGGTATCGACCGCAATCACTCGCGCCGCACCCGCCTGCAAGAGGCAATCGGTGAAACCACCGGTCGACGCGCCAATGTCCAGGCAGGTTTTGCCCGCAACATCAATGCTCCAGTGTTGCAGCGCGCGCGCCAGCTTCAGTCCGCCGCGGGAAACATAGGGCATGTCGTCGCCAAGCAGGCGGAGGGTCGCCTCGCTGTCCACGCTGGCGCCAGCCTTTTCCAGCTTCTGCTCATTCACCAGGACTCTTCCCGCAAGGATGAGCGCTTGCGCGCGCTCGCGAGAGGGCGCCAGACCACGTTCCATGAGCAGCTTGTCGAGTCGCAACTTCACCGCGTCAGACTAGCACGATGCCATCCGGCCACGGCATCCCCGGAAACCCATGCTTCGCACTAACCAAATCCGAGTCCTTGTTTCCGCACTCGCTTCGGTGCATTTTGTTAGAAATTTTGAGTCCATGCAACTTAGGAGGCATACGGTCGCCTTTTCCACAGCGTTATGCACATTTGTGTTGAAAACTTTCATCAGCCATTCATGAACTTCGCAAACAATTGCCACTCCTTGATCCCGATGACGAGCCCACCTCGTCGTCAAGACCGCATTTCCGCCTGCGATACAATGACGAATTCTCAGGGAACGAGCGGAATGGCAACCAAGGTCACGACTGCGTCGGATAAATCTTCGCGCAAAACGCGTACGGCAAAGCCACCGCTGACAGCAGCGGCGCCACAAACAGCCAACCGCAACGGCTCGTCTGCGCGGAACGGTGAGACGCTGCGGAAACTTTATGCAGCGTTGCTGAGATGCCGGTTGGTGCAGGAGCGCGTGCTGCAATCTCACTCAACGGAATATGAGCTCGCCCTGGGGGATGAGGCTGTCACCGTGGGAACGACGGCAGAACTCGGCGCCGAAGATACGGTCGCCGCATCCCTTCGCAATCTCGCAGCGCTGGTCGCGAGGGGAGTTCCTCTAAAGACGCTCTTGGGAGATATTGACAGTCCCGGCGACTTACTGGGCTCAATAACTCGTCTTTCTCTTCCCGACGATCCGTTCAACATGGGAACCGGCATTGCCCTGGCCCACAAGCTGGAGAGGAAGCAGAACGTCGTCGTTGCCTTCTGCGACAAGGAGGTAGTATCGCTCGACCCCTGGCATGGGGCGCTGAAGTTTGCTGGAGTTCACAAGCTGCCCATCGTGTATGTGGTCAAGAGCAGCGCCGCGAGTGGGCAGCCGTCTGCCAGTCAGCCTGCTTACCTCGATCCGTTCAGCTTCATGGCTCGCGACTGTGGCTTTCCCGGTATTGTCGTCGATGGAAAAGATGTGGTCGCGGTCTGGCGGGTGGCGCAGGAGTCGATCCAGCGCGCGCGCCAGGGCTCGGGGCCGACGCTGATCGACTGTAGAACGGAGTCGGCCCGCGATCCGCTGCAACACATGGAGCACTACATGAGAAAGCGGAATGTCTGGGACGACGACTGGAGGAACCAGATCGCCGCCCGGATCAACTGCGAATTCGGAGAATGCGTCTCGTAGATCGCTTCGTGTCAGGGCACGGCTTTCAGCCGTGCCGACAGTCGCAAAAAGAGATTCGGGCTTTAGCCCCTGAGGGAGAGAAATCCGCACTAAAGCCCAGCTTCTTTCCGGCTTTGTCGGCACGAGTAAACTCGTGCCCTGACACAAAGCTCGCGAAATCGGAATCTTTCAGCAGCCTGTTCAACCATGCCGAAAACGGACCTTAGAAAGCGGGCTTTAGCCCCTGCCGCGGCTGAAGCCGCTTCCGATGTCACCTGATTTTCGCCGGGCTGAAGCCCGACGCTTCCACCGCCGATAGGACATTTCTTTTGCAGCCGTCAATAGGCCAACCGAGAACGAACGTGGGGGGCACCGGCCAACGTTGGGTGCCCGCAAGCGCCAGCGCCTTGGGCGCGGGATAAGAAAGCCCACCGCTTCAGCGGTGGGAAGGCTTACATAAAGTCCCGAGTGCCCCGGGCACGGCACACGCATGGGTGCCCGGCATCACGCCGACACCCAGCGGGCGGCGATTACGCTAAGTACATGCCGCATGCGCTGACATCCAACCTGCTCCATTGCGTCTTCAGCACGAAGGACCGCCTGAGGTCGATACCGGACGTCGCTCACCTTTGCCGTTACCTGGGCGGTGTAGCGCGAGAGAAAAACATTCCGCTAGTCATCGCCGGAGGAACTGGTAACCACGTCCACCTGCTCATCGCTCTTCCGGCGGCGATCCCTCTTGCAAAAGCAGTCCAGGATCTGAAAGGCAATAGCTCGCGATGGATGAACCAGCACGGCTCGGCATTTGCTTGGCAGGAGGGCTACGGAGCGTTCAGCGTCAGCGCGTCGAACAAGCAAGCGGTGATGGATTACATCGCTGACCAGCCCCGACATCACCAGAAGCGGAGCTTTGAAGAGGAATTCGCCATCTTGTTGCGCCATTCCGGCATAACCTGCGACCCTAAATTCATGTTCGGATGACGGGGCTGTGCCGTGCCCGTGGCACTCGCGGGCTTTATTCAACGCCACCCACCGCTGAAGCAGTGGGCTTTCTTGTCCCGCGCCCAAGGCGCTGGCGCTTGCAGGTAATCGCGCGAAGGCCCAGTGCCACCAAGTTCGTCTTTCCGTTGGCCTAGCCAGGGATAGCTGGGGAGCATGCAGGCTCGTAGCTCGTCGTTAACTAAAACCCCCCTTGTTGTTGCGGCCTTTCGGCGTGGCTGAAGCCACGCCCTGATACAAAGCGATTTTTCAAACTGCTAGCGCTCAGAATAGGTTCTAAATCTAAACCGCCTGAACTGTGCACCGGCGGTCACATATAATCTTCGCAACCAGGGCAGGAGCGCATGAGCTACGTGGAAGTGAATCCGACGCCGAAAGCCCTTGTCCGGCCCACGGCGGGTTTCCTCGCCACGATAGTTAATCGCCCGGTCGTCCTTAGCCTGCTCCTGGTCATCGCGACTCTCGCCCTTTACTATCCCGTCCATCGCTACCCATTTATCAACTACGACGATCGCGACTACGTCTATGGGAACCCGCAGATCGAGTCAGGCTTGAACTGGGCCACCGTCAAGTGGGCCTTCACCGCCCCCCATGCGGCCAACTGGCATCCCTTGACATGGCTCAGTCACGCCTTGGATTGTCAGGTGTTTGGGCTGAATCCCGCCGGTCCGCACGATGTGAACGTATTGTTTCATGCGCTGAACGCAGTCTTGCTGTTCTGGGTGTTGCTGCGGGCCACCGGCTTCGCTGGCCGCAGTTTCATGGTAGCGGCCCTGTTTGCTTTGCATCCCATCAACGTCGAATCGGTGGTGTGGATTGCGGAGCGCAAGAACGTGCTCAGCATGATGTTTTTCTTGCTGGCTCTGGGCGCTTACCGTTGGTATGCGAGCCAGCCGCGAGTTGGAAGGTACGCCGTCGTCGCCCTCCTGTTCTCTTTGGGACTGATGGCCAAGCCGCAGATCATTACCCTGCCCTGCGTTTTATTGCTTTGGGATTACTGGCCATTAGAGCGGATGTTCGCCGGGAAAGAAGATTGCATTCGAGGCCTCCGGCCGGCTGCCGCACTTCCCGCAAAAAGTTTTCCCTGGCTGATCCTGGAAAAGCTTCCGCTGCTGGCGATCGCTGCTGCCAGTGCAGTCATCACCCTGACCGTTCAGCACGGCGCCCGAATGCGGTATCCGCGTCTGCAGCGGGCGGGCAATGGGATTCTTTCCTATGGCTTGTACATCAAGAAGGCTCTCTGGCCAATCCGGCTTGCCCTTTTGTACCCGCATCCCGGAGATTTACTGAACTGGTGGAAGGTGCTGGCCGCGGGTCTGATTTTGCTGGCGATTACCGTGCTGGTGCTCCTCGGCCGGCGACACCGTTACCTGCCCGTGGGATGGTTCTGGTTTCTGGGAACATTGGTTCCCATGCTCGGCCTCGTACAGGTTGGGGTACAGGCCATGGCTGACCGCTATGCGTATTTGTCGTTTCTGGGCCTGTTCATCGTCCTTTGCTGGGGAGCAGCGGATTTGGGCCAGCGTCTGCATCTGCCAACCGCTCTATTGCCGAGCGTCAGCGTCGCTGCATTGCTGGTCTTGGCCGTGCTGGCTCGGCGCCAGCTCAACTATTGGCAAACCGATGAAGCTCTGTGGAGGCATGCCTTGCAGGTCACGACAGGTAACTGGGTGGCCGAGAGCCAATTAGGCGTAGCAATGGCCATCGACGGCAGGGTGGAAGAAGCTGTGCCTCACTTTTACAAGTCGCTGGCTATCTCGCCAAACAATTCGGACGCCAACATGGGTCTGGCCATATATGAATTGCAGCGAGGAAATTTCCGGGAGGCGATTGGCCATTACCAATATGTGGTGCAGGATAAGGGAGGAAAGATCGAGATGCTAATAAATGCCTGGGTTGGAATGGCCAAAGCCTATCGCGCGCTGGGGGACAAGGCGAAGTCGCAGGAATGTATGCAGCAGGCCAGGGCAGTGGGGCACCCGTAGCGCTTACGCGATCGGTGGGGCGCCGTTTACATCCAGTAATCCAAACCTCTGTTCGAAGGGCAAGAACACCGAAAATGCGGTGCCGCTTTGCCCTTGCCCAATGCGGCTGCTCACGTGAATCGTGCCCTCATGTTTCTCGATGATGCCGCGGCTGATCCAAAGCCCCAGGCCGGTACCCTTCTCGCCCTTGGTGGTGTAGAACGGCGCAAACAGGTTTCGCCGTACCCCCAGAGGAATGCCGCTGCCGCTATCGAGCACGGTCACCCGTATGCCCTTGCGTGCCGGCTCGGAGGCCAGGCTCGACTCTCGGCTATGCAGCACCAGTTGTCCCCCTCTCGCCATGGCCTCCACAGCATTCCCCACCAGGTTGGAAAAAACCTGGCGTAGCTCGCCGGGAAATCCCCGCACGCTACGCCCGGTTTCGAAATGCCGCTCCACCACAATATGGTTTTGCCGGATCTGCGGAGCAAACAGCACCAGGACGCTTTCCAGCACCTCGGTCAGGTTCACCGCGGTGGGGCTGCGTGCTTCGCGGTGGAAGGTCAGCAGTTGGCTGGTGATCTGCGCGATGCGGGCCACTTCCTCGTTCGCCAAGCGCAGGTATTGCGACCAGGCCGGACTGGGCGCCGGTTCATGCTGCATCAAATAGATCAGGTTCGAAACCGTGTCCAGAGGATTGCGAATCTCGTGCGCAATGGTCGCCGACAATCTTCCGGCCAAGGTCAGCCGTTCGCTGGAGCGCAAGGTCTGCTCGGTCTGGCGACGTTGCGTGACATCGCGGAATACCAGCGAGACACCAACTACCTGGCTGCGGTCGTCGAGAATGGGCGAGCCCGTCAGCTCAATCGGGTACTCCTTGCCGGTGCGGCTGGTCAGCATCAGACTGTTGGAGAAGCCCATAACCTTCTGCGCGCGGCGCACCGTCTCTACCGGATCTTCGACCTCCAGCCGGGTGCGTTCATCGCAGAGCCGCATCACCTGACAGAATGGCAGGCCGCGGGCCGCAGCCTCATCCCAACCGGTGAGCTGCTGCGCTACCGGATTGATGAACGATATATTGCCCCCCTGGTCGGTGGAGACCACAGCTTCGCCCAGGCTCTTGAGGGTGATCTGAAACCACTCGCGGCTTTCTTTGAGTTGTTGTTGTTGCTCGGCTTCCGCCTGTAGGTGACGTTCGTAGGTGGACGACAGCGCCAGTAATTCGCGCCGGGTAAGCGTAAACAGCAGCACCGCAACTAACAGTAAAACTCCCGCCGCGGAACCGATCACGGCGCCATTCAACACCTTGGCGCGATGCGAGCGGGCCTCACGCAGGCCTTCTTCTACGCTCACGAAATCCCGCTGCCGGCTGCGAATTTCCGACAATAACTGCTGGCCGGCAAGTAAATCTCCCGGCGAAGGAGGGTTCAGGTGCCCGCGCATGGCTTGCCGGTCGGCCCACTGCATCCAGCTCATACACACGTCCCGGAGTTCGCGCAATCGCGCTTGCTGGCCGGGATTATCGGCAGTTAGATCCAGGATGGTGTCGAGCTGCTCCGGTACCTTCCCTTTGACTTCATCGTAGGCTTCCAGGAAAGTTTGATCGCCGGTCAGGTAATATCCCCGCAGCCGGGTATCCATCTCGACGACACTGCGCATCGCCTGGCGAACTTCGTCAATGACCCGGTCCGAGTGATCGACCCAGCGCAGCGACCAGGAGAGCAAGAGTATCTCGCCAGCCAACGTTACCGCCAGCAACATCAGCAGCACTACCGGCAAGGCAACCGTGCGGCGCAATAAACTCTGGAAGCTGCGTTGATCCATGGCAATAGCGGCGATCAGTCCTGGGCGTTCAACGTTCGATGATATAGCAGCCCTTGTATCTTCCTGCAAGGGAAGTCGGCTGCCGACGTTGGTGTGTTCAATTTCGGCTGGCAGCCTTCGACAATCGGCCAAATCATCCTGCTTACGCCGATGTAAAATGCGCCTGGCGAAAGATGGCTCGTCCTTGCATTGCAACCTGCTGATCTTCCCAACGCCAATCTCTTGCAGCGCGCAAGCGATATACTTTCACTACGTTCAATCATGAGAGATGAAAAGGAAGTATCGTTGCGGCCGATTCGGTTTGCGGTTCCGGTTTTGTTACTTCTGGCTTGCGGATGGGTGTTCGCCCAGGATGCGCCGCAACCTCAGCCTGCCCCGGCTCTGCCGGCTCAACAGAAACCAGTGTCACCCCCCGCAACCACCGCGCCGGCGCCGGCTTCTCCACCCGCCGCGCCGGCCAAGCCGACGCGAATCATTCCTGTCGACGCCCAGCTCCATTTTCGTGAAGGCGCCATGTTCCAGCGCGACGGAAACACGGAAAACGCCATCGCCGAGTACAAAGAGGCCATCAAGGAATACCCCGACTATTTTGAGGCGCACTACAATCTGGGCGGGGTTTACCTGGACAGCCAGGATTATGCCGAGGCGATCACCGAATTCCGGACCGCTGTCAGCCTGCGGCCTGACGATGCCAATGCCCACGATAATCTGGGCCTGGCGCTCAAGCACAATCGTGATTTAAACGGCGCCATCGTGGAATGTCAGGAGGCGGTGCGGCTCAATCCGAAATTGGTGAGCGCGCAAAATAACCTGGCCAACGTGCTTTACACCCGCCGCGACTTCAATGGGGCCATTCAGCATTATCGCGCCGCCCTTGCGCTGGCGCCGAAAGAGGCGCAGCCCAAAGACAAGATGAGCGAGCAGGACCGCTATACCATCGCCAGCACGCACATGAATCTGGGCAATGTGCTCGACGATGCCGGCAGACCTGACGAAGCCATCGCCGAATACAAGGAAGCCGTCCGGCTTGAGCCCAAGGACGCCAAGACGCACTACAATCTTTCCATCGTCTACCAGAAGAAGAAAGACATGCCGGCGGCCATCGCCGAGCTGCGTACCGCGGCGAAGCTCGCGCCCGACTGGCCCACGCCGCACATCATGCTCACCAACCTGCTGAAGGATTCCGATCCCAACGCTGCGCTGAGCGAATGCGTCGTCGCCGACGGCCTGACCCACGATGCCAAGCTGCACGACGAATGTATGGAGCTGCAAAGAAAAGCGCGGTGAGCCTCACAGAAGTTGTATGCACTCCTTCCCGCCGGCGAGTTAAGATAGTTGTTTGTATTTGCCGGAATCCGCGCCCTTTCCTGAATCCTCAATATAAGTAAGAAGGGACTCATCCATGAACACATTCAACAGTCGTTCCGTCCTCCGCGTGGGCAAGCGGGAGTTTGAGATCTACCGTCTTGATGCGCTGGAAAAGCACGGTTGCGCCACGCAGCACCTGCCCTACTCGCTGCGCATTCTGCTGGAAAACCTGTTGCGCCGCGAAGACGGCAAGTCGGTGAAGGCCAGCGACGTTCGCGCGCTCACCTCCTGGACCGGCAAGACGATTCCGGCGCAAGAAATCGCCTTCATGCCCAGCCGCGTGCTGTTGCAGGACTTCACCGGCGTGCCCGCGGTGGTTGACTTGGCGGCCATGCGCGATGCCATGAAGGCTCTGGGCGGCGATCCCAATCTGATCAATCCGCTGCAACCGGCCGAGCTGGTCATCGACCACTCCGTACAAGTGGATGAGTTCGGCACCCCGCAGGCATTTCAGCTCAACGCCGATCTGGAGTTCCAGCGCAACAAAGAGCGCTATGCCTTCCTGCGCTGGGGACAGGGCGCATTCAAGAACTTCGCCATCGTCCCGCCCGACACCGGCATCGTTCATCAGATCAATCTGGAGTACCTGGCGCGCGTCGTATTCATCGGCGCGAACGGCGGGACCGGCAAGCCGCTCGCCTATCCCGACACGCTGGTCGGCACCGATTCGCACACCACGATGATCAACGGCCTCGGCGTGTTGGGCTGGGGCGTCGGCGGAATCGAGGCCGAGGCTGCCATGCTGGGCCAGCCGGTTTCGATGCTGATCCCACAGGTTGTCGGCGTGCGCCTGAAGAACAAGCTCGCCGCCGGCTCCACCGCGACTGACCTGGTGCTCACTGTGACCGAGATGCTGCGCAAGCACGGCGTCGTCGGCAAGTTCGTCGAGTTCTTCGGCCCTGGGTTGCACAACCTGCCGCTCGCCGATCGCGCCACCATTGCCAACATGGGGCCGGAGTACGGCGCAACCTGCGGCATCTTTCCCGTCGACGAAGAGACGCTGCGCTATCTACGGCTCAGCGGCCGCAGCGAAGAACAGGTGCAACTCGTGGAGGCGTACTGCAAGGAGCAGGGCCTGTTCCACACCGCCAGCACGCCGGAAGCCGAGTACACCAATGTGCTGGAACTCGATCTCGCAACCGTCGAGCCCTGCATCGCCGGCCCGAAGCGTCCCCAGGACCGCGTGTTGCTCTCCGCGGCGGCGAAATCGTTTGAGCAGGCGTTACCCAGCTTGCTGAAGCCCGGCCAGCACGTTCCGCCGAAGCAGGAAGCGCGCTGGGAGGGTGAGGGTGGACATCCCGCGGGAATGGATTCGCAGCAGAACGCTGTCGAGGAGCACGTCAAGCTCGACAAGGCGCTGAATCACGGGAGCGTGGTGATTGCAGCCATCACAAGTTGCACCAACACCTCGAATCCCTATGTGCTGGTCGCGGCGGGCTTGCTGGCCAAGAAGGCGGTCGAAAAAGGACTGACCGTGCCCGCGTGGGTGAAGACTTCGCTGGCGCCCGGCTCGATGGTCGTGACCGAATACCTTACGCGCTCCGGCCTGATGCCGTATCTGGAGAAGCTGAAGTTCCACCTGGTCGGCTACGGCTGCACCACCTGCATTGGGAACTCCGGGCCGCTGCCGCAGGAGGTATCCAACGTCGTCAGCGAGAAAGAGCTGGTCGTCGCCTCGGTGCTGAGCGGCAATCGTAACTTCGAGGGCCGCATCAACTCCGAGGTGCGCGCGAATTACCTGATGTCGCCGCCGCTGGTCGTCGCCTACGCGCTGGCCGGCCGCATCGATCTCGACATGCTGCACGAGCCGCTGGGTTTCACGAAAAATGGCAAGCGTGCCCCAGTATTTCTTAAGGACATTTGGCCGACCTCCGAGGAAGTGGACGCGGTAGTGCGCAAGTACATCACCGGCGACCTCTTCCAGAGGAGTTACAGCGATGTCTTCAAAGGCGATGAGCGCTGGCGCGGCCTCGCCGTACCGAAGGGCGAAACATTCGCCTGGGACGAGCAGTCCACCTACGTGAAGAACCCGCCTTACTTCGAGAACATGCCGGCTCATCCTGCTCCGGTGAAGGACGTCGCGGGCGCGCGCGTGCTCTGTTACCTGGGAAATAGCGTGACTACCGACCACATCTCGCCCGCCGGCTCCATCAAGCCAACCAGTCCGGCGGGACAATACCTTATCGCCCACAACGTGAAGCCGGCCGACTTCAACTCCTACGGATCGCGACGCGGCAATCATGAAGTGATGATGCGCGGCACCTTCGCCAATGTGCGGCTGCGCAACAAGCTCACGCCGGAACGTGAAGGCGCTTTCACGCGCCACTTGCCCGGCGGCGAAGAGATGACCATCTTCGACGCGTCGGAAAAATATCGTGCCGCGGGAACGTTGCTGATCGTGCTGGCAGGTAAAGAATACGGCTCCGGATCGTCGCGCGACTGGGCGGCGAAGGGGCCGAGACTGCTCGGAGTTCGCGCCGTGCTGGCCGAGAGCTTCGAGCGCATCCATCGCTCGAACCTGGTCGGCATGGGCATTCTGCCGCTGCAATTCCTCGACGACGACAGCGCAGAAACCAACGGCCTGACCGGCGAAGAGACCTTCGACATCATCGGCCTGACCCACGTGCTGGAGAACTTCGCGCCGGGCAAGACGGTGAAGGTGCGCGCCACCAAGCCGTACGGCACCATCATCGATTTCGATGCGACCGTGCGCATCGATACGCCGCAGGAAGTGCTGTACTACCAGCACGGCGGCATCCTGCAATATGTGCTGCGCCAGTTGCAGAGCAAGCCGGAAGCAGTGAAGGGGTAGCGGTGGTAGAGCGGCCCTTTAGCGCCGCGTTCGAGCCCCTTATTCTTGGCATCCCGAGCGAGGCGGCCCGACTTTGGCCGCCGCAGCCGAGGGATCTGCGGTCTGTCGAAAGTCGATAGCAGAGCCGATCACGGGATGGTTTGTGTCAGGGCACGACTTTCTGTCGTGCCCAATGGAAGGCATTTCGATTTGTCATCCTGAGCGCAGCGTCCGCAGGGATTTGCTGATCCGCGCTTCGCGGATTGGGCGGACGCGGAGCCGAGGGATCTGCGGTCCGTCGAAAGTCGATAGCAGAGCCGATCACGGGATGGTTTGTATCAGGGCACGACTTCAGTCGTGCCGAACAGACCGCAGTAAAGAAAAGGGCTTTAGCCCCTGCGCTTCCGTCAGGAGCTAAAGCCCACGCTTTTAGCTCAGCGCCCATTGTTTGACCGCCTGATTCTCCATCACGTACCCTTGACGGTTATCTCCCGAGCCCTCATGAAGACTGCTGAAATGGCTGCACTCCACGTCGCCGAAGAGATCACGGAACTGGTCGGCGACACTCCCATTCTTCATCTGCGCAAGCTGG
>JBEKQY010000019.1:0-27249 GCA_049519235.1 Candidatus Korobacteraceae bacterium | reverse complement strand
AAATGGCCTGAAGGCATTCGGAGCTAAACCCGCTGATGGAGACAAAAAGTCCACGTGTAAAAGACGACTTACCTTCGATCTTCCCGCGAAACACGAGCAGCTTATCCTCCGCAAGACGCTCAGCCTCCCATTTCGCTTCGACCAGATAACTTTCCTCGTCAAGCAGAAACGAGCCGTCGATCTGCTCACCGACTAGCCTGAAGGCACCCCTAGGCGATAGCTGAAACATCTCGAAAAGCTCATTCAGAACTTTCTCTAGCTTTAGCCCTGCCCTTTGTCGATTCGTGTCCTTGCCAAGGTCGTAGAAAAGATCACGAAGCTCTTCCCGCTTTCTCTCTTGGAGCACAACCCCCTGCGCTTTCACCTCTTCAGAACGCAGTTCTGCTTCCACCACGTTCTGCGCTCGTTTGGCGCTGTCACCGTCTAGCGAATACCATAACTCCTTATCCCAAAGTGCTGGGAACTTAAAACCAAGATCCAAGAGATGTCCGTTCAGAGTTTTTATCTGAACGGACCGAATTGGCTTGTTGTTCCTCTTGCAATAAGGAATCCCCGCACTAACGACCTCCAATATCAGTTTCTCGAAAACTAGCGGTTCTCGCTCAAGTGTCATCGAAAGAAGGTGTCGAATCGCAGGCTCCTTGCTCCCCTCCTGCCAGTATTGCCCTAGCCCGAGCCGCTGCGCGATGCTCTTGAAAGAAATGTGCCCCTTCCAGTCGGGGCGTCCGGAGCCTGGGAGGAAGTCGTAGAGCACGTGAGCAATGTTGGACATTGCTTCAGCTTTCTTGAGAGAAGCAGCCATCGTTCCAGATGATAATCCTGCGATATGTCGTAGCGCCAATAGTTCTGCCGGTGACGGCGCCGGCCTCGCCACGCCCTGTGAAAGCTACCCGATCGCGAGCACAATCTTGCCGTAATTGGCGCGCTGCAACAGCAGGCGATGCGCCTCGCCAGCCTGCTCCATGGGCAAGGTATGCCCGATCTCGGGATGCAGTTTGCCCTGCTCGATCCAGGGCTGCATGGCCTGAAGAGTTCGGCCAATGAGTTCGCGATCTTTAGCGAGCACGCTGAGCCACAGTCCGTGTGCGCTGAGGCTCTTCGCCATCATCACTCCGGAATCGAACTGCTGCCGCTGGCCGGTCGCGGTCCCATAGATAATCACTCGTCCAAAGGGACGGCAACAGCGCAGGCTCTTGGCGGTGTGCTCGCCGCCCAGCATTTCGAAGACCGGCGTCCACCCCTTCGCCATTGGTCAGCTCTTTCACCCGCTGCTCGTAATCCACTTCGCGATAGTTGATGGCATGGTCCAGTCCGAGCTTCTTCACTCGTTCCAGCTTCTCATCAGATGAGGAAGTCCCGTACGTCTCGATGCCCAGCAGCTTGCCAATTTCGACGGCAGCGGTGCCGACGCCCCCAGCCGCGGCGTGAATAAGCACCCGGCGCTGATGTGCATCATTCCAGAGGATGGGTTCCAGCGCGTCGCTCGTGAGCCCTGCCTTCCAGTACGCCAAGTATGCGGTCAGAAAATTCACCGGAAATGCGGCTGACTGTGCCGAACTCCAAGCCTTCGGCTGCGGCCACAGCAGCTCCGGTTTCATGGCGATCTTCTCGGCAGCCGCGCCCCACTGCATATAGCCCATGACGCGCTTGCCAGTTTCCTCGACCACTCCGGCAAACTCGCGCCCCGAGATAAACGGAGCAGGCGGCGTGCCGCTGTAGACGCCGCGGGTGGTGAGCGTGTCGGCGAAGTTGATGCCCACCGCCTCCACGCGAACCATAACTTCGCCCGGAGCCGGCTGCGGCTCGGGTACATCCCGCACTTCCAGAACTTCCGGACCACCTGTGCGAGTGACGAGGACGGCTTTCATGGTGAGTTCAATTCTACGACGGCCGCGACGGGCTGCCATCGCCGCATCGCGAGCTGCGCCGATGGAACTCGCTTGAATGTACTCGTTTGGTAGAAAGTTGTCAGCAGATGATTTCCCAGCCTTGAGTCGCCGTACACTGCCGGCCAGAGGCCGCAGCTACTCCCGGTTGGCCGGATAGGTCCGGCTAATGCGGTCGTGCCAGCATAGCGCGTCCACATCCACCAGCGCCCACAACAAGCCCATCATGAGGGACGCCGTGGAAAAGTACAGCCCGATCACGCGGCTGCGACGATGGCGCCAGCTAAGATCTGCTCCCTGGAACGTGCGCCAGCGGAGACCCAACATCCGCATTCCAGGGGTGGCGCCGCTGTACATCGTAAAGACGCACTGATACACCGCCCACAGCATCGCCGGGACCGCCCCTGCGGCCATCAGAAAGGGTTTGGTGACCGTCAGCCTGGGCAGCATCTTGTAGATGACGGCGCCAAAAACCGCCGTCGCTGCGGCAACTATCGCGCAATCGATGAGACCCGCGTAAAGACGTTGCGAGATATACGCCGCTTGAAACGGCAGCTCAATATGGTCAGCCGGCCCCACAGCGGCTTGCTGAGCGCCCGGCGGCAACTGTAATCCGTCGAGTAGCGGCGCGGTTGGGAACGCCTCCAATTCCTCCGGCACGTCCAAAATGCGAAGCTGCTCTGGGACGGCCGGATCGGCTAGGCGATCGAATGTTTCGAGCGTGGCCGAAGCCGGTCGCGGAAATGCAATGACTTTTCGCTGGCGTTGCGGCGGTGAGATGGGAGCAGGCGCGGGCGGCGGATAGAGTTCCAACGCGGCGTCTGGAAGGAAGGAAGCTAGCTCTGGCTCCTCAGCGATGGCTGCGATCTCGGTCCCAGATTGCTCATCTGCGACCGCAGGAGTGTGAGCTGACACTGAAACCAGTTCTGTCGTCTCGGCAAGTCCAGCCGCAACGACGGGATCAGCGCGAAAGCCGTCACCGGCTGTTAAGTTCACTTGGCTAGCTTCGCATACTTGTTTTTCGGGCGCCGCGGGACTGCCCTCCAGCTCGATGGGAGGGAACGGAAAGCGCATGCTGAAAGCCCCCTCGAGGCGGCGCCCACGCCGGTGGCGATAACCCGCAACCCGCGCCTGGATCTCGGTCCGCCAGAGGTCAGCAGACGGTTGCGGCGAATCGGCGGTAGGGTCAGAGGGTAACCTTTGGTGTTCGATCATGTCGTGACGCAACTATTCTCTTGCTTCGCAATTGTGGAACGTGTCGCGGTACAAAGTTGAATGAGAAAAGAGGTCATCTGCCGCCCGATTGAGACATTGCTCGGCTGCGCTCGGACAAGTCGGACGCACAACGGCATGCGCCCAGCGGATTTAGGAGAACGTCAAAGCTGCGCGTGGTCATCAACCGAGAGCCCGGCACGTTTTGCCTGTGTGCAGGCAACGTGCTAAGTTGCAAGGTTCCGCTTCATCCGATCACTGGCGAAGGAACGCCCGCCCATCGATGATGTCTCGCATTCGATTGATTATCACGGCGCTGTTGTTGTGTCACCTGTTTCTGCGGCCTGGCGTATTAACCAGCCAGTTGCCTGCTTCGGGACAGCAGCAAAATCCGGCGCAAACGCCTGCCCAACCACCGGCCTCTAAGCCTGAAATCACGGTGAGAACGGATGCCGGCGAGGAAGACACGAAGACCGAGCAGATTATCCAGCAGGAACTACAGGAAAACAGCCAGCAGGAACTGGGACCGCCGCGGCCGGCGATCAATGTTGCCCCGGACCGCAACGAAATACTGATTCGCGCTGATGAGCAGGAAAAGAACCAGGACATCTACCGCGGGCGCGGTCATGTCGAGATTCGCTTTGGTACAAGCACGTTGCACGCCGACCAGGCGACGTATGACTCCACCACCGGTCAGGTGACGGCAACCGGGCATGTGGTATTCGACGGCGGTCCGCACAATGAGCACGTGGTTGGCAGCCACGCCACTTACGACGTCAGCCGTGACAGCGGCATCTTCTATGACGCCACCGGCTCCACCGGCGCCCGCGTCAAGAACAAGGCGATGTTTCTTACCTCCTCGACGCCGTTCTTCTTCACCGGCAAGGTGGTGGAACGACTAGGTCCGGACCATTATCGCGTCTATTACGGGTTTGTGACCTCGTGCCAGTTGCCGAAACCCAAGTGGCAACTCGATTCCAAAATGTCCAATATCGAGATCGGCGATGAGGCGCAGTTGCATCACGCTACGCTAAAGCTGGACGGCATTCCCGTCTTCTACTTCCCCTACGTGCAACATCCCGCGGACAATCTCGGGCGGCAGAGCGGCTTCCTGGTCCCGGCAATCGGGCAGTCCAACAGCCGCGGAACCATCCTGGGAGACGGCTTCTACTGGGTGATCAGTCGCAACTCCGATGCCACGATCGGGGCTGATCTGTACAGCAAGCGTGGATGGGCCGAGTATGGCAATTTACGCTGGCTCGGCCTCGGCTCCGCTTTCGAGGCCCAATACTTCGGGGTAATCGATTACAAGGGTAACCCGCAAACCGGCCAGAACCAGGGCGGCGAGGAGTTTAAGGCCAACGGGTTCAAGCAACTGCCTTATGGCTTTGTGGGTGTGCTCAACGTCGACTACCTCTCCTCATACATCTTCCGTCTTGCGTTCGCCCAAGGCTTTACCGAGGCCATTAATTCCGAGGTCCGCTCCGACGGCTTTCTGATCAAGAGCTGGAATGGCTATGGCTTGAGTCTGCTGGCATCGCGTTACCAAAACTATGAAAGCGAAAATCCCGGCGACTTCATCAGCATCGTCCATGCGCCCAGCCTGGAGCTGTCAATGGCGGAGCGGCCTTTCGACCGGTCAGATTTCGTGTATGCCTATGACGCGGCGATCGAGGGAGTTTCGCGCAGCGAAATCGGCTTCGCAACCGCCCCCATCGTCGGAAGGGTTGACGCCGCGCCTTATCTTGCGTGGCCCAAGCTGTTTCGTGGTTGGACCCTCCGTCCCGAAGTCGGAGCGAGGGAGACCTACTACACAGAGCGGCTGGAACCGAGCTCGAATTCTACCCTCATTGGCAGGGCGATCCAGGACCCAATTAACCGCAATGTCGCGAATGCATCGTTCGAGGTCCGCCCACCAACGCTGTCTAAGATTTTCAAACGCAAGCCCTTCCGCCGCGTGCTCAAGCACACCATTGAACCCTTCGCGATCTACCGCTACCAGACCGGCATCAGCGACTTTAGCCAGATTATTCGCTTCGACTACCGTGACATTCTGGCTGACACTAATGAAGTGGAGTATGGCGTCATCAACCGGCTCTACTCGAAAAAGACGACCCTAAGCGCGAAGTGTTATCAGCAGCAGGAATCCTCCTCGTTATCGGGAAACCCCTCCACGACAGACAATGGAAGTCAGAAAGCGGCGTGCAAGGACCGGTTGGGTCCGGCAGGCAATGTCGTGACCTGGGAGCTTGCCCAGAAATATTTCCTCGATCCTACATTTGGCGGAGCGCTCGTGCCTGGCGTGCGCAACGTATTCGATAGCACCGTCGATTTCACCGGCATCGCCTTCCTCACCGAGCCGCGAATATTCTCGCCTATCATCTCCCGGCTGCGATTTCAATCCGGCAACACCGACTTTCAGTGGGCCTTGGACTACGACCCGGTATTGCACCAGGTGAATGCCAGCACCATCTTTGCCGGCTACCGTTGGGGCAACTGGTACCTGAACGGCGGCCAAACTTATTTGGACGCCCCCGGTGAGGTCGCCTTAGTCAACGGGGTTGAAGCCCAGCAGGCTTACAACCAGTGGCGCATTGGCACCATCTATGGCGGCATGACCAAACCGGGCTTCAGCGCGGCGGTAAGCGTGGGCATGTCTGCCAATCCCCCTCCGCTGCTCCAAGGGGCGACCATTCAAACCAATTACAACTGGGATTGTTGCGGGCTGGCCTTTCAGTATCAGCGCTATGCTCTGGGGACCGTACGCAACGAGAACGCCTACCACTTCTCCTTTAGCCTCACCAATGTGGGCACCTTTGGCAGCATCAAGCGTCTGCAAAGGCTGTACTAGGCCAATAGGCTGCTACGGCCTCACTCGCTCGGCAGATATGATGGTAGCAGGCCCGTTCCCTGCCCCCAGTGGATTGGTTCCCCAGGGACTAGGTCCCCCATGTACCGAGATTTGAACGACCTGTTTTCGATCTTCTGGGAGGGTGACCTCGACGATCCTCGACTTCGGAACAATTATCACTCCCCCGAGGACGCCGATGGCCTTATTCGGATCTCCTCCTTGCGGTAGAAGCCGAACAAGTATCTTGGTTGCCTTGCCGCCAACCGATAGTCTGAGACGATCCCCTGTGGCGAAGTCAACTGGGTTCGGGAGGTCAAGCCATCCCGAGCCCCATGGGCGCGACGAGCCGATTTTGCCTTTGATGACTTGGGCGCTCACAGCGCCAGGCGCCACTGCACAAAACAGGACGACCAATAAAATGGGAATGGTGGAGAGCCTGTTATCATGCAGGGAGTACATAACACCTCCTTATGTTGTGGTTGAACTCAGCTTATCGACTGAACGGAGGTCACAGACTGATCTTGGCAGCCCGAGACAAGAAGGTCGTCAATACGCCCCGCCTGCCAAAAGGCTACTTCGGTTTCAATCGCTCGGCGGACTCGATCGTAGCAGGTCCATTTCCCCCACCTAATGGAAACCGACCCCAAGGATTCGGTCCCCCGTGTACTGAGATTTGAACTACCTGTTTTCGTTCTTCAGGAATAGTGATCTCGACAATCCTTGATCTCGGAACATCTATCACACCCAAGACGATGCCGACGCTCATATCGGGCGATGCGCCCTTGGGTAGAAGCCTAACAACGACCTTGGTTGCGGTGCCACCAATCAATAGCTTCAGGCGATCTCCTTTCGTGAAGTCAACTGGGGGCCCGAGGTCGAGCCAGCCCGAACCCCATTGGGAGGATGCACCCGTGGCGCCTGCGAGGGCTTGGGCGTTTGCAGCGCCTGGCAGCGCGAGAAGATACAGAATGGCAAGAAAAACGATGGTGCATGGCCTTTTGTCACTCTTCGAATACATGATCTCTCCTTATGCTGTATCGCGAACTCGGGGCATAATGGGCACTCCACCGACTCTCTCTTAAAGGAGCTCCAGGCAAGCACATACATCATACGCCTTGGTAAAAGCCTAACGGAGTCGCGCTTTCGCCAATTCTCAATTCTCCTGCGGAGCGGTACCAGTGCCTTACTTCCAGCTTTCCGGCATGTGCAGGTAGGGGGACAAGTGGGTAGAAGAATCTCCCACTGCCAAGTCAATTTGCTCCTGAGTGAGATAGGCAGCACCACTGAGGTCGGCGCCGAAGAGATACGCCCCGCGAAGATCCGCCTTCCCGAGTTGCGCCGCGACGAGGTCCGCACCGGCGAGGTACGCCCCTCTGAGGTTCGCATTTGTGAGGTTCGCCCAGCGAAGGTATGCCCCAGTGAAGTCCGTACCGCTGAGGTTTGCCTTGGGGAGAACCGCACCGCGGAGATTTGTGTTGCCAAGATAAAGAATCTGATCTGCGCGTTCGTGTGTGGGATCTCGTCTCCCAAGAATCGTGAGAGCAGCCTGGATATCGGCGGGAGGTTGTACGCGTGGATCCACAGTTTGCGTCTTCTGAGCCGAGTCCTGCGGTTTGCGGGGAGCGTTCAACCGGACGTAGGTACACAGGACTTCCATGATCGTCCAGTGGTCGCGTTCGGAGTCATTCGCAATGCGCTCAAGCGCATACATTCCGCCTAGCCGCAGCTCCAGCTCTTTGTTGCCGCGGGCGTCGACTGCTCCAAGCTCTTCGATAGCTTTCGAGAACCTGTCGGTAATCTGCCCCTCCCGCGAGACCTGCAATGATTTCTGAGAAGATTCTTGGGATACAGCCAGTGACTCTTGAGCAACTTTGATGTTCTGCCAAGTGCCAAACAAACCAGCCAGCAGCACGGCTCCGCCCAATATCTGAGCCAGAGTCTTGCGTGCCTCGTTAACGCCGTCAAATCTCTCCTTGGCGTCGAGGGGCCTTACATCTCCGACCTGCCATTGTGGAATTTTCCAGAGACTAGCCAGCAAGAAGAGCACCCATGTTAAGCCCAGAAGCACGAACCAATCTGATGGAAAAGGGATTCGCTCACACACCAGCCAGGTAACGCAAACAAGAACTATCAGGACAGCAGCGCCGCCAGTCCACTGAAGGGCACGTTTTCTGTGGAGATCCTCGCGCGGACGAGACGAACCTCTTTCAGCCCCAGGGTTGTCGGCCATATTGCCTTATTGTAGGCGATCTCCTCTATCCGCATGCAACACTCACAAGCGACCTTTCAAAAGCGTTTCGCCGGTTGGATCAACGTACGCACTTTCGGCCGTTGCGAACCGGGCTGTGCTAGCTCGCAACCTCCCTCTGCATGCGATTGTCTTACAATAATCTGATGCCGGGTTTGCGTTCCAACTCGCCTTCCGTAGCGGAAGATCTCCAGACCAAGTCTGTTTCCCTGCGAGCTCACCTCCGCGCATTCGGGCGCTTGCTGGTTGCCTATTCCGGCGGCGTCGATTCCAGTTTTCTGGCGTGGGCTGCACATCGTGAACTTGGAAGCAGCATGATGGCGGTGCTGGCCGATTCCCCCAGCCTGGCGCGATTCCAAATGCGCGATGCCGTAGCTTTTGCCGAAGAGCAGGGCATTCCACTCCAGATCATCGAGACCAGCGAAATGGAGCGTGCCGAATACCGGCGCAATGACGCAGCGCGCTGTTTCCACTGCAAGGACGAACTTTTCACCAAGATGGAAGAATACCGCCGGAACTGCGGCTTCGATGCCATTGCTTATGGCGTGAACGTTGACGATCAAGCAGACTATCGTCCGGGACAAAATGCCGCGCGCCGGCACGGCATAGCGGCGCCGCTGCTGGAAGCTGGGCTGACCAAGCAAGACATCCGCCAGCTTGCCCGCGAGGCAGGATTGCGTCTCTGGGACAAGCCCGCCTCCGCCTGTTTGGCTTCCCGCATCGAGTACGGCCGGCCGGTAACGCGAGAGGCCCTTGCGGCGGTGGAGCAAGGCGAAGAGGCGCTGCGTCAGCTCGGATTTCGCCAGTTCCGCGTGCGGCATCATGGCCAGATAGCGCGCCTCGAAATCGCTCGTGAGGAATTGCCTCGCGCCATGACCCTGGAAATGGCGGCGGAACTCACCGCGATCTTCAAGGCGCTGGGATTTTTGTACGTCACATTGGATCTCGAAGGCTTTCGCTCGGGATCCATGAATGCTTTGCTTCCAGCCGAGTCGTTGCGAGGCAAGGCGTCTTAGGTTAGACGAGGCTGCTGTTTGGTGGCTAGCGCTCTGATGCCGAGCGCGTCTAATGCCTGTTCAGGTGCAGCCGCGACGGACAAAGGTATGAAATTCGGTGCGGGACTTAAGCGACGCGATTCCCTATGAGCGATGCTTCTGAAGCCATGCCCGCGCCTGTAATGGCGCGCTATAGTCTTTTGAAGGGACCAAACGGTCTGCGCGCGGGCTGGCGGCTGCTAATCTTTTTCGCCATCCTCCTGCCGCTCTATTACGGTGTGAGTGGCAGTGTCGATGCTCTGATCCGCCGCACGCATGCCGATTTCTCGACCCCGTTGGACGTTGTCTTTTCGATCGACTTGCTTGTCCTTCCCCTGCTAATCGCAACCTGGATTATGGGACGGATCGAACGCCGCACCTTCGCCGATTTCGGCTTGCCATGGCGGCGAGCCTTCGGACGCCAGTTCTGGCAGGGGGCTTGTTTCAGCTTTGTGTCGATGAGTTTACTTTTTGTGACAATGCGCCTTGCCGGCGTCTTCTCATTCGGCGCCATCGCACTGCACGGATGGGATGTGTGGAAGTACGCCGCCGCTTGGGCTGTTGTACTATTCCTGGGCGCATTGCTCGAGGACTTCCTCTATCGCGGATACCTGCTATTCACGCTGACGACGGGGATTGGCTTCTGGCCGGCAGCCATCGTCACATCCTTGGTCATGGGCGGAATGCATTACTTCAATCCCAGCGGTCATGGGCTGGGACCGGTGTCGGCGACGATGTACTGCCTGGTGACCTGCCTGGTGTTGCGGAGGACCGGTGATCTCTGGATGCCGCTTGGAATCCACTCGGCATGGGCCTGGGCCGAGGTTTACTTCTACGGCGTGCCAGACAGCGGTTACCCCGCCAACGGACATCTGTTCAACGCCAGCTTTCACGGTAACCTATTGCTGACTGGCGGTGGTTTTGGTCCGGAGGCCAGCATCTTCACCCTGGTCTTGCTGGCTATTTGGGGCGTGATTTTCTCCGTGTGGCTGCGTGGAGTGAGGTATCCCAACCCTGCTGCCGTTCAGCGGCCGCAACGGAGTTCGCCAACTGAGAGCACCACCGCGCGGAAGCTTTAGGGGCTAGGAGGAGACAGGCTGGATTGCTGGACCTAGATTCCAGGGCAGCAACTCCTCGATGCGGTTGACAGGATGGTCCGCAATGCGCTGCAGCACCTCGCGCAGATACGCCCTTAGAGCAATGCACAGTTGATGTGCTCCACCCGCTGGCAGCAGATAGCAATCCTCAAAGGGCGCCAGCTTTCTGGGGGACAAGCACCTTGCCGCCACCCCGTGAGATAATTGAGACTTCATGTTTCCTTCCGAAAGGCGGTCTTCCACCTTGTTCTTGAAACGATTGGCGATCCTATCGCTGATGTCGTGCCTGGGGTGTTCGGCGCAGCCGAACAAGACATCTACTATCCAGCCCGATGTGAGCGAGCGTATTCAGCGGCAAGTTCGGTCCTACTTCAACATTCCACCGGACGTGAACATCACCGTCGGCGCGCCAACTCCCAGCGAGTTCGCTAATTACGATGTACTGACCATCACCATGACCCGCCAGGACAAGTCGCAAAAGACCGAGTTCCTGCTTTCCAAAGATGGCAAGACGCTCATTCGGTTTACCAAGCTCGACCTTACCAAGGACCCCTATGTGGAAACCATGAACCAGATCAA
This sequence comes from Candidatus Korobacteraceae bacterium, assembly GCA_049519235.1. Classification (GTDB taxonomy): domain Bacteria; phylum Acidobacteriota; class Terriglobia; order Terriglobales; family Acidobacteriaceae; genus Bog-257. The sequence continues at coordinate 16,342 of JBEKQY010000019.1, read as the reverse complement.
CCTGGCGGACCGGCCGGTGCGAGGCAATCCCGACGCCAAGGTGACCATCGTCAACTTCGATGACTTCGAGTGTCCGTTTTGTGCTCGCATGCACAGCACCCTGATGAGCGAGATCCTCCCGCAGTACAAAGACAAGATTAGGATCGTCTACAAGGACTATCCCCTGCCCATGCATCCCTGGGCGCAGCATGCCGCCAACGACGCCAACTGCCTGGCCAAGGAGAGCGGTACAGCCTATTGGGAGCTGGCCGACTACCTGCACGCCAATCAGCGTGCGATCGATGCCTCGCAACAAGCTCTGCCCGCCTCGTTTGCCCAGATCGACCGGCAGACCATGGACTTCGGCAAGAAGAATGGGGCCGATCTGCCCCGGCTTCAGGCATGTCTCAAGGCGCAGTCGGATGTGGTCGTGAAGGCATCGGTGGCCGAGGGCGACAAAGTGGGGGTCAGCGCCACGCCCACAGTTTTCATTAATGGGGAACGCCTGGAAGGCGCAGTCGACGCTGACGAAATGAAGGCGGCGCTGAACCGTCAGCTTTTGGCTGCGGGCATCCAGCCTCCGGCATCGCCGGCCGCGCCAGTTACGCCACCACATCAGGAACCGTCCAGCAAGTGACTGGCAGGCTGCTGGTCTGGCAATTGCTTTTTCGATTCAGTCGCACCGCTGCGCCCGACGGCTTCGACTAACCGCGTTCTGGTGGTGGTGCAGTTTGGTTGTCATCCCGAGCGAGCTTCTTTTGCGAAGCGAGGGATCTGGGCGTGCCGATTCGCGCCGGTGCGCGAAAGGCACGCATCCCTGTTCAAACTGCACCACTACCGCGTTCTGCCTCTCAGGAGGGGCGTAGTTTGGAACTAAAAGGGAAAAGGGTAGCAAGTCTCGCCCGGCTGATAATTCCGTTGGTCCTCATTGGGCTGTTCCCCAGCCTCGGCTGTTCCAGCAAGCAGGGTGGCGCGGACGTAATGGCGACCGTCAACGGCCGCAAGATCACGCGCACCGAGGTCCAACAGTATTACGACAACCAGGTTGCCGAGGCGCCCCAGAAGCCCAGCGAGGAGCAGGCCGACACCCTCAGACTGAGTATCCTGCGGGGACTTATCGACAATGAAATCCTCATGCAGCGGGCCGAATCGCTGGGTCTGCTGGCCACGGACGAGGAAGTCAACGCCAAGGTCGCCGAGATTAAGGCGCCCTATACTCAGGAGGAGTTCGACAAGCGGCTGAAGGAACGCCAAATTTCGCTCGACGACTTCAAACGCGACTTGCGCCGCTCCCTGACCATCGACAAAGTGCTGAACAAGGAAGTCACCTCGAAGATCAACATCTCCGATGACGACATCACCAATTACTACAACCAGCACAAAGCCGAGTTTAATCTGATCGAGCCGCAGTATCGCCTGGCGCAGATTCTGGTTACCACCCAGCCCAATCCGCAGGTGAAGAACATGAAGGCGCAGAACGAGGCGGAGGCGCGCAAGAAGATCCAGATGATTCAGAACCGGCTGGACAGCGGCGAAGATTTCGGCACGGTGGCAATGACTTACTCTGAGCAGCCTGGGAATGCGCAGAGCGGAGGCGACCTGGGCTTGATTCCGGAGTCGCAGCTCAAGCAGGACAAAGCCGCGCTGGATGCCATTAGCAAGCTCAAGCCCGGACAATACACCGGCATTCTGCCGATTTTTGATCCCAGCAGCCATCAACTTTACGGCTTCCAGATAGTGAAGCTGATCAGCAAAGAAGCGGCGGGCCAGCGGGAGTTGAAGGATCCGCGCGTGCAACAATTCATACGCGAGCAGCTTCGCGACCGCCGCGAACAACTGCTGAAGGCCGCGTACTATGAAACGATTCGCGACAAGGCTACAGTAGAAAACTACTTTGCGGCAGAGATTTTAAAGAAGGCCGGCACCATGAAATAGGCCGGGGACTCTAAGTTTCGGAAGCGTCTCCAGCGTTGCAGGGCGCATTACCGCCGCGAGCCGGTTTGCCGCGAATCGTATGCGCAATTTCAGCACTCCGCTTTCCAATCCCAATGAAGCCAGAGTTTGACGTAGGTCGCTGATAGGCGGAGCGGCTTGAGTCGGCTATTCGATGATCGCCAAAGTGTCGCCGGCATTAACTGTCGACCCTTCCGCAGTAAGAATCCTCTTCACCGTGCCGTCTTTGGGAGACTTCATCTCGTTCTGCATCTTCATGGCTTCCATCACGATGATGCCCTGTCCCGCTTTGACTTCGCCTTTTTCATTCACCAGAATGCGGACGATTTTTCCCGGCATGGGAGCTTTCACCTTTTGCGGCCCAAGCTCGGCTCCGGCAACCGCACGGCGGCTGCGCAGCGAGCGCGGATCCTGCACTTGCACCGCATAGCGCGCGCTGCCGATGACCATGTGGAGCTCGCCCTGTAGCGACCGTTCGCGTTTGATCTCGTAAGCCTTGCCGCTGAGCAGAACGGAGAGCACGTCGCGCGCGGTCAGCACGGCGTCCACTTCGATCTCCTGGCCGTCAATGTTGCACAGCCAGGTGTTTTCGCCGCGCGTGAGTTCTACGTGATGGGTTTTGGCGTCAACAATAACGTCGTAAGTCATAAAAGAAGCAACTAGCAATTAGCCGTTAGCAATTAGCTTGTTGCGGCGATCATCGCGCTGCAGCAAAGCTCTCGACTCCGTGGGTCTTTCTTCATGTGAATGCCATCTTGGTGCTTCGCGCCCGCAAAAACAGCACGTCTCCCACCGGGGGAGGTTTTCGGGCGTTTGCCACGGCGAAATCTTGCGACGGGGCCAACGCTTGCGGAAACACTTGATGCACATGTTATGTGTCCATCTGCCCGCACTCAAGCTATTGCTCTACTCTCCCAACCGGGTGCCCCGTTCCTGTCATCCCGAGGGGAGCACAGCGGAGTCGAGGGACCTGCTTTTCCCTGGCTACTTCGTTCTTATGGGCGGGGTACACCCAAATCTTTGCAGATGCGGGCCGCAGTTGGATTCTTAGTCTCCTTGTGCCGGGGCACGTGCTGGTTCGCTCGGTTCTCGGATTGTAATAGACGGTGTGTCGGCCACCTTCGCGGAGAAGAACGCAACCATGTGCTTCCAGATGGCGCAGCAGGTCGATGCGCTTCATCGCTTACGCGACGACTCGAATTCGCTCTCGCGTGATCCGCTTGCCTGGCTCCGGCTTAGTTAGCTCGCGGTTCGCTTCAAGCAACAAGGAAATGGCATCGCGCAAGTTCTCGCGAGCTTCATCCAAGCTGTCGCCCTGGGTAATCGCGCCCGGCAACTCTTGCACATAGGCGACGTAGCCACCGCCCTCCGTTTCAGGGACTTCCTCAAAAACGGCGGTTAGTACCATCTCCATACCATCTCCTGGCTTAATTATAGGCGGCCGACTTTCCCACTCAGGGTCTGTCGTACCCTGTTTTGTCTTCGGCCCGAATTTTATCTCTCCCGCAGCGCCTCAGCGCGCGCTGTGCGCCGCCAATTCGAAATCGCCGCGGGCGAAGCGGCATTGCCGTTCATGGGCACGGCAGACGCGGGCCCTCCGGTTAACGTCGCCTTCGGGTCTGTGGTCGCAAAGATTGCGGCTCCGATGGCGGCGACAATAGGGCGACGCACATCGGTTTCATTGCTCGGCTTGGTCAATAACCGGTCGAGGAAGCCGGTATCGATGTTCCCCGCGCGGAAATCCGGGTCCTTCAGAATGCGGCGGAACAACGACGTATTGGTCTTGATCCCGCCGACGAAATACTCATAGAGCGCTCGCAGCAGCCGGTTAATAGCTTGTTCACGATTCTCGCCGTAGCCGATCAGCTTGGCCAGCAGAGGATCGTATTCGATGGGGACCGTCCAGCCCTCGTACATGCCGCTATCGCGGCGAATACCCGGCCCGGAAGGCGAAATGAGGCGCGTAATCTGCCCGGGCGATGGAAAGTAGTTGTTGTCGGGATCTTCGGCATAGATGCGGCATTCGATGGCGTGCCCACGAAGCTGGATGTCTTCCTGCCGGAACGGAAGCTTTTCGCCCGCCGCCACGTGCATTTGCAGATGCACCAGGTCGAGTCCGGTGACGAATTCCGTTACCGGGTGCTCCACCTGCAAGCGGGTATTCATTTCGAGGAAATAGAAATTGCGCTCCTGGTCGAGCAGAAACTCCACCGTGCCCGCGTTGTAATAATTCGCCGCCTTGGCGACGCGCACCGCGATTTCGCCCATACGGCGACGCATCTCGTCGTCCACGACGGGCGACGGCGACTCTTCCAACACCTTCTGGTGCCGCCGTTGCACAGAACACTCGCGCTCGCCGAGATACACAACGTTGCCCTGCTCGTCGCCGAAGATCTGCATCTCGACGTGGCGCGGATCGACGATGAACTTCTCGAGGTAGACCTCGTTGTCGCCGAAGGAGCGCTGGGCCTCGCTGCGCGCGGCCTCGTAGGCGGAATGTAGCTCCGCCGGCGAGGAGACCATGCGCATTCCCTTGCCGCCTCCGCCCGCGGCCGCTTTTAGCATCACCGGATAGCCGATCTGTTCCGCCATCCGTTCGGCAGCGTCCAGATCCAGCCCGCGTTCCGAGCCCGGCACGAAAGGCACTCCCGCGCGTTTCATGTTCTGACGGGCGCGGGTCTTCGAGCCCATCATCTCCATCGACTCCGGCGACGGCCCGATGAACTTGACACCGGCGTCGGCGCAGGCACGCGCAAAGCCGGCGTTCTCGGAGAGGAAACCATAGCCGGGATGAATCGCCTCCGCCTGGCTGCGGCGCGCTACGTCAAGAATCTTTTCGATATTGAGATAGGACTCGCTCGCCGCCGGACGGCCGATGTGGTAGGCGTAGTCGGCTTTCCGGACATGCAGCGCCTTGCGGTCCACGTCGGAAAATACGACCACCGACTCGATGCCCATTTCGCGGCAGGCGCGGATGATGCGCACGGCAATCTCACCGCGGTTGGCGATCAGCACTCGTTTGAACATGACGAATTCTCAACAGGAAAAATGGATTGTACTGCATCGGTCACCAGGAGGGAGTACAAACGTCACAACCTGGTGTGACCACCCCGGAGGCGGAGAAGCGCAGACGTTTCTCTCATGGCGCCGCCTTAGCCGCCGGCAATAGCTCCTACGATCAGGAAGGGCTCCGCTCCGCTCGCGACGGCATCGGGCAGCGGCGCGTCCGGCGACTCGTGCGACAAGTCCTCCTCGCAGGCGAAGAAGCGCAGGAACGGCCGCCGCTGCTGCGTCAGATGGTCGCGGATTGTCCCGCAGAGCATGGGATATTGCGCCTCCAGCGCATCCAGGACCGAGCGCTGTGTGGCCCGGCCTGCGACTTCTAGCTTCACCTCGCCGCTGATTTTGGCCAGCGTGCGCAGATGCGGCGGAATGACGACGCGGATCATCATGCCAGTGTCTGCACCTCGACAGAAAGCACTGGCGGCAGATCGCGGACAATCGGCTTCCAGTTGTCTCCGGCATCGGTTGAGGCATAAACCTGGCCACCGGTGGTTCCAAAATAGATGCCGCAGGAATCGAGCGAGTCGACCGCCATGGCGTCGCGCAGCACGTTGACATAGCAGTTCTGCTGCGGCAGGCCTTTGGTCAGCGCCTCCCACTCATTGCCACCGGTGCGGCTGCGATAGACCCGCAGCTTGCCTTCCAGCGGATAGTGCTCCGAGTCGCTCTTGATGGGAACCACATAGATGGTCTCCGGCTCGTGGGCGTGAACGTCGATGACGAAACCAAAGTCGGTGGGCAGGTTTCCGCTGACCTCGCGCCAGTTATCGCCGGCATCGTCGCTGCGCATCACGTCCCAGTGCTTCTGCATGAAGAGCACGCCAGGGCACGACGGATGCATGGCAACATGGTGGACGCAATGGCCGACCTCGGCATCCTGGTCAGGCAGGAACTGCGAGCGCAGACCGCGATTGATCGGCTTCCAGGTATTGCCGCCGTCATCGCTGCGAAACGCGCCGGCCGCGGAAATCGCAATGTAGATGCGGCCAGGATCGCTGGGATCGAGGATGACGGTGTGTAGGCACATGCCGCCTGCGCCCGGCTGCCACTTCGGTCCCGTGCCATGGCCGCGCAAGCCGGAAAGTTCCTGCCAACTGGCAGCACCGTCGGTCGAGCGGAACAGGGCGGCGTCTTCCACCCCGGCGTAGACGGTATTGGGATCGGTGAGCGACGGCTCCAGGTGCCAGACTCGCTTGAACTCCCACGGACGCTGGGTGCCATCATAAAACTGATGGGTGGTGAGCGCCTTGCCGGTTTCCGCAGAGGTGTCGTAAACGAACTTGTTGCTCTCGCCTATGGGCCACCCCTGCGGCGATTTTCCCGGCCCGCCGCCGGGAGTTTCCCACGTCTTGCCGCCATCGCTGGAGCGCTGGATGACCTGGCCGGACCAACTGCTCGACTGCGAAGCATACAGCCGGTTCGGATCGGCAGGCGATCCCTTCATGTGGTAGATCTCCCAGCCCGCGAAGTGCGGGCCGCTGACCTCCCACTTTTCCCGCCTTCCATCCGACTCCAGAATGAATGCGCCCTTGCGTGTGCCAACCAGTACGCGTACTCTGCTCATCATCGCTCCTCGAGGTTTCAGATTGCTCATTTAGCAATTAGCAATTAGCAATTAGTGAATAAGCGCACCACGCTTCGTTGGTCAACTCCATTTCGTCGCTTTGGCTAATTGCTAGTTGCTAATTGCTAGCTGCTAATTGCCGCCTACATTACCGGCGCCGGCGTTCCGTCCGACCACTTGCCTACCGGAATCACCCAGACATCGATCGGCTCTGCATCTTTGAACTGGGGGTTCAGCATGACCGGCGAGTTGGGCACACCGTCGCCCCACGACGCAGGATCCATGTGAGGCGTGTAGATCATCACATGAGCGACGTTGCCTCCGTCCGCGGTCAGATACGCCCGCTTCGACATCATGTAGCTCATCGATCCAGGCTCCAGAGCAGGCAGTTCTTTCTTGTCGTAGGCTTCCTTGTTGGCTGCGACGATCTCGGCTTTTGATTTACCGGCAACGGCCATCTTCGTTCTCTCCAAGGTCGCTGGTAAGATCGATCGCGCCGCTGGAGGATTGAAGCAAACCGGCCCGCGCATCTTGGGATTCCAGAAGCTGGGAGAGTCGTCGGGCGACATCCACGCTCGCTCCACGATACAAACAAACCCGTTCTTACCCTCAGCCGCGGTCACGTAGCCGTGCTCTGTGAGCACCATAACGGTGGCGTCGCGCGATATAGCATCAGGAGCCGCGCTTCGCGCCAAGGCGATCTCGGTATCGCGATCGTCGAGATAAAGATGGAGCGGAGCCATGCTCGGGTACGACGTTTTGCTGTCCTCAGCCGCGAACCCGCACAGCGTCACGAGTACCACAACCAGCACCAAGCCACACGATGCGATTATCTTTCCTATGTTTCGGTTCATTGATTTCTCTTTCGTGAAAAACTTCCGCCTTCGCCGTTGCCAGGCACTGGCGCCGGTTTCGTTCTCAAGAGGCGTGTTCAACTGCATGAATCGCTCCCATGTGCGTCTAACGGCGTCCTCGGCTTGGGGTATTCGAACAAGTCACGGCCACAGCCACTCCCCTAACTTTGCCTGCAACGGAGTAGAGTCCCGCCTTTGCCCGCGCCTCCGTATATCAAATATGACTTGCAAAGTGCAAGCGATTAGCGAGTGTGCGTCACCGAAAACTGCAATTGGTCACGGCAAACGACGGGGCTTGGCACTATTGCTTGCCCGCCCACCCGCGGTTCATCAGGACCAGCTTGCCTCCGCTGCGCGCGAGCTGATAATAGCTACTCTGACGGATATACGACGGGACCTTGTCCTCTTCCACCCAAAGGAAAATACGCCGGGGTCCCTGCCACAGCGCCGCCAGCGACGCGTCGTTCTCGAAGATGGCCGGCGCATCGGGGAACAGCGATCCATAGTCCAGGTCGCCCTCGGTCCGCGTGTTCACCACGTGCACTGGCTGGCGATCGTAAAAGTTAATGGTCGATGCGTCCTCATACGTCCCGTAGGAAACAATCACGTCGCCCGGCCGAAACTCCTGTTCGACCGCATCGGCCAATTTTTTCGAGGAGAGAATGGGCGAGAACATCACCAGACCCTGGTGGACGGCAAAGAGCACGAACACCATCATCACGGTGAGCGCCCAATTTCCGGCAGCCGCGCGATTGCGGCGTCGATAACGCAAGTTGAGAATGCTGCCCACGAACAGCGTGACGGCAAACGTCGCCAGCGGGACCCGGAAGAGTCCCAGGGCACGCGGTGTCAGGTCGAAGATGTGGCCGAAAGCCAGCGCGTACTCATTCGGATTCTTTTTGAGCAGGTCGGCGAGATCGCTTTCAGCAGGCGTGCTTTTGCTCTGCGCCAGCAGGAACATCGCCGCTGCGAAGACGACGGCGGCGACAACGACGACCAACGCAATCGATCCAATCCGGCCGGCACGGCGCAGCCTGGAATCCTTCGCCGAGTCGTCCTCCTGTTGCAGCCAGCCGCCAATCAGCAGCGCCAGGGCCGGTAAAGCTGGAACGGCGTAATACTCCTGGCGGGTGGAGAAGCTGAAGAACAACAGGATCACCGCGGCCCAGATGGCGTACAACAACATCGCCCGCTGACGGCGATTCATCGCACCACGCAGTTCGCTCACGCGATGCGGAATGTTCCTGAGCGACTGAAGGAGAAACGCCGACCAGGGAAACAGCCACAGGAATACCAGCGCCCAGAAAAGCAGCAGCGGGACGGTATCGTAGTCGCGAGGTATGCGCTTGCCGAGATAGCGCAGGAAATGTTCGTTGACGAAGTAGAACCACAGAAAGCCGCGCGACTGACCGGCGGGAGGATTTTCGATAGCAGCGGCGATGTGCCACGGTGCCGCAATCGCCAGCAGAACCACGGTGCTGGAGATTAGCCGCATGCGCAGCAGGTGTTTCAGATTTCCGGTGAGAATCAGGTAAATCCCAATCACAGCCACGGGAAATACCAAGCCGATGAGGCCCTTGGTGAGCACATTCAACGCTGCGGTCGCCGCCAGTCCCCAGCACGAAGCAATCGACGGCGGCTCTTCCTCCAGCGTCCGCAGGAAGAAGTCGAATCCCAACGTGAGCCACAGCGGGATAAGCATGTCGGGAATCAGAATGCGGGTAAAGAGATATGGCCCCAGCGACACGGTGAGCACAATTGCCGCCCAAAAACCGGCCCGCTCCCCCAATGTCCGCTTGCCGAGCGCGTAGGTCGCCAGCAAAAGCCACAACTCGGCCAGAATGAGCGGCAATCGCGCCGCCCAGTCCTTCACGCCGAAGACTTCATAACTGGCTGCCATGCCCCAATACAAGAGCGGGGCTTTTTCCAGATAACGCACGCCGTCGATGTAGAGCGTGGTCCAATCGTGGCGGACCAGCATTTCGCGGGCGGCTTCGGCATGGACTGAATCGGCATCGTCCAGCAGCGGCGGCGAGAACAAGCCGGGGACATAAACCATCACCCACAGCAGCACGATCCAAATCCAACCGTACTGCAAGCGGGAGCGGCGAAGAATTTCGTTGCTGGCGAGGCTTGCCTGTGAAGCGCTGGGAGAGCTCATTACAAGTCAGAGGTTTTGATTATAAGTGAGCGCAGACGGCGACACGGCAGCTCATAACGCGGAAGCAATACGAATTGCGAGGCGCGCGCCAAACTCCTTGCACGCTCAAACCTACCGTCGTCGCGGCTCGCGCATCTCACCATACGGTGGGACTATCGGTTTGTCCCGAGGCTCCTTAGCCTTCCGAAGGCTTCGCGCCGGGAAGCGCATCTTCCACCGTCGGCGTCGCGCGCTTTCTCACCGGCATCGTGGTAATGACGATCACGCTGACCAGCACGAGCAGCGTTCCCAACAAGGTCCGCGAGCCCAGCGCTTCGCCACCGAAGAAGTATCCCAGCGCGACCGCGATCACGGGATTGACATACGCATAGGTGCCGACCTTGGTTGGAGACTCATGATGAATCAGCCACACATATGCGGTAAACGCGATAATCGATCCGGCAACGATCAAATACGCCAACGCGATCCAAGCGGTGCGAGAAACTGCGAGCGGATGAAATCCGCGAAATTCTCCCAGCGCCGCCGAGGTCAACGCCAGCAACACTCCTCCGCAAAGCATTTGGGCAGCGGAACTCATGGGCTTGGAGGCCGGCAGCGGCAGCTTGCGGGTGAGCGCCGACGCGACTGACCAACTCATCGCGGCCACCAACAGCGCAATTGCGCCCGGCGGATCGATTGGGCTCTCGCCCAGCCCGAGCGAGTGGCTCACCAGCACGGCAACGCCGCCAATTCCTACCAGCAGCGCGAATGCCAGCCGCACCGTCAGCCGCTGAGTTCCCAGGAAGAGAATTTCCGAAAGCGCCATGAATACCGGAATGGTCGCCAGCATGACGGCGGCGACTCCCGACGGCACGCGCCTTTCGGCCCAGAACAGCAGTCCGTAGTCGAGCACGAAGATCAGCACCGCCAGCAGCGACGCTGACAGCCACTCGCGGCCGCGCGGCGAAGCCGAGCCGCGAACCCGCATCCATGCGTACAGAACGATTCCCGCGAGCAAGAAACGCATTGCCGCCAGCAGAAACGGCGGGACCTCGCGCACCCCCACGCGGATGGCGAGAAAGGTCGAGCCCCAAACGAAATACACAATGCCGAAGGCAAGCAGAACCTGCCACGTCGCTGGTCGGGTCGCGCGATCCATTGGAGCTCCACGCGGGCGGTTGGCACAATCCGATCCGCCTGCTGCAATAGATCAAGGCAACGCGCCTGCGGACGCAGCTTTGCCTATAAGAAGTCTTTATGGAGGGAAGAGGTCTTGTTTATCAATGAAAGAGCGCGCTATCGGAGCGGCTGCGGCCGCAGATTTACGAGATCGCTTACAGATGATTGACGATTTCTAGTTTTCCAGGCCGGCGAACTTCTTCTCTTCTACGGCTATGTGCAGCCGCATCATGCGAGTCAGGTCCTTGCCTTCCTGCTTGAGTTCAGCCAGGGCAGCGTCCAGATCTCGCCGCTCGCCCACGTGCGCAATGTGATCGCGAAAGCTCTCCAGACGCAGGCGCATCTCGGCGTGCTGGCGCTTCATCTCGCGGGCGAAGGAAGCCAGCTCCGGGCTCATTTTGGCAATCGTTTCCAGCACGGTCGTTTCTTCGTGAGCGTAGTGCTTAGGCAGCCATTCCGCCATCCACTTGCCCTGGGCCGTGGCCTGATTGGCCATGGCCAAATCGGTGAATATCTCCGAATAACAGACAATCTGGTCCAGGGCCGCATCGAGTTGGTCTAAGCGCGCTAGAAGGTCTTCGTGCTCACGGTGGAGACTGGCCGTCTCTTGATGGAAGTTGGGATCCAGGCTCGCGATGGGACACCTCGCTAGTTTGATGGTCGGCTGGCAATGCCCGCTGGGCAGTGATAGCGATCACGGCGCAAAGTGATAAGAAAAACGGGAGCATGCGGCTCCGCTGTGGCTTACCTTGCACGGTCCGGCATGGTCTGCTCCTAACCACGGAGCGATAAATTCCGGTTAGCTTGTTGAGGAACCGTCCTCTTCCGCGTTAGTCGACGCCGGACGGGTAGGATCATGCTTGGCCTCGTGGACCTTCTCTTCGGTGTCAACGGAGAAGAGCATGTACTTCTCGAAGCAGTGTTTCCGATAGTAGCGATGCCCACGGAAATCCATGTAAACCTCGGCACTGGTGGGCAGCCAAAATACAAGATTCTTCTTGGGGAACGGCACTGGACCGTATTCCGTGATGACATGCTCAGCGAGCAGTTGTATCTGCGGCATTGCACTTACCATCTCCGATTCGATGCGCACAATCTGAAAGTTGTCGGCGGTAATCCAGGCGCGCCCTTTCAGGTCCACGGGATATCTCACCGACCCTAAGAGGTAGGCTTGCATGTGGTTGGGGCGGTCGTCGCGCTGTTGGAAGCGGACCAGCCAGGTAGCTTTCCCATGCCACTCGCCCAAGCCTTCGCAGGTCATATGGAAAGCGTCGTGCATGGCGGGATGGAACACCAGCGCGAGGGCAGCAAAACCGTTGTCCACAATCCGGTCCGGCAGGGCATTCAGCTCATAGCGTTGGGTACGGTATTCATCCACCATCACCACGTCCGGCTTCTCATACATGGCAGCCGCGTAATCGAACTGGCGGGTTTCGCTGGAAATCGGGTTGCCCAGTGGATCGAGCCTCTGGTACAGGATACTTTCGATCGAGGCGAACTTCTCCACGTTAGACACCAACTCCTCGACACGATTACCCGCTTCGTCGATGACTTTTTCGTAAGGACAGCTAAGCCCGGCAACGACCGGTGGCCGGTCGCGATCGATCCCCGGCGGCAGCCACGACGAGGCCGGCAAGTCTGAGTTGGCCGCAGGCAGCAGGTCAGTTGCCGCCACGAAAGACGCAGCCTCTCGAATTGCCGCCGACAACGATTCGGTCGCCTTGGACTTACCTTGTTCAAGTTTCGTCAGCAACGCCTGCGCGTGCGGTGCGGCGGCGCTTTTGCCGTGGGCGTCCAGAAACGCTTGCAGAGCCTGAACCGCTTCCGGAGCCTTCCCCAAGTTCGCCAAGGCCTCTCCGCGAGCGAGTTGGGCAACCGTTCCGTCCTGGCTGGCCTTTTCCAGCGCCAGCTCCGCCTGCTGGCGCGCTTTTTCGTAGTCATGCTGCGCCAGGTAAGCGTCGGCCAATAGGTCGTGTGAGATCCAGTTATCAGGATTGGCTACGACTGCCTGTTGCAGCGCAGTGGTGGCTTGCTCATACTGGCCGCGCAGGAGATGCACTCGTCCGAGCAAGGTCCAAGCCCGGCCATGTTGCGGATTGAGAGTCGTTGCCCGCTCCAGGGATCTCTGTGCCTGCGCGAGATCTCCCTTTTCGAAGTATGTGTAGCCAAGCAGGAAGTTGAGGCGGGCGCTGGACGGCGACACTTGCTCGGCTTCCTCCAGTCGCTTCTGCGCATCCTTAAGGTCGCCGGCATTCAGGGCCCTGATCGCACGGTTCATTTCCTGAAGCGCCTTGGGCGATATGGAAGCATCGCTATCGTCCAGATTTACCGACGGATCGCGCTCCAGCGTCATTCTTAACTGCAGCGTGCTCACAACATCTGCAAGGTCCACTCTGTTCCGGCTGCTGAGGTAGCCGACGGCGCTGGCCTCAATGTCGTACATGCCAAGCTGTAGGTCTTGAAAGAGGGTGTCCGAGCTGTCGCCGGTGGTTTGCCAATTCGTGGTATCGTGCGCGACGCTATGAAGCTTGACCAATGCCTGGCGATCAAGCGGCTTGCCGTCGGCGGAGACAACGGTGATCCGAATCGCCGCACCTTGATGGCCCTTCAGTATCTGATCTGGGTCCGAACTCTTCGTCGCGGGACCAGACTGTTGCGCAAACAGATTGGCCGAGATGAGCAGGCAAAGTATAGACAGGGCTACGGCTAGCCAGATTCCGACGGAAAACAGCCTTAGTGGATATCGAACCCGATAGCTCATAAGACACCTCAAGGAGACTATGGCGGAAGCGCCTGGGTTCAGCAAGCGTGCTGGCTCGTGTTAGTGGTTGCCACTGGGAGCGACCGCGCGAATAGCGGGAGTATTGTCCTGCTCTCATTGGTTTGTCAAGTCTTTCTATGCGAGTCGCAGATGGAGATTATTTCTTGCCCTGCACCGCGGCCAGGCATTGGGCGTACAGATCGAGCAGGTGGCGGGCGTAATCCTCAGCTTTCGATTCCCCGCCTGCCTGGAATCCCGCTGCCGTCGAACTTGTCCTTCCGTATCCCGTGGTGACGGCTACGAACCTCATCAGGTCAAGCGCAATGTCTTCATCCCGGCGCACGCCCGGAGTTGCTGCACTACGTTCCTCCACGTTCTCCTCCATAAGTGCAAGGCCCCTCAATCGGTAGCGAAATCATAGCAGACTACAAGGAAGTCACAGCTCCAGTCCAACATGGCACACGCGGCCAACAATGTGTTCGGAATAGCTTCTGCCGCGCTCGATTCTTATCATCTCGACTTCCTGCTGGGGATCGCGCGGACGCAGCACCAAATAGTCTTCAAACACCGACACATATCCCATAACACAGCGTCCACCGAAGCTGACGGCGTAGACGTTGGGCTGGAGACGGCGGTACGGTTGCAGGGAACTGTAATGGCGATCGATCAGCAGGGTCGCTGCCGGGGTTCGGAAAGCAAAGGGGCGCGCGCCCTTCACGTCCAGCTTAATCATCACAAAACGCAGCCAGTCGCGGCGGTCCTCAGCCAAGCGAGGCTTCAGCTTGCGCAGAAACGATTTGTTGAAGCTGCGCGTCTCCAGGATCTGGCTGGGAGCAAAGCGCGCCAATACCGCGTTCTCCGCCGACACCAGCGCAATCCTCTCGACCCCCTCCGCCGCTTCGGGCAGCGCGGCACGCTTCTGAATATCCTTGGCATCCACCAGGTCGAGCACTCCGATGTCCAGGGTATCCAGCAGGCGGTCCATCGATTCCAGGCTCAGACCGCGGCGAGCATTCAGGAAGTTGGAAAGGTGTCCCTGGGGAAACTCGGCTTCGCGAGCCAGCTCGCTTCCGGTCATCTCCCCGCGGCGGATGCGGGCGCGGATGTGGGCGCGCAGTTGCTTCTGCAGATCTTGAAGTGTCATCGTGAAGATTTTTCCACCAGCAATACATGTACTTTAGTAATATGTTTAAAGCAATAATTTTGTTGACGAAGTTGATCCCCCTGTGTCAAAGTCGAACTAGCCCCGGGTTCTGTGGTCCTGGCCGAGGTAACGAGGAATGAAAGACACAGAACCGAACCTTGAAGATAGAAGCTTCGCAGAATTCCGCCGCAAGATCAGGCAAGCCGAGCTGCTTTCCCCAGCCACGGAGAAGCTTCTCCGCAGCTTGCGCTTTTCCGGAAGGCTGTGCGTCGTGGTGCAGAACGGCAGCATTTTGAAGTCCGGATATGAGGAGGGTTATTTCACCCGGCGGTTAGACGACCGGATGATGCCCTGAAATCCGGACGGCCGGAGCACCGCGAGAGATCAAATCGCAATCATCTCCCTAATTGCTCCGCCGTGGCGCCGACCGCCGTTCTCACATAACTAAATAACCAGCAGCAGGTCATCGTAACTGAAACGGGCCCTGTGCATGCGTCTCCGATGGTTACAGAGGCGCGTCGCAGGGCTTCAGTTTTTCGCTGTCAAACCAAAGGGGCATGAAAATGCAAGAAACTACCTATGAACTGAAATACTGCGAGCGCTGTGGATCGCTCGGCTTACGCCGCTCCCAAGCTTTGGACTCCTATTGCGAACCTTGTGGGCAAATCCTGATCAACTACTCTTTCCCCGGAGATATGGGCCGGCGACCGCTGCTTCGCAAATCCCGTGCTGAGGCCCGCCGGCCGATGAAGCTCAAAAGCGAGGCACAAGCATACCTGGCTCTTGGGAGGCTGCAATGAGGCAATTCAAACAGGCCGCCCATAAAGCGCAGCTACTGCTTTTCGAACCCCACGATCCGTCGCCCGTGGCGGAAGTGGACGAGATTGATCCACGACCGGAGATGCTGTGCTTTCGCGGGCAAACCCTCGCGCTGGTGCGGCACTTCTTTGAGCTTTCCTGCCAGGTTGGCCGCTTGCCTTCCCTCCTGGGTCGCGAGTTCTTTCGCGCCCGCGTCTCCCATCACAACATCCCCAGCTTCGAAGAGCAGGCAGTGTTCTCGCGCGATGTTGAGCTGTGTCTGTCCCGGCTAAGCGATGACCATGCTGAGATCATCACCCTGGTCGGGCTGTACGACTTCTCGCTCGATGAAGTCGCCGAGATGCTGCGCTACTCCAAGGCGGCGGTCCATCGGTGGTTTTCCGAGGCCCTCGATTACCTTAGCGAGATCTTTCTGCGGGCGGGGGTTCTGTCGGAACAGCGCCCTGACCGGCGGCAACGACAGGTAACTAAGCGCCCGCTCCCGGCGGACGTTGCCACACTCGGAAAGAAGCCGCCGCGTGGAGTCAAGCGGGCGCCGGAACTCCGGCCGGCTGCGCCGCCGGATCGCAGCGTCGCTATTTGCGGGCCGCGCCAGGCCTGATTGCTCTGTAAAAGGGCGACTCCCAGCGCCCCTGGTCGATTGATTGACCCGCGCCACACCGCCATCGGCACGTGGCGGGAAGCCAGACCTCCCGAGTTAGCTTAGAGCAGTTTCACAGTTAGTGTAGTCCGGCACGGGTAGAGCGGCGCTTTAGCGCCGCCTTTCGCCGCGGACAAGAGAACCGCTTGGGCCGCTGCGGTCATTGGAAATGACCGCAGCGGCCCAAGCCTTATAAAAGCGAATTGCCTGGACGCCAGCCTGAAGGCTGGCTCTACCCGGTCTACA
>JBEKQY010000018.1:0-39377 GCA_049519235.1 Candidatus Korobacteraceae bacterium | reverse complement strand
ATCAGCAACTTGACTCAACTTGCAGACGCGCCGAGGCAGCACATTAAGCAGGTTCTGAAATGCGGAGCCGATGAAGCGTCGAGTATGAAGGCGAGGGCATCTTCGCTGCTCAAGCAAGACGCGATACTACTTAAGACCCTGGAGATTCCTGACAGGAACCGCGCTTACATCGACATCGAGACGGATCCAAATAGTAAATTCATCTGGCTGGTGGGACTGCACGTGGAAGATGAAGCGAGAACGTACTCGTTCTTCGCCAACACGCCTGCAGATAAAAAAGATATGCTGACCGAACTACTCCAGTTCCTTAACGACAGACCGGAACTACAGTTGCTGTCCTACTCGAATTGTGCAGTCGAGCAGCGACTGCTGCCTCAGAGGTTTTCTGCCCACAGTCTGCCTGCCGTCGCGGTCGAGCATATTCGAGACATCTACCACGAGATTCATGCATGCGCGGCTTTTCCTGTGGGAAGCATGACGCTGAAAGACATCTCTCGATGGTGCGGGTTCAAAGCACGGCACCCGGATATGGATGGCTGGGGTGCCGCGCGTTCTTACGGTGCTGGTAAGCCGAACAAGCGGTTGAAACAAAAGCTCCTCGCATACAACGAGGATGACATCCTGTCACTCAAACTGGTTGTGCAGTACATCGAGAGCCGCACTCAAGCGCGTGCTGGCGTTGCTCATGCCTCAGGTTGACCAACGGCTTGCGTCGTCAACCAAACGCCGCGCGTTCCCCTACAGAATGTACCGCGACAGGTCCTGGTCCTTCACGATGTCGGTAAGCGTGTTGCGGACGTAGTCGGCGTCGATCACCACATGCTTCTCCTTCATGTCGGGCGCTTCGAAGCTGATCACGTCGAGCACCTTCTCCATGATGGTGTGCAGACGGCGCGCTCCGATGTTCTCCGTCCCCTCGTTCACACGAAACGCAAAGTTGGCAACTTCCGCTAATGCCTCGGGCGTGAACTCCAGCTTCAGGCCTTCGGTGTCGAGCAGTGCGGTGTACTGCTTGGTGAGCGACGACTTGGGCTCAGTAAGGATCTTGATGAAGTCCTCGACCGTCAGCGATTGTAGCTCCACGCGAATAGGGAAACGGCCTTGCAGTTCGGGAATCAGGTCGCTCGGTTTCGAGACGTGGAACGCGCCGGCGGCGATAAAGAGAACGTGATCTGTGCGCACCATGCCATAACGCGTGTTCACCGTGGTTCCTTCAACGATGGGCAAGATGTCGCGCTGCACGCCTTCGCGCGATACATCGGGCCCATGCCCACCTTCGCGGCCGGCGATCTTGTCGATCTCGTCGAGGAAGATAATGCCGGAGTTCTCCACGCGCTCGACCGCGATGCGCGTCACCTGGTCCATGTCGACCAAGCGCTGCTCTTCTTCCTGGATCAGATACTCGAAGGCCTCGCTGACCTTCATCTTCCGCTTCTTGGTGCGCTGGCCGAAGATGTTGGGCAGCATGTCCTTGATGTTGACATCCATCTCCTCGATGCCCTGATTGCTGATGATTTCGAACGCGGGCATTGACTTCTCGCGCACATCGAGCTCGACGATGCGTTCATCGAGCTTGCCTTCGCGTAGCTGCTGGCGGAGTTTTTCTCGGGTGCGCGATCCGGGCTCGCTGGCCAGGATCGGCTCGGCATTGATGTTGAAGCCGATCTGCTGCTGTTCATTGGAGTGGCTGAGCTTGGGCGGAACCTGCGTGGGCATCGACGGCAGAAGCAGATCGAGGACGCGCTCCTCGGCGTTCATCTCCGCCTTGTCGGCCACGTCTTCCAGCTTCTCCTGGCGCACCATGTCGATGGCGATCTCGACCAGATCGCGAATCATCGACTCAACGTCACGTCCCACGTAGCCGACTTCAGTGAACTTCGAAGCCTCGACCTTCATGAAGGGCGAGTTGGCGAGCTTCGCCAGGCGGCGGGCGATCTCGGTCTTGCCCACGCCAGTGGGGCCGATCATGATGATGTTTTTGGGGATGACCTCTTCGGCCAGCTCGGCGGGAAGTTTTTGGCGGCGCATGCGATTGCGCAGCGCGATGGCGACGGCGCGCTTCGCCTGGTCCTGGCCGACAACGTATTTGTCGAGCTCGCGGACGATTTCGCGCGGGGTGAGTTCGTCGAGTGCGACGTGTTCTTCATCAGCGGTTGCGGGAAGGTAGATGGCCAAGTTCGAAACCTCAGTTGTCAGTAGCCAGTTGTCAGTTGTCAGTTGTCGGTTGTCGGTCAGAGTCGCAGGCTGTGCCTCAGCGCGAATCAGGAATCAAGTTCAGCGAATCGCACGTCATCCGGCTCACTGACAACTGACAACCGGCAACTGACAACTGTTTCTACAGTTCCTCAATTGTGACCTTGTCGTTGGTATAGATGCAAATCCTGCCCGCGATCTTCATCGCTTCCTCGGCAATGGTACGCACAGGCAACTGCGTATGTTCAAACAGCGCCGTGGCGGCGGCGATGGCATATGGGCCTCCGCTGCCGATGGCCGCGATGCCCGAGTCCGGCTCGATCACGTCGCCCTGTCCGCTAATGAGGAACGTCTGGCTGTCATCGGCGACCAGCAGCAGCGCCTCCAGCGAGCGCAGCATCTTGTCGGTGCGCCAGTCCTTGGCCAGCTCGACGGCAGCGCGGCCCAGGTTGCCGTGGTACTGCTCCAGCTTGGACTCGAAGCGCGCGAAGAGCGAAAACGCGTCGGCAGTGGAACCGGCAAAGCCGGCGAGAATCTTGTCCTGGTAAAGGCGGCGAATCTTGCGGGCCGTGTGCTTGATGACGCCTTCCCCAAGCGTGACCTGGCCATCTCCGGCCATCACCACCTTCCCATCCCGGCGAACGCAAAGAACCGTAGTAGAGCGAACCACACGCTTTGGTGTCATGGATTGGATTGATTATAACAGTCGTAAAAGGAGTCAGAGCAAAGTTGAGTGGAATTGACTAAGATTCTACGCGGCGAGTGCAGCGCCAACATGCTTAGAATATTTTCTGATCCGATACGGAGACGGCGAAAACATAATTTCCGGCTCAGAGAGCCGTTTGCCACGTGGCATGGAGCCGAGCCACCACCTTAGTAAGTGCTTCACGAATAAGTGCTTCCCGCCAATAATGCTTGACAGCGTACAGAAATTCTAAGAACATGTCGGCTCAGGAGTTACATCAAGGCCCTCCAGTTTGCCGGGAGGTGCTGGCAGCAGCAGACGCAAAACAGCATTCGTTGTAAGAAGACCGATCTGGCTTGGAAAGGCTGGTTGGCTAAATGAGCGCCCGGTTGACCCTCCTGCTCCTCTGCGATCAGTATGAACCGTATTTTCTCTTCATTTCCGCTTTGAAATCAGAGGGTTTTCAGGTTCTGCTTGCTCGCACCGCGGTGCGAGCGAAGCGTTTTCTCTCCGCCACGACCGTGAATGCCATCCTGATACTGGACAGTGACTACTGCCACGCCAATGCAGTTTGCAGCGAACTAAAACGAATGGCGCCGGGCACGCCTATCCTCTTGCGCAGCGAGGAAAATCAGGAACGGCTGCCGGGCATCGATTCCCTTTGGCAAGCTGATCTGCAGGACGAAGTGGTGGTGGGCGCGGTTGCCGCCTTCTTTCGACAGTCGCTGGAGACATCGCGACCGGTAGGAGTTACACGCCCCTAGGGCAATACGGATCACGTAGCCAAGGCGGAGAACCGAGCCACGTTGTCCCTTCATCGGGCAAATCTTAGGAAAGACGGCTCCCAGTTTGGCTTGACTTGCTCTGGCCCCAGTTCGTAACGGAAGACCGTCGCCATGTGGTATTGGTCGAGCGAGTCTGGAAAATTTCCAGCCGTCCTAAACTTCTCCGCTATCTCCTCCCAATGGTTGGCGAGATAGGTACAAGTTACCACTGTTGCCCCAGCCGTGCGCCCGGCGCAGACAATATAGGGTATAGGCCTATTACCACGACCTGCCTCCAGCAGCACTCTGGCAAACAGCGCGTAATCCCAGTCACTGCTCTTGGGAATCTCAATGAGCTCCGAACGTCCATCCGGCTGATTGGGATCGTCGAACTTCCGCAGGCAAAAATCGTCCGACCCGTTAGGGTAAGAGATCTCAAACAAGTGTGACTTCTTCATCAGGGTCGTGGTCACATTGTTGTATCCAAGACCGATCGAAAGGCAGCCTTCCTTAAGCGGTTCCTTGGTTATGTTTGTGTCGAAAGGATCCAACATCATATATAGATTAGTTCCATACTTGGAAAATAGTCGATCGATGATCCGAACTGCCTCGAGATCTTCGAACGGGACGATATGAAAAAGACCCTTGGGAAAGGTCCCCTTCGACTCTGGCGGACGATTCGGAAGTTCGACGTTGTTGGGCCTTTCGCGCTCAGCAATTTCGTTCAATGTTTTACAGTCGAATTTCGTGCCGTCTGGCTTATTGGGCGTTGTTTTCTCGTCGGACCATCGCGGGGTCTTAGCTCGCAAAAAGACCGCTGGATAGCCGTCTTTTTTAGGCGATGCTCGGGGCCCAAAGAATCGCTCGAAGAGTTCACGCTCCTTCGGATCGACCTCATCTCTGGGTGATAGGGCCTGCCTCTTAACAGCATCCAATTCTCCTCGAAGCTCCTTGGCGCGGTGAGCGTCTTTTAAGTTGAGGTAGATTGCCAGTACGTTGAGGAGCACAATTACCGCTGCGCTAACCACCACGACGACTTTGATCGTGATCCCAGGCCGGATTGGTTCTGCGGCAGCAACCGCTACCCACACACCAATCACGGTGCCAAGTGCACTAACAGCGGTGAGCAGGAGCGTAGCCCATCCAAAGACATGCGCAGTTGAGCGTTCGCCCTGAGGCATTCGTCAGTACCTTCTTCCCATCATCATTGTCCCACGATTCTTCGGGACCGAAGACAAAAGTATGCCATCGGACTACACATCTGGGTCAATCCTTTTCTGCGCGTACTAGCTCGCGCCGGAGGTGCAGGGCGCGCCCGGTCCCAGCGGATTCTTGCTCACCTCGGACAGCTTCGTTAGCGCCGGCCCCCGCCACGGCTCTGCTTGATATCTGCTTCCCTCCGGCTTGCGGCCCCAGGTTGCGACGAAGCTAATCACGCTGGTCCAGTAATGCCGGTCGCCGAAATGAGCGTCGAATTCCGCGAAGGTTTCCTCCGCGATGTGGCCTGATTCCAGAAGCCGAGGCCGCAACTCACGCAGGGTTTCGATCCAGTAGGTCGCCCACGGCGAGCCGCCATTGAAGAGCGCCGTGTGGCCCTCACCGGCGACCTGTTCCATGCCAAAAGAATCCAGCCAGGCGGCGATCTTGCGCCCGATAGAGTAGTCGATGCCGGCGTCCGCCGACCATTGCAACCATCCCTGCCAGAAGTCGCGGATCGGCTCCGGCTCGGTGACGGTGCAGGGAAGCATGTCAGGCTCGACGGAAAGCAGCAGGCCGCCAGGCTTCAGCGCGCATATCATGCGTTGCAGAGCGCGCCGCGGATCGCTAATGTGATGAAGTATGGCGCGTGCGACGACGAAATCATACGCGCCCTCTTCGATGGGGCCGTGCAGGATATCGAGCTGGCGGACTTCCAGACACGGGTGCTCGAGGCCGGCGATGTAGCCGATGTCGAGGTCGCTGGCAACCACATGGCCAGTGGGTGCGACACGCGCGGCCAGCCACTGCGCGATTGATCCGTTGCCACAGCCCACTTCCAGGCAGCGCCGGCCCGGACGCAGCCCGAGCCGCTCGATGTGGGCGCGCTCCAGAGGATCGAGCAGTTCCGACATCAGCGCCAGACGTTGCTGCTCACCAGCCAGACCATGAGGCAAAATGTAATCAGACATCATCGCCGCTCTGGTTTGGATTGAAGCGCGTTGATACTATACGCGACCGGCGTCCGTCGAAGGAAATGAGAGGGTGTCCGGCTTGGATTCACAGCGAAAATCCTTCTGGCTACTGTTCGCGCTGCTGAGCTTGGGAGCGTTCTTCCTGCCGTGGTGGTGGGGCGTTGCTGAGACCTTTGCTGCGCTGTTCGTGAGCTGGTGGGTGATCTACAAAAGCGGGATCTATTGATCCGCCTTGGAGATGGGCAGCGATCTCACCAGGCGGCGATGGCATCCGGCAGTTCTGAGAAGAACTGCTGTTAGCATTTCCCTTTGCACTCGCAATGAAGCCACCGATTCGCATTATTGGCGCCGGACTCGCCGGCTCGGAAGCAGCCTGGCAATGTGCTCGCCGCGGCGTCCCTGTTGAGTTGTTCGAGATGCGGCCGGTACGCTCTACTCCTGCTCATCAGACCGCAAACTTTGCCGAACTGGTCTGCTCCAACTCGCTGAAGTCGGACACCGAGAACACCGCACCCTGGCTGTTGAAAGAGGAGATGCGGCGCGCCGGGTCGTTGTTGATGGAAATGGCGCGCCGGACCGCCGTTCCCGCCGGCCACGCGCTGGCTGTCGATCGCGAAAAGTTCGCCGAGGCCGTGACCGCAGCCATCGAAGGGGAACCGCTGATCCAAGTCGTGCGCCAAGAGGTCACGCACATTGACGAGGACAGCGCGATCACAATCATCGCGACCGGACCCCTTACCTCGGATGCGCTCGCCTGCGAGATACGGCGCCTGAGCGGAACCGAGCAGCTTTACTTCTACGATTCCATCAGCCCCATCGTCGAAGCTGATTCTATCGACATGTCGCGAGTGTACCTGGCGGCTCGCTACGACAAAGGCAGCGCCGATTACATCAACTGCCCTATGACCAGGGAGGAATACGATCGTTTCCTGGATGCGCTGCTGGAGGCGCAATCGGTCGAGGAGAAGGACTGGGAAAACCTCAATTATTTCGAGAGTTGCCTGCCGATCGAGGAGATTGCTCGCCGCGGACGCGACACGCTGCGCTTCGGGCCGATGAAGCCGGTCGGCCTACGCGATCCCCGCACGGGGCAGATGCCCTACGCTGTGGTACAGCTACGGCAAGAGAATCTGCGGGCCGACTCCTACAATGTGGTAGGCTTCCAGAACCACCTCAGGTTTGGCGACCAGGCCAGGATTTTGCGGCTTATCCCGGGACTCGAGAATGCAAAGTTTCTGCGCTATGGTCAGATTCACCGCAACACTTACATTAATGGTCCCACGCTGCTGGGTGAGACCTTGCAGATGAAGCAGCACCCCAACGTGCTTGTTGCTGGACAAATATCCGGCGTGGAAGGTTATGTTGAATCGATCGCCACGGGCCTCCTCGCCGGTATGCACGCGGCGGCCTTGGCTTTGGATGCCGGACCCGTGCCGCCGCCGCGTGCGACGGCGTTCGGGGCGCTGATAAATTACATCTGTCATGCCGAAGCAAAAAACTTTCAGCCGGCGAACATTACCTTCGACCTGCTCCAGCCGCTGGACGAGGAAACGCGCCGCCGCGTCCGCGACAAGAAACAGCGCCATGCCATGGTGTGCCGGCGGGCGCTCGAAGAGTTGGACGGCTGGCTAGCAGTTGTCCATCCGGCAGCCAAACCGCAGTACGTCCCTTAATCGTGCGGTTGTCATTCCTGGACATAACTACGCCTCTGGCGTATATTAGCGCTATACGCTAGTAGCGTATAGCGGTATGGAATTCGTCGAAGCGCCGGCGTTTACGAGGTTTGTAAAGAACTACCTGCGGGACGATGACTATGCGGCCCTGCAGAAGCGGCTGGAGCAAGAGCCAGAAGCCGGAGATGTGATTCCCGGGACGGGCGGCTTGCGCAAATTGCGATGGCGTGATCGGAATCGCGGGAAAGGCACGCGGGGCGGGCTGCGGATTATCTACTATTACTTCCTCCCGGACTTTCAGATCTGGCTGATGACGATTTACGACAAAGATGAGGCTGTCGATCTGACGCCCAGGGAGAAAAAGCTGCTGCGGCAGGCGATTGAGGCTGAGATGGAGATTCGGCAGAAGAAACGGGACGAACGCCGAGTCAAAAGCGAGAGGTTGGGACGATGACAAAAAGAAAGATATTTGGTGAGTTGATGGAGGGCATCCACGCGATAAAGGCCCACCGCGAAGGCAAGCTCACGCTTCGTTCGTACAAGGGCACTCCGCCTCCGCTTCCGATTGTCGATGGCAAACTCATTCGAGAGACGCGCACGAAATTTCGATGCTCGCGAGCTGTATTTGCGCGCAAGCTTCGCGTGAATGAACGCACGCTCGAAAAATGGGAACAAGGCCGCGCTACGCCTAATCCCCAGGCAGTGGCCCTCGTACTTCTGGTGCGGCGATATCCCGACACACTGGAACGCCTGGAGAAATTAGCTTAACTGATCTGTTTCCGTACCCCTACTTCCTGCTTCGCGACTCGTTCCGCGCCCGATTCTTGATCCATATGGGCGTGCCGACGAATCCAAACGCCGCGCGAATCTGGTTCTCCAGAAATCGCTGGTAGGAGAAGTGCAGCTTCACCGGCCGATCGGTGAACAAAATGAACGTTGGCGGTGCGACCGCCGCCTGCGTCATGTAATAAATCTTCACCCGCCTGGCGACCGGTACGGAAGCGCGCTCGAAATCGATGCGGCTGAGGAAGCGATTCATCTCGCCGGTGCCGACGCGCTTGCGGCGCTCGCGGGCCACCAGCTCCAGGGTCGAAAAAAGCCTGTCCAGTCCGCTTCCTGTGGTCGCCGAAACAAACACCACCGGAGCGTACGCCAGGAACTTGAGATGGCGCCGAACCTGCTCTTCATAAACGCTGCGGTCGGCGGGAGGCTTGCCGTCCTTTCGGTTGTCCGTGATCAGGTCCCATTTGTTGATGACGACAATCACTGAGCGCCCGCTCTCGTGGGCATAGCCGGCGATGGTGGCATCATTGGCAGTGACGCCTTCGGTCGCGTCGATAATCATCAGCGCCACATCCGCGGCTTCCAGATGCTTGCGCGCCATGACCACAGACATCTTCTCCGCCATCAGATCCGTCTTGCCCTTGCGGCGAATTCCGGCGGTATCGATGAAGCGATAGGTGCGGCCGTCGCGCTCCACCAACTCATCGACCGCATCGCGAGTGGTGCCGGCAACCGGCGAGACAATCGCCCGCGACGTTCCGGTCAGTGTATTCAACAGGGTCGACTTGCCGACGTTGGGACGACCGATGATCGCGACCTTGGTTTCGCGTGCCGAGTCCGGAACTTCATCATCGCCTTCCTCAGCATCTTCCGCACGGTGTTCTGCGGCCGTGTCCTTACCATCCTCGACTGTCATCCCGACTGAAGACTTTAGTCCGAGCGGAGGGATCTGCGGTTCGTCACTCGTGGTGGAATCTGTTCTCCGCTCCGGAATCACGCTCAGCACATACTCCAGCAATTCCGCGATTCCGGTGCCATGCTCGGCGGAGATGGGCAACAATTCCTTGATTCCCAGCCGGCGAAACTCCTCGGCGTACGGCTCCAGCGCCGTGGTGTCAATCTTGTTTACCGCCAGGACCAGCGGTTTTCCTGTGCGCAGAAGCAGCCGCGCCAGATCAATGTCGGGCGACGCCAACTCAGTACGGCCGTCGACGACCAATATGATCGCATCCGCTTCGTCCAGCGCGACCCGCGCCTGACGGAAGATCTCCGCCGGAATCAGCGCCTGATCGTCGGGAACGATCCCGCCGGTGTCAACCACGCGCAGCTTGCGTCCCAGCCATTCGGCTTCGCCATAGATGCGGTCACGGGTGATGCCGGGCTCGTCACCGACGATAGCGCGGCGCGAGCCCACCAGCCGGTTGAACAGCGTAGACTTGCCGACATTCGGCCGGCCAACAATAGCCAGGGTGCCGACAGCCGGCGACTCGCCCTCGCGGACGACCTTACTCGATTCGAATCGTACTCGACGGCTCACTCAGACTCTTTCTGCGGCGGTAGCCCAAACAGCTATTATAGGAACACGTTCCCATCACCGTGTCCTCCACTTCACAATCCGCAACCTTGGCCGCGCGCCTGCCCTCGCTGTACCAGTTCTTCGGTCCAGGGGGCCTGCTGGCTCGCACCCATCCAGCGTACGAGTTCCGCCGCGGACAACTACAGATGGCCGAGGCGGTCGAGCAGGCGCTACAGGAGCGCCGTCACCTGATTGTCGAGGCCGGAACCGGCACGGGGAAGACGCTGGCCTATCTGCTGCCTGTCATCCGCTCTGGCAAGCGCGTCATCATCTCCACCGGCACGAAGACCCTGCAAGAGCAGCTCTTCTTCAAGGACATTCCTTTCCTGAAGCAGCACCTTGGCGAGCTGCGGGTTTGCTATATGAAGGGCCGCGGCAATTATCTTTGCCGCAAGAAGCTCTATGACCTCACGTCTCAGCCAGTGTTGAACGGGCTGGAGGAGATCAGCCATTTTCGCATCATCAGCGATTGGGAGAAGACGACCGAGACCGGCGACCGCGCCGAGCTAGCCGACTTGCCCGACACTAGCCACCTGTGGCCCAAACTGGACGCCCGCACCGACCGTTGCATCGGCAGCGAGTGCCAGCAGTTCGACCGCTGCTTCATCACCGAGATGCGACGGCGGGCCGCCGAGAGCGACATCATCATCGTCAATCATCATTTATTCTGCGCCGATCTGGCGATTAAAGCTGCGACCGATCGCGCCGCAGACGCGGGCGTGCTGCCGGACGCCGCCATTGTCATCTTCGATGAAGCGCACGAACTGGAGGACGTGGCCACCGACTACTTCGGCGTGACCGTCTCCAACCTGAAGGTTGACGAGCTGCTGCGCGATGTCGAGAACACGTTGCGGCGAGCCGACATCCCGTTGGCGGATGTGCTTCAGGCGTCGGCCAGCGTGCGCCAGCACTCGCAGTTTTTCTTTGCGCTCCTTCCGCCGGGCGATGGCCGCTTCGCCTTCGACAACCGCGCCGAGTTCCTGGAAGAGAACGGCGACGAATATCTGGGATTGCAAAACGCACTGCTGCACCTCTACACCGAGTTGCAAGCCATTCCCAAGAAGCCCGACGAAGTCCACGCCATGGCGCGGCGGGTCGACGAACTGAAGGCACAACTGGGCTTCATCATGGAAGCGCAGGACCGCAACACCGTCTTCTGGATCGATCGCCGCGGAGATCGTCGCGGAGGCCAGCACAATGTCTTTCTCCAGGCCACGCCGATCACCGTATCGCAAATCTTGCAGAAGGTGCTGTTCGAGCATTTGGAGTCCGCGGTGCTCACTTCTGCAACGCTCGCCGTGGCGGGAGAGTTTGAGTACATTCGCAACCGGCTGGGCATCCAGCATGCTCGCGAGCTGGTCGTGCCATCGCACTTCGATTATGAGAGCCAGGCGCTGCTATACGTGCCTCCCGATCTGCCCGATCCGCGCGACCCGCGCTTTGTGGAGCAGGCTTCGCAACGGGTTCGGCAACTGCTGGAGATTACGCGCGGGCGGGCATTTTGCTTATTTACCAGCTACGCCTTGATGAACCAGCTCTATGAGCGACTGCTGGGCGAACTCGAGTTTCCCATGCTGTTGCAGGGCAGCGCGCCCAAGAACGCGCTGCTGGAAGAATTTCGGCTTACGCCCAATGCGGTGCTGTTTGCAACCTCGTCCTTCTGGCAAGGGGTGGATGTGCAGGGCGAACAACTGAGCTGCGTCATCATCGACAAGCTGCCCTTCGCAGTCCCGAATGATCCAGTCGTTGCCGCGCGGGTCCGGGCCATTGACGAGGACGGCGGCAATGCCTTCTATGAGTACCAGGTGCCCAGCGCGGTGATTTCCCTGAAGCAGGGTTTTGGCAGGCTGATCCGCTCACTGCACGATCGCGGACTGCTTTGCCTGCTCGACAATCGCATTCTGAAGAAGCAGTACGGGCAGGTGTTTCTCGACAGCTTGCCCAAGTACAGCCGGACCGCCGATGTAAGGGTGGTGGAACGATTCTTCGGCATTACGGAAGAACACCCTTCTCGCGTCAATCTCGATCTCCCTTAATACAATTCTTCGCGGGTCCAGGGGCCAACGTCCACGACCGGCTGAGAACGTAATCTCGCCAGCAGGGCGGTCCAGGCACTCGAAGCCGCGGCGTCGCTCTCGCTGACAGGAACAATCCTCGCAACCGGTTTACCGTGGCTGGTTACAACGTAACTTCGTCCCCGGCGCACTCCCTGCAGAAGTTGGGAAAAATTGCGATTGGCGTCCGCGACTGAAATCGCCTTGTCCATCTCTGCCTCCGGAATGTACTTATGTTATCTACTTCGCATTGTGCGTCAAGGCTTCGCTAATATCGCGGACCCGCCCACTGCTAATAGTCGATAATCGAGAGCAAATGGATCCCGCCCGCATAGCCGAACTCCTGCGGCCGTTCACCGGCGACGCCCGCCTCCCGGCGGCGCTGCTCGACCAGTTGCGCCTCTACCTTGATCTGCTGTTGCGCTGGAATGCGCGTGTAAACCTGACGGCAGTGCGCGATCCCGAACAGATCGTGACCCGGCATTTTGGCGAGTCGATATTCGCGGCGCGGATGCTTGACCCGCAAGCCGCGGGGCTAATCACTCTGGCCGATGTCGGTTCCGGCGCGGGCTTCCCGGGCATTCCCATTAAGCTGTGGGCGCCGCACATCGAGCTGACGTTGATCGAATCGCATAATAAAAAAGCTACATTTCTTCGCGAAGCAGTACGGACACTGAAGCTTGACCGCGCGCAGGTCTTCTGCGGTCGCGCCCAGCACTGGGGGCAAATCGCCGATCTCGTGACCCTGCGCGCGGTGGAGAGGTTCCAGCGCGCATTGCCGGTTGCGGCGAGTCTGGTCCGGCCAGGGGGTAAGCTATGCCTGCTCATCGGTGCCGGCCAGATGAAATCGGCACGGGAACTGAGCGGCGAAGAATGGACATGGCGCGACCCGCTTCGCATCCCACTGAGCATGGGGCGGGTGATTGCAATCGGACAGCGTTGCTCAGACCCTCCCTCATAGACCGGCGCGGCGGTCTTACGGGAATCCAGCCGCTGATGGCAGAAGCGTTCACCTCCCGGAAACCTATCGGATATACTCGTCGCGGATAGGGGGACAGGTGGCTTCCGTCGACGTCAACTTGCCAGCACGAAGTCAAGCTATTACCCCCGTCTTTTTTGTTTACCTACGCACGCACGCATGGCTTCCGGCGCTTCTCCTGATGGCGGCAACGTTCGCGGTCTATCTTCCAGTGCGCGGACACCCCTTCTTCGGCATGGATGATTACGAGTACGTCGTCAATAACCTTCATATCCGGGATGGCGTGAGTTGGAGCACCGTCCGGTGGGCGTTCACCAGCGTCTATGCTGCAAACTGGCATCCCCTGACGTGGCTTTCGCACGCCGTGGACATCCAGATATTTAAGCTGAATCCCGCCGGTCCCCACGTCGAGAACGCCCTGCTGCACGCGATGAATGCAGCCTTGCTGTTCTGGGTATTGCTGCGGGCCACCGGCTACCTTGGCCGCAGCTGGATGGTGGCCGCACTGTTTGCTCTTCATCCTATTAACGTTGAACCGGTGGTCTGGGTGGCGGAGCGGAAGACCATGCTCTGCATGCTCTTCTTCCTGCTGACGCTGGCGGCCTATCGCCATTACGCTTCCACCCCAGCCAGGGTAACTGCGGTACTGGCCAGAGATTCCGAAGTGCAAGGGAGGTATGTGAGGCTTTCGCTTGCCGGGCGTTATCTGCTGGTCGCGCTTTTGTTTATATGTGGCCTTATGGCCAAGCCGCAGGTAGTTATGTTGCCGGTTGTTTTGCTGCTGTGGGACTACTGGCCCTTGCAGCGCATGTTCGCCACCGGCAGGCAATCTCCTTTGGAGCCGGAGCACGTGACAGCATTGCCACCCAGGAAGCTTTCCTGGCTCATATTGGAGAAACTGCCTCTTCTGCTAATGTGCGTCGTCGGCGCCGTGGTGACCTTGCACGCGCAATCCAAAGGCATAGTCGTCTTGTCTCTACAGGAGCGACTGAGCCCGTGGAATTGGGGCCCTAAGCTTCCCATGCGGCTGGAAAACGCGGTTCTTTCCTATGCCAAGTACATCGGCAAGGCCTTCTGGCCATCTGCTTTGGCGCCCGAATATCCCTTCCGAGGGGAGTCACAGCACCACTGGTACGTATTCGGCGCATCTGTCCTTCTTGTCGCCGTTACCGTGCTGGTGATGGCAGGATGGCGGCATCGTTATCTTCTCACCGGATGGTTGTGGTTTCTGATCATGCTGGTTCCTATGATTGGAATCGTTCAGGCGGGCCGCCAGGCGATGGCCGATCGATATGCTTACATATCGTTCGTGGGCCTGTTCATTATGCTTTGCTGGGGTGTGGCGGACTTGACGGCCATGACGCGCCGACGCCGTGGGGCTTCGGACCCTGGCCAAGCGTCTGCGGGAAGATACCTTTCGGCTGCCATACTGCCTTGCGCCAGCGTCCTGGTGCTGCTGGTGTTGACTACCCTCACTTATCGCCAGATCGGCTACTGGAAAGACGATCTGACGCTGTGGACGCACGCTGCACAAGCGGTAAAGAGCCATTGGCAGGCAGAGGACAACGTCGGTCGGGGACTGCTGGCCATGGGTAGGCCGGAAGCGGAAGCGATGCCGCACTTCTTGCGCGCCGCGCAAATTTTTCCGCTCGACCCTACGAGCAATCTGTACATCGCGAGTTATGAGCAGCAGCATGGAAATTTGCGGGCGGCGATCCAGCATTACAAGAACGCACTGGCCAACCTCGGTAGCGATACCGACAAGGCCGCGGTCTACCGGAACATGGGAGTCGCGTATCGCGATCTGGGAGATCTGAGAAAGGCGGGCGAATGCTTCGCAATGTCGGCAGCCTTCAAGAGCCAATAGGGAACGCGACCCGACGGACATACGAATTCGAATCCGGAGACCGATAGTCAGGCAGGTTTCGGTAATGCTGTGTCCCGGGCTTGGGGGTAGCGGCGAATTTCCCCAACCCCGCTGGAAGGAGATTGGATATACTCGTCGCGGACAAGGGGGACAAGTGGCTTCCGTCGGCGTCGAACCTCAAGCAGCAGTGCACGCGCAATCTAATTTTCTTTTCAAAGACTCCGCTCTACGCACCGCTCTTTTCGGCCTGTTGCTGGCCATCATTACCATCGCGCTATATTCGCCGGTCCATGACCACCCCTTCATGATTCTGGACGACGCCAAGTACGTGACCCAGAACCCGCATATCGCCCAGGGCTTGACTGCGGGCGTGGTTTTCTGGGCGTTCACCCATGGCTACTCCAGCAATTGGCATCCCCTGACTTGGGTATCGCATGCTCTCGATATCCAACTGTTCGGCTTCGACCCGGCGCCTCAGCACGATGAGAACGTGCTGCTACACGCGCTGAATGTGGTGTTGCTGTTCTGGGTGCTCAAACGAGCGACAGGCTACGTCGGACGCAGTTTCATGGTGGCCGCGCTGTTCGCCCTGCATCCCCTCAACGTGGAGTCGGTGGCATGGATCGCCGAGCGCAAGACGATGCTCAGTACGCTGTTTTGCTTGCTGGCCTTGGGCGCGTATCGCTGGTATGCCAGCAAGCCGGGCGTGGGCCGCTACATTCTGATGTCGGGTTTGTTCGTCCTGGGATTGTGGAGCAAGCCGCAGATCGTCATGTTGCCGCTGGTGTTGCTGCTGTGGGATTACTGGCCGCTGCAGCGGATGTTTGCCGGCGATGCGCCAGCAACGGCGCGGGCTGGCGGCGTACCGGCAAAGAGCTTCTGGTGGCTGGTGAAAGAGAAGTTTCCGCTGTTCTTCATCTCCCTGGTGGACGCGGGCGTCACCATGATCGCGCAACACCTGGCCGGTGAGCAGCAGCCTTATACTCTGGGGATCAGAATAGAGAACGCCCTCGTCTCCTACACCCGGTACATAGGAAAAGCGCTGTGGCCGACGAATCTTGCACTGTACTATCCCCATCCGGGCAATACGCTGCACTGGTGGCAGGTTGGCGGAGCGTCCGTGGTCCTGCTGGTCATTACAGTTCTGGCGGCGCGGGCCCGCCGGCATCGCTACTACATTGTGGGATGGCTGTGGTTCCTGATCATGCTGGTCCCCTGCATCGGCTTGGTGCAGGCGGACGTACAGGGCATGGCCGACCGTTACGCCTATGTGTCGTTCGTTGGCCTTTTCCTCATGATCTGCTGGGGCGTGGCCGCTTGGACAGTGGAGCGACGCTTGCCTAGGGCGATGCTGCCGGCAACCAGCATCATCGTTTTGGCGGTACTGGCCTTGGTTACCTATCGCCAAATTGGGTACTGGCAAGATGACATAACGCTGTGGTTGCACTCGGCACAGGTCACGACCGGAAACTGGAAGGCGGAGCTTCTGTTGGGTGAAGGGCTGGACCGGGAAGGACGGCGCCGGGAGGCGATCCAACATTACCTTCGCGCCGCGGCCATCGAACCCGCCAACGCGTCTATCAACCTGAGGATCGCGCGCTATGAGCAGGCGCAGGGGAACCTGGACGTAGCTCTTGACTATTACAAGAAAGCGCTGGCCGAGGCGTCGACCGCGGAGCAGGGCACGCTGGCGCTAAGCAATATGGCCGCCATCTATCGCGAGTTGGGTGACGGGACGAAGGCCGATGCCTGCCTGACCAAGCTGAAGACGCTGCCCACGCGGGCGGTTGATTGGCAGGGCGCGTGGTGGAAACAAGTCATTCCCATGATTAAGCAATACCTTCATTCCGGCTCGGTGAAGACCCAGAGCTGATGCCTACTACAAGGTGCGCCGCGAAACGTCGCGATGCTGCAATCCAACGGTCGTCGGATTCGACGCGGTGAGATCGAGCAGATCGCTGTCCGCGCGCCGATGCGCCTCCAGCGTCTGCGTGTACCGATTGGTGGTGAGATTCCAGTTGGTGCGGCGCGCAAAGATCATCGCTCGGCGCTGGCCGCCGCCATGCATGGGCTCGGCTTGGCGACCTCCGCGCCGATGTTGGAAACCATGCTTCCCCAGGTTGGCGGCACAAACTCGGCCTTGTCCTGCGGAAGAAAGACGAACACGTACCTGTCCCTTTCCGGAGCATCCGTAACCGGGTAGCCGGACATGCGCGCCGACTCCTCCAGGGTGAGGTTGTTTGCCCGGGTCGGCCCCAAGTCGTTGACAAAAACTTTGTGCGCCTCCTTGCGGCCGAGGCAGTGGGAATACTGTCCTTTGGGGATCAGGGCGAAGCGGACCATCGCCGGAAGGTCCGATTTCCATACGGTCCGTTGTTCGATGAGCTCGCGCATGGCATTCAGTTCCTGCGGCGCCCATCCTTTTGCATTTACGGGAGGCATCGTGCGGAGCGTCTCATAGAGATTGGCTTGCAAATACTGGAGCTTGGTTAAATTCCACACCAGTACCCCTTCGTGCGACTCGCGATAGTTGGGGACGAGGTATTCGGGAAAACGCGCTTTGGCAAAGTTGCTCTGTGCCGCCGGCTCTGAGAGTCCGGTGCCAAGAAATCCCTGGTCGACGCCGTACACCTTGTGCAGAAGCTGCATGGCTTCGGGAGAGGAGCGTACGATTTCGCCTATTACCTGGTCGGCAAAAAGGCCCTCCTGGGTAGCATGTTCATCCTTCGAACGCACCTCGTGCGGCAGCTCGGAAAGCGCGCCTGCAATGCAGGCCTCCCCGTGCTTGCATGCTAAGACCTGCTTATCGAATGCCCCTGTCAACTTCGGCACATTGAGCGCTGTGTAGTCCGGGTGCGGAGCTTTAAATTTTTCCCACTGTTCGCGAAGTCCAACAAAAGCACCGGCGAGTGCGACCATTAGAAACAGAGATCCCGCGATCAGCCTCACGATCGGCGGGCCGGACAACAATTCTTCCAATTTCTCCCGAACCACATGCTCGTGGACATGCGGGTTGGTGTGGGGAACATCCGGGCCGTGCTCTCGAACTGGAGGCGGCGTAAGAACAGCAACCGGGCTGTGCGCCGGCTGAACAGGCGGCGAGTCGGGATGAGCGTCCGGCTCGGGATTTGGCCCCGACGTTGCTTTTTGCGCTGCCTGATTCATGGCGGGCAGAGGGACGAAACCACCCCTAGTGCACTGGATTTTGCTACGGAGCCCTGCCGAAGTCAATAGTATTTGCAATCTTAGTTCCAGTAATTAGCCCTGGATTCAGAGGCAAATATGTCGTGGCGCGAGCTTTTGATCTTCGGAAGAGACTCTGGGTGAAGCTTACGGCGATACCTGTGGCAGCAGGAATCAGCGCAGGTGGACCGGCGGCTGCAGGGCGGGGTGGTCTTAAGCTGGAGAGGCTTTGATCAAGGCGCTGGCGATCAGTCGCCCGCCTGCTGCCGAGCCTGAATCTCGATGTACACATTAATGAGCGAGACGGCTGCGGGCGTGACGCCGGGAATGCGGCTCGCCTGGCCCAGCGTCTGCGGGCGCACACGCGTCAGCTTCTCGTTCATCTCGCGCGACAGGCCGGAAACCTTGCCGTAATCGAACCAGTCGGGAATCAAGCGCTGCTCCGAGCGCTTCAGACGTTCGATCGCCTTGGTCTGTTGGTCGAGGTAGCCGGAGTATTTGATCTCGGTTTCGACCGACTTTAATTCGTTGCGGATTTCCGCCGAAAGGCGGAAATCAGTGGTCAGTGGCCAGTGGCCAGTGGCCAGTTTGAAGGTGTCATCCTGAGCGGAGCATTCGCGCTCTTTTCGCGAATGCGGAGTCGAAGGACCTCTATCATCGTCGCAAAGTAGGGGTCCTTCGACTGCGCTCCCTTCGGTCGCTTCGCTCAGGATGACACTTTTTTTTCTATCCGCGATCCACTGACCGCTATCTACTCGCTCAAAGAACGCCGGCATCAGCTTCGACAGTACCGGAACGAGTTGCTCGATCGTCACTTCAGGCCGCTTGAGAAGCTGCGCGAGCGTCACGCCTGCTGCCCTTGCTTTGTTCAGCAAGTCCATCAGGGCCTCGCGGCCCTCTCTGGCCACTGACCACTGGCCACTGGCCACTGTCTTTCCCAGCACCTCACGCAACGCCTTCATGCGCTCCTGCTTGGCGAGATAGTCGTTCCAATCGGCATCGCCGATCAGTCCCACGCGGCGGCCATGCGGCGTCAGCCGGCGGTCGGCATTGTCGATGCGCAAGTGCAGGCGAAATTCCGCCCGCGAGGTGAACATGCGATACGGTTCGTTGGTTCCCTTGCTGATCAGATCGTCGATCAGGATTGCCGTGTAAGCTTCGGTGCGGTCGAGAATCAGCGGCGGCTCGCCCTTGACCGTGAGCGCAGCGTTGATGCCGGCCATTAGTCCCTGGCACGCAGCTTCTTCGTAGCCGCTGGTGCCGTTGATCTGCCCCGCAAGGTAGAGCCGCTCGATCTTCTTGGTCTCCAGCGTGCGTTGCAGCTCGGTCGGATCGATGGAGTCGTACTCGATGGCGTAGCCCGGGCGCAGCATCTCGGCAGTCTCAAGGCCGGGAATCGACTTGATGATGGCGAGTTGCACGTCGACCGGCAACGAGGTGCTCATGCCGTTGACGTAAATCTCGTGCGTATTCAGCCCTTCGGGCTCGAGAAAGAGCTGGTGCGTCTCTTTGTCGGGAAACTTGACGATCTTGTCCTCGATCGACGGGCAATAGCGCGGCCCGATCGACTGAATCTGCCCGCTGTACATTGGCGAACGATGTACATTTTCGCGAATGATGCGGTGCGTCTCCGGCGTGGTAAACGCGATGTAGCATGGCACCTGCTTGTCGTGATGTGCGACGCGCCGGGTGCGAAAGCTGAAGGGCGTGGGATCGTCGTCGCCCGGCTGCACGGTGAACTTCGACCAATCGATGCTGCGGCCGTCGAGGCGCGGCGGAGTCCCGGTCTTCAAGCGGCAGCCGCGTAGGCCCAGCTGCTTGAGCGCCTCACCCAGCAGCACGGCAGGCGGCTCGCCGCTGCGGCCGGCAGGATACTGCTGTTCCCCGCAATGAATCAGCCCGTTGAGAAATGTCCCTGTAGTGATGATGACGGCCTTCGCCCCGACGGTACGGCCGTCGCGAAGCTTCACGCCGACCGCGCGGCGTAAAGCAGTGGCCAGTGGCCAGTGGCTAGTGGCCAGTTGAGGGCTGCCTAGTATCGATTCTTCATTAATCGGGTCGGGGATAACCTGCGAATTGTCATCGAGGGACTCTGCGTCTTCCGCGGTTTCACTGGCCACTGGCCACTGGTCACTGACCACTATTTCCGCAACTTCCGCCTGCTTGACGTGCAGGTTGGGCTCCGACTCCAGCACCTCGCGCATCTTCAGGCGATATTGCTGCTTGTCGCACTGCGCTCGCGGAGACCACACTGCCGGCCCGCGCGAGGTATTCAGCAAACGGAACTGAATGCCAACAGCGTCGGTCACTTCGCCCATGATGCCGCCCAGGGCGTCCACTTCTCGCACCAGGTGTCCCTTGGCAATGCCGCCGACCGCGGGATTGCACGACATCTGTGCGATGAGATCGACGTTGAGGGTGTAGAGCGCGGTCCTCAGCCCCATGCGGGCCGCAGCCATGGCGGCCTCGCAACCGGCATGACCGGCGCCGACCACCACGACGTCGTAGCTTTCTGTGAATTGCAATGCCAAAGAGAATGTCCCCAGACGGGCCGCAGACGCGGCGATAGGCTCATTTTACCAAGTTGGCGGACGCGTCCGGACTTCCGCGCGTCGCGGAGATTCTATAATCGCGTTTATGGCCGTCGTTCAGTCCCGTCAGCTCTCGTCCGGTAAGACTTCGAGCGTCGATTTCCAGGGACTGCGCCGGACGGCAGTTTGGCTCACCTCACTCACCTTGGGTGCAGCGCTCTTACGGTTGCTGTATCTGACGGGCGAAAGCCTGACCGCCGATGAAGGCTTCAGCGTTTTTCTCGCGCGGACAACCGCAGTCAATTTTAGGCACATTTTGTGGCGCGGCGAATTTAACATGGCGCTGTATTATGGCGCACTGCGGTTGTGGATGCATCTGGGCAGGGGCGAATTCCTAGTACGGTTGCTTTCGGTCCTATTCGCCACAGCGACCGTTCCGGTGATTTACTTTCTTGGCGTTCGACTATTCAAACGCAGCACAGCGCTAATCGCTTGCCTGCTCCTAGCAATACATCCCGCACACCTCATGCTTTCGCAACGTGCACGCTCGTATCCTCTCGTCATGCTGCTGGTGGCGCTGTCGAGCCTATTATTCTTGCGATTACTTCAAGAGCCAACCTGGGTAAACTGGGCCGGGTATGCTGTACTGTCAGCGGCGGCGGTGTACAGCCACTTCTTCGCTGTGCTCATAATCTTTGCGCAGTGGCTATCGTTGATTTTCCTTGCACCTAGGTCGCTGCCCCGGAGGGCATTGCTGACCTCGCTCGTTCTGATGCTCACGCTGCTCGTACCGGCGGGCGTTTTCCTGCTGCAGGCCAGAGACGGTGGACAGGTGGCTTGGGTTACAGACTTGAACCGGCATCAGGTGCTAAGCGTGCTGTACTCGCTGACGCTTTCCAAGGGCGCTAGTCTCCTTTACATCTTATTGTGGGTGGCGGCTATCTGGCGCGCCTTCCAACCCCAACCTGCCGATCGGACGTGGTCTTACTGGTTTGTGATGGCGTGGCTGTTCATTCCGCCGGCCATCACCGTGGCAGTGTCAGTTGTAAAGCCCCTGCTGATGGCGCGATTTCTCGCGGTGTGTATACCCGCCGCAGTATTGCTGGCCGCTGCCGGACTTTCGCAATTAGCGCGCTGGTCGCGACCTGCGGCGGGGGTGATGTTGCTGCTCATCCTGCTCCAGTCGGCCTCAGGAATTCGCTTCATCTATCGTCAGATTCGGTTTGCTGAGGATTGGCGCGGCGCAACCGCGTATCTATTGTCCGGGTCGAAAGCGGTGATCTGGTGGTAATGGAGCCGTACCGGCACCATACGTTTGATTACTATCGCGAGGTTGGGGCGAAGAACGTTCCGCCCTTCATGTCGGCTGATTCGCTCTCCGCCCCTCTTCCCAGCCCTCCTCCGGAGAACGTCTGGTACATGGCCTCTGTACGCTTTAACCCCTATTGGAAAGGTGAGAAGGCAGGAGCAGCGGAGGGCGAAGCGCGAAATTTTCTTGAGACCCACAAGCAGTCCTATTGCGCCGTCACCCTCGACTCCGCATTTACGCCCGTCAACGTGTGGAGATTCACCCGCTGTCCACGTTGACTCCAGAGGGATCTGTAAACGGCGGTCTGCGAGTCCCAATGAGGCAGGGCTGAATACCTGGAGATAACGATGTAGGCGGAAGCGGCCGCTGCACCGAAGCCCGCAAGCAGGACGCAATAGGAAAGCCAGACGGAAGGACGGGAGTCAACAGTTGAAGCGTCTGGCGTAGAGCCTATCGTCATCTAATCTCGAGGCAGCTTCCTTCTCATGCCCGCGTAAAGTTTGTCGAAGCCCCGTCACTCACCACACCCGGCAGGCCTTTTCCCGGACCATGGGCTGGCCGGCCTTGCATCCGAACGCCTCCTCGAACGCGGCTGAGTTTTGTACCGCACCGTTTGTTCGCCAGCGCCCGGGCGAGTGCGGATCGATGATCGCCCACTTCCGCGCCTGCTGATCGGTTACGTTCTCGCACCAGATCTGTCCGTAAGAAATGAAGAAGCGTTGCTGCGGCGTGTAGCCGTCGATGGGCTTTACCGGTGTATTGCCGATGATGTTCGTCAACGCCACATACGCCAGCTTCAGACCGCCATTGTCGGCAGTGTTCTCGCCCAGCGTCAATCGGCCGTTCAGCTTCACTTCGCCCTTATCATCCTTCACGGCTACAAAGCTGGAATACTCATCGGCGGTGCAAGTGGCGCGGTCCTCGAAGGCCTTGGCATCCTCGGCAGTCCACCAGTCCTTCAGATTGCCGTCGGCATCGAACTTGCGCCCCTGATCGTCGAAGCCGTGGGTCAGCTCATGGCCGATGACTACGCCGATACCGCCGTAGTTCACCGCATCGTCCATGGTCTTGCCGTAGAACGGCGGCTGTAGAATGCCGGCAGGGAAGTTAATGTCGTTCATATCAGAGCGGTAATACGCGTTCACCGTCGGCGGGGTCATGCCCCAGTCCTTCTTGTCAGTGGGCTTGCCAATCTTATTGAGCTGGCGGTGTACCTCGAAGGCGCTGGCCCGAGTAAAGTTGCCGGCGTAGTCGTCACGCTTTATGACGACAGTGCTGTAGTCGCGCCACTTGTCGGGATAGCCGATGTTGTTGACGATGGCGTTCAGCTTTTCATAGGCCTTTTGCTTGGTCGTGTCCGACATCCAGGTCAACTGCGCGATGTCCTGGTGCATGGTCGCTTCAATGGCCTGCACCATATTGAGCGTGCGCTCCTTGCCTTCCGGACCGAACGTCTTATCCACATAAAGTTGTCCCAGCGCCATGCCGAGCTGGCGGTCGGTGGACTTCACGCAACGCTTCCAGCGCGCTTCGATCTCCTTCTGGCCGGACATGTAAGCGCCATTGAACTGGAAATCCTCGTCGACGAATGCCTTGGGCAAAACCGGGGCGTAAGTATCGAGCGTGCGCCAGCGCAGGTAGGTCTTCCAGTCATCGAGGGAGACGGAGCTAAGTTGCTGGTTCACTTCCTTGAAGAAGTCGGGATTGCTGACGTTCAGACTCGTGAACTTGGCCGCCCCACTGTTCACGAAATATTCGGCGAGCTCGAAGTTGGGCGCCAGCGCAACCACCTCCGCCGTCTTCATCGTGTGGTCGACATTCTTGGGATCGCGGCGAGCGGTGCGGTCCATGGAAGCTTTCGCCAGCCCCGTCTCGACCGCGAGCACGGTCTTGGCTTCAGCAGCGGCGGCCTCGGGCGTGTCGCCCAGCAGTTCAAACATCTTCTGCACGTGCTGTAGATACTTCTGTCGCGTTTCCACCGACTTGGCATCGTCTTTGAGGTAGTAGTCGCGGTCGGGAAGTGAGAGTCTGCTCTGATCGAGGTCGGCGATGGTTTGGCGGGAGTCGTGCAGGTCGGGCATCTGGTCGAATTCGAAAAGCGCGGCGATTCCATCGCGGTGCATCACCCCGATCTGCTGGACGAGCTCCTGCTTCGTCTTGACCGCCGTAATCTCGTTCATCGTCGACGCGAGTGGCTCCGTGCCTGCCTTCTCGATGGAGCTCTCGTCCATGCAGGCGGCGTAGTAGTCGCCGACCTTTTGTTGGATTGCGCTGTGCTGTCCTGGCGCCTGCACCTGCTCCAGGATGTCGCGCAGGATGTAACGATTGCGTTCCGCCAACTGGTTGAAACGGCCCCAACTAGATTTGTCAGCCGGGATGGGATTGTTCTTGAGCCAGTTGCCGCAGGCGTAGTGGTAGAAGTCCACACAGGGATCGATGGTCTTGTCGATGGCCGATAGATCGAAGCTGGGGATTTCCTTGGGAAATTCGGAAGACCGAGAAGAGCTGGACGGCGCTGTCTGAGCTACGGAAAGAGCGGCCACAAACAACAGCAAGAAAGAGTAGAGAGTTCGCATGTCTGCCTCGGGGGGAGCAATTAGCAACTAGCAATTAGCAACTAGCGAAGACCTGATTGTCAAATGTACCTGGGTAGGCGCCAAATTGCTACGCAGCACATGCCGAATGCCCAGCTGAGAGTTGCGAGCTGCTAGCCCGCGGTGACGCCGCGCGGCTTCACATTGGCCCGGATGAATTCGATGATGGAATCCATCGGCGTACCCGGCTGAAATACCGCGGCCACGCCTTGCTGCTTCAGCGCCTCGACATCCTGGTCCGGGATGATGCCGCCCAGCAGCACCAGCACGTCGTCCATATGGTTCTGCTTTAGCAGCTCCATCACGCGCGGCACGATGGCATTGTGTGCGCCGGAAAGAATGCTGAGTCCAATCACGTCCACATCTTCCTGGAGCGAGGCGGTAACCACCATTTCGGGGGTCTGGCGCAGACCGGTATAGATGACTTCCATTCCGGCATCGCGCAAGGCGCGGGCAATCACCTTGGCGCCGCGGTCGTGGCCGTCGAGGCCAGGCTTGGCGACAAGTACTCGAATTTTGCGGTCAGAGGCCATGTTTAGCTCTTCGCTCTTCGCTCTTCGCTCTTCGCTCTTCGCTCTTCGCTCTTCGCTCTTCGCTCTTCGCTCTTCGCTCTTCGCTCTTCGCTCTTCGCTCCTCGCTCCTCGCTCCTCGCTCCTCGCTCCTCGCTCCTCGCTTTTCGCTCTGCGCTTCACGCGCGCGATGGAGCTGAAGAATATTGTTTATAAGCCAGCCAGCGATTCCGGGCTGAACAAGCGATGATATACGCTGAACGGAATTTTCGTAAGTGAGCCTCGACACAAGGCGCAGTTTGCGAGCGTGCGATCCCAGCCCGAGCTTCGAGCCGCGAGCTTCGAGCCGCGAGCCTCTAGCCCCTAACCTCCAGCCCCTATAATGTTTTCTCATGCGGATTTCTCTGCTCATCGTGATTCCGTTTCTCGCCACTTGCTTCGCAGCCGGTCAGGCTCTACAGATGCAGCCGCTGCCGGCTCAGAGCGCCATCGTGGGCCAGAACTACACTTTGCCGCTGAATGCAACGGGTGGAACTCCACCTTACACCTGGCATGTGGTAACGGGAAATCTCCCGCCCGGACTCAAGTTGCATCCCCATGCGGGCAAGATCGATGGGACGCCGACAACTCCGGGCGAGTACCGCGTCACCGTGGTGGTGGTCGATTCCAGCATTCCGAAATTTCAGATCCAGACTGATGTCACCATCCATGTAATCGCCGGGCTTACCGTCGACTGGAAGGAACCACCCAAGGTCAATGGCAGCACAATTTCTGGTTCCGCCGTGGTCTCAAATCAAACGACAGAGGACTTCGATTTAACGGTGGTCATCGTCGCCGTGAACGAGATCGGCCGGGCGACGACGCTGGGCTATCAGCACTTCAGGCTCGCCGCTGGAAACGCCAGCCCGGTGATTCCGTTCGGATCGAGTCCGGGCCAGGGAACGTATTACGTTCGGCTGGATGCGGTCGCGCATC
This sequence comes from Candidatus Korobacteraceae bacterium, assembly GCA_049519235.1. GTDB lineage: Bacteria > Acidobacteriota > Terriglobia > Terriglobales > Acidobacteriaceae > Bog-257. The sequence goes on along the minus strand of JBEKQY010000018.1, from coordinate 13,531 downwards.
ATCCCAATCATCACCACATTTACCGCACCAGCAAGCAGACATCCGAGCCGCTCAAGTTGACGCAGTAGGCCGTGAAAGGTCTGAGAAACTTTGGACTACCTATCCCGCCAGAAAACGTTCCAGCAGACCCTGGACGCTGAGCGCCTCCAGGGCTTCGCAGTCACGCATCCGGCCAACCTGCGCTATTTGTGCGGCTACACCGGGAGCAACGGATTACTGCTCTTGCTTGACAGGCAGCGTGTCTTTTTCACCGATGGACGCTACACCCAGCAGGCGCGGAATGAGGTGCAGGGCGCGCGGGTGGTCATTGCCAAGGGGCCGCTGCTGGATGCGGCTGGCAAGCTCATGGGCGAGATGAAGGCCGCTGCCATCGGTTTCGAGGCCGACCATACTATGGTGGCAACGGCAGCCGATATGCGCAAGCTGGGCGGCAAGAAAATCTCGTGGAAGCCAACCTCCGGCCTGATTGTGGGCCAGCGGATGATCAAGGACGGTGACGAGCTGCGCACTGTCCGCGAGGCAGTCAACATGGGAGCGGCGGTTTACGAGCAGGCGCTGAAGTTGATACGTCCGGGCAGGCGGGAATTTGAGATTGCGGGTGAATTGGAGTTTGCGGCGCGCCGGGCGGGCGCCGACGGCATGGCGTTCGACACCATCGTCGCGGCCGGCAAGCGCTCTGCGCTGCCGCATGGCCGGGCCTCCAGCCAGCCAATCCCTCGACGCGGGTTTGTGGTAGTCGATTCCGGTGTTGTGCTGCACGGCTATTGCTCTGATATGACGCGAACCGTGCATGTAGGCCGCGCCAGCCGCGAAGAGCGCTGCTGGTATGAAGCCGTTCTGGAGGCGCAACTGGCGGGAATTGCCGCCGTTAAGCCGGGAATAACGGCAGGCGAGGTGGACCGCGCGGCGCGTCAAGTCCTGCGGCGGGCCAAGCTGGAGCGGTTCTTTACCCATTCCACCGGCCACGGCGTCGGGCTGGAGATTCATGAGCCTCCGCGGCTGGGCAAGGCGCAGAAGGAACGGCTCCAGGCGGGGATGGTCATCACCATCGAGCCCGGAGTCTATGTCCCGGACAAGGGCGGCATCCGCATCGAAGATATGGTGCTGGTTACGGCGACGGGGTGCCACGTACTGACGCCGGTCAGCAAGGAGCTGATAGAAATTTGAAGCGAAGCAGAACGTGTGTGCGGCGTGGGGCAGCCGGTTAGCGCGTTGCAGCTCTGGCTCAACCTGCCTGTTTCATCTATATTGCACAATCAGGAGCGGCCGCTGTGGTCTGCGTGACCGGCGTTGCCGCAAAGCTGGCTGGAGGGAACCAAGATGGCAGTCGATCTGAGAATCGCACTTCAGTATGCCTGCTGCGTGAAGGCGGCCGCGAACATCGCCCCCACGGATTTAAATAGCCGCGCGGGAACGGTCATGCAAGCGCCGGATGGCGGCGTGGTTATCGCAATTCGCGGTACGGACGACATACCGGAGTGGGTACACGATGCGGAATTCCTCCGCGTTACCTGTCCCGTTCTGGCCAGTGCAGGCGAAACTGACGATGGTTTCACCGCCGTGTACCTGTCGCTTCGCGTGGGCGCGGCTGCGAACTCCGACACCGTAATTCAGGCTTTGCCGAAACTCACGTTTCCCCGAGTCGTGACGTCCCTGACCATCTGCGGTCACAGTCTGGGCGGAGCTCTGGTGACCCTGCTCGCGCTCGACGTGGCGGCCCATACCGCGTACAAGACACCGGCGGTGTACACCTACGCGAGCCCGCGTACCGGAGACCAGCAGTTTGTAGACACCTATAACCCGGTTGTGCCGAACACGGTGCGAATGGCCAACCGCCTGGACGTAGTGCCGTCGCTGCCGCCGGCGGCGTTTGGCTATGCCCATGTGAACACCTTCTACGAGCTGCATCCAGGGCTGGACGTGAACATCAACGCTGCGTGCCGTCACATCCTCACCACGTACCTGTATACATTGGCGAAAACGGCTGGGGTGCCGGGATTTCCGCTGGATTTGGGCTGCAAGATTTAGCGAGAGTTAGGATGCTTGCGCCTGGGTGTGGGCAATGGGGAGACGGATCACAAACTGCGTTCCTTTGCCCACTTCGCTGCGGACGCTTATCGTCCCGTGGTGCGATTCCACAATGCGCCGCGCCAGCGACAGGCCCAGCCCCGTGCCGTGTCCTTTGGTGGTGTAGAACGGCCGGAAGATGTTGGGGAGGTTCTCCGGCGGAATGCCTTTGCCCTGATCGGCGACGGTGATGAGAGCGGCATCTTTGTCGCGCCGCAGGGTGACGTAGATGGTGCCCGGCTTGTCCATTGCCTGGATCGCGTTAAGCAGCAGGTTCAGCAGCACCTGATTGATCTGATTGGGATCATGGCCGACGGGAGGAATCTCTTCGTCGTTGTCCAGCTCGATCATGATGCGCTTGGTGATGGCTTGCTGGCGGGCAAACAGTACCGCGTGCTCGACGGTTGCACCGATGTCTTTCACTTGAAATTGCGGCGGTTTCGGGCGAGCGGTCTCCAGCAAATCGGTGAGAATGCGATTGATCTGGAGCGCTTCTTCCTTGGCATCTTTGATGACGGAACGGGCGGCGCTGCCGGGCGGCAGGTCGCGGCTGACGATTTCGATGACGCCGGCGATGCCGGCCAGCGGATTGCGGATTTCGTGCGCCAGACCGGCGGCCAGTTCGCCCAAGGTCGCAAAGTGCTCGGCCCGTGACATCTGCGTCTGATGCAGGCGCTGGATCTCTTCGCGGCTGGCTTTCAGTTGCGCCACCATGTCGTTGAAGTCGCGGCCCAGGTCGCCGATTTCGTCATTGCGATCGGCGAAGCTGACGGAAGCGTCCATGTCACCCAGGGTGACGCGCGCGATCTTGTCTTGCAGTTCCATCATGGGGCGGCGCACGGAAACCGCCAGTACCATAATGACGGCGGCGCAGATGAGGAACGCGCCCGCCGTGGCAACCGTGATCACCTCGTGTCGTTCGCCCGCAGCCAAGGACAATGAAACCAACACAAACAGCAGCAGCCCGTTCAGCAGGACGGCGGCGACGGGCAGAGCGGCCTTCAGCGCCCAGTTGATGTGCCGCTTGCGGGCGACCGGCACCGGATCCTGTGACGGTGGTGTGGCGCCGGGGAGAGCGTCGGCGTTGGTAAGTTCGATTGGGGCAGAGGCCGTCATGAATAGCTCTTAGCTGTTAGCTCTTAGCATTCCGCTCTTCGCTCTCGTCTATCGGCGATCTGTTGCGTACCGGGTAGAGCGGACCTTCAGGTCCGCGTCCCGGCTATATTTTGATATCGCGAGCCGGCTTTAGCCGGCGATAGTTTGTGCCGCCGGGCTAAAGCCCGGCTCCTAATTTCATCTCGTGCTTTGACGCGACGCTAAAGCGTCGCTCTACCTTTCAATCCAAGGCCGAGCGATTTGGAGCTGATTCTTTGGGGCCATCTTTGTCCTCAGGTCCGCGGCGCTCAGCCCTGGGTTCCTCATGCGTACGCGTGTAAGCCGGGAAGCAAATACGTGACGCCGAGGAAGGTGAAGATCACGATGCCAAATCCCAGGATGGCGAAGTACGCGGCCCGACGTCCGCGCCATCCCCTCGTGATCCGCATATGCAAGTAGCCCGCGTAAACCAGCCAAGTGATCGCCGCCCACGTCTCCTTCGGGTCCCAGCTCCAATACGAGCCCCAGGTCCGGTTGGCCCAATAAGCGCCGGTAGCGATCATGCCGGTCAACAGCGGGAAGGCGATACCAATTGTTTTGTAGGTCACGCGATCGAGTGTGTCGGCGGACGGCAGCATGCCTTGCAGGTCGGTGCGCCGCCACAGCAGCATCAGGTACAACAGAGAAGCAAAAATACCCGTCACCATGCCTCCGAGTAAAAAGGGGCTGGCGGCCAGACTGGTCGGGAAGACTCCGTCCTGGTCGGGTGACGGGTAACTGGCATCGCGCACCCGAAGGGCGAACGCTGCCAGGACAACGATCTGCAACAGGATGCCGATGAACACGGCCCGGTTGGCGATACCGAAGAACGACTCGTCTTTCTTCCAGCGGCCTACGAGGTACAGCGCCAGGGGAACGACTGCCGCGAGCGCAGCGATGACGAAGAGCCATCCGAAGTCGGGAATGGTGACGAAGAGACGCATCCCCCGACCCAGGAACATGTCGGACTTAGTGCTTGCATCCCATGCGGTCACCGATAGTCCGCCCTTGTCGAAGCGCGTGGCGACGATGGCGACATAGATCGCACTTACCGTCGCGCTGGTGCAGGCGAGGAATGTTTCTGTCTTGAGGCCGTCCTGAATGAGAAACATCATGGCGAGAGCGAAGCTCACGGCGCAGGCGGCGTAGGCCAGCATCGCCAGCGTGACATGAACATGCAGCCAGGTGGATTGCAGCGCGGGAACCAGCGGCCGCACTTCCGAGGGCAATAACTGCATCAGGATGACGCACACGACGGCGAGCGGCATGGTGATGCTGCCGATGATCTTGACGCCGAATTTCTTTTCCGCAACCAGTGTCAGAAGGGCGACGGTCCAGACGAAGCTCAGCAGCATCTCGTAAATGCTGGCGAACGGCGGACGGCCCGAGAGATACCAGCGATGCGCGATCGCCAGGGTATTGGCCACCAGACCTATGACGGTCGCAGTCGAAGCGAACTTCACATAACGCGATGTGCCGGTGACGCCGAAGCCCATGTACAGCGCGCCTGCGGCGGCGTAGAAGATGAGCGCCACATAAAGAAGATTGCTTTCGCTGAACAGGCTGGCGCCGGACTTGGCCGCGCCCAGCAGCGCCACGATCAGCAGAAACATCACCGCGAGGCCTACGAGAATGAGCAGCGCATTGCCGCCGGTTGCGGCCCGCTGCTCCATCTGTACGACTCGTGCCCGGGTTGCCATGTCTTTCCTCCGTCTAACTCTTCTGAAGGGGACGGCCTTCAGGCCGTCCGGTAGCTTGCAGATCCATTGCGGCTTCAGCCGCTGAGGGACTTCGCTCTTGATCGTCGTCCCGTGCCGCCGGGCTTAAGCCCGGCTCGTCAATAAAGAACCTGGTTTCGGCGGCGCTAAAGCGCCGCCCCTTCACCGGGAGCCATTCCTACTTCACACCGGCCAGCGTCAGCTCCGGCTTTTCCTTCTTTGCGGAGAGCGGTATTGCCGACGCACCTTCCAATTCGCTGCCGATGTTGTCGACCAGCTCGTTGAACTTCTGCTCGAAACGGTCGCGGTTCTTGTTGGACTGACCGCCGATCCACAACACCAGATTGCCGCGCACATCAGTCACGGCTGTGATCCACACCCGCATGTGGACCAGATAAAACGCTACGAACAGTCCCGCTCCCATCAGCAGGCAACCGGCCCACACCAGCCACTGTCCAGGCTCGTGCGAGACTTCCAGGCCGGTGTAATAGCCCATTTGCATATCGCGGAAATCAAATTTGTACTTCGTGTGCTCGCCTTGCGCCGCGGGATTGTAGGCGGGAAAGATCCACAGCTTGGTGTCCTCGCCGGTTGTGGTGTCCTTCACCTGCAAACGAAACGCGGGATTGACCGGATCGTCGGATTTCTTAAAGACCTGATTGTCGCGAATGAAAAAATCGGGAATGTACTCGGCGAGAGTGACGGTTGTTTCGGCGTCGAGCTGTACCGGCTCATTCATCGCCAGCGTCGTCTCGCGAGTGGGACCGGTTTCGGGCGTGATGGCGACTTTCAGTGCCTCCAGCTTGCCGGTCGATCCAAAGCTCGCCTGATAGAAGCGCAGGCCGTTGTGAATGAGAGGATCGTTGACGACGATCTCCTTGGCTTCTACATCCCGACCATTCTCGACGACCGCCAGCTTCGACCACCAGCGCTTGGGCGAGCCATCAGCGTAATTCTCCTGTCCCGCGCCATTGCACTTCACTGAGAAAGGAAGCTGCTTTGTTCCCGAGGGGCGCAGCAAGATGGTGTTACTGGTCTGGCCTTTCTCCAGCGCCATGAAGCCGCTGTAACCGAAAATGCCGTCAATGATGCCGCCCGCCAAGATGAGAAGCAGGCTGGCGTGGACGATGTACACCGCCATGACCGAGAAACGGTGGCGTTCGGAATATAAGGAGGGTTCGTTCTTGTCGGCGATGCGCTCGACCGGCCAGCCTGACTTCTTCAGGCCGCGTTCGGCAGCGTTGAGGCCATCTTCTGAGTTGCCGATGGGCAATTCGATTTTGTTGCGCAGAGCTGAGCGAAAATGCGAGTCCGTCTTGCGATAAGGCCGAGCGTAAAAGCGCCAGGCGTTGGGAAAGCGGTCAATGGAAACCAGAACGATGCTCAAGCTGACCAAGCCGAGCAGCGTCAGGAACCACCAGGTATGGAAAACGTCGGTGAGGCCGAGCCGATCGAGCCATTGCAGCGTGGCGGGCGAATAAGCGCGCGCGAGCTTGTCGGGATCGGTTGCTGGACGCTGAAGAATGAAAGTACCTAAGGCTGAAGCGAGGCCAACCAGGATCAATAGGACAACGCCGGTCCGCAGGTTCGAAAAAGTCTTATGAATGCGTTTAGGAATGGACAGAACGCTGAAGGCCATGCTTGCTCCTTCCCGTGAGCCAGTGACAAGGTGCAAATCGGCAGCCACAATTGGGGAGCACGTAAGTACTTGCTATACGAGGAGTTGCGGGAAGCGGCGGCGAGCGGGGGTGCTTCGGATGTGAGGCTTATCACGCATCGCGGTGATGAAAGCGCGCATGGCGGGATTGAAGGGGCGTGGCCCCGTTCAGCCAGGCCCTATAATGCTGGCGAATGGTAAGCTATACTCAGCCTCTGAGCTGCGGCCATGGTAACCACTCAAGTTTCACTGGATCAGTATCTTAGAACCAGCTATCGGCCGGACCGTGATTATCTCGCCGGTGAGCTGGAGGAGCGCAACGCGGGTGAGAAAGAGCACTCCGCGGTCCAGGCATTCTTTGTGAGGTGGTTTGCCGCGCACGAAGAAAAATGCAAGCTGGAAGCCTATCCTGAGATCCGAATCAAAGTCTCTCCGCAGCAAGTGCGAGTGGCAGACGTTGCGGTGCTCCGGGTCGACGAACCTTATGAATCTGTTTTGACTCGGCCGCCAGTGGTCATCGTTGAGATCCTCTCTCCTGAGGACCGCGTGAACCGCTATGAGCGCAGGCTCCGGGACTATCGCCAGTTCGGTGTGCCGCACGTGTGGGTCGTCGATCCACAACATCGCGGGGGGGTCGATTGCAGCTCGGAGGCTTGGCATCCGGTGGACGCGTTTGTTATCGCGAGTCCTGCCCTGACATTCCCGCTCGACTCGTTGTGGAAGAAGCTCGAGAGCCTGCACTCCTGACGGTCACTCTCGCGCCGACAACACAGCGGGAAGAGTTTGGTAGTCAGGTATCCCATGCGATTTTGCAGAGGTATTTCCGCAGGGTTGGTATTACTGATCGGCGTTGGCCAGATTAGTTACGCCGCTGACCTTAAGATCGTGCTTTTGGACAGCAAGAGTGGGCATCCGTTGCGTTGGAAGCTGGTTTGCGTCTCGTTCCCGGTTGATAATTCCGCGAATCCAATTGTGGTAGGCCAGCCACGAGGGTGCCGTCGGACGGATTCCCTTGGGGCTGCCGAGTTTACGCTGCCGGACCCTGCCCCAGACAAAGTAGACGTCGCACTGGGGACAAATGGGTTGATTGAGTGCTTTGCGCCTCAAACTTTTCCCGTGGCCGACGCGATGAAGGCGGGCGTGGTTGCTAACAATACCTGCGGCGATGCCAGTACCGATCTCACGGAACCTGGCGAAGTGGTTGTGTTCGGCCATCAAAAGAACTTTTGGGAAGTGCTGCGGTCCTTGGATGATGAGTTCTGAGGCGCAAGGAGCACTTGAGGCACCAGGTTTTCGGGTTCGGCCCCACTATTAACCATCCGCTTACTGCGCTTACTTGCAGCCGGTCGTCTGCTTTACAATGAAATCTGCTTTGGCAGTCGTCTTTACCCTCGTCTGCTCAGGCGCTGCGCTTGCGCCACGAAGGCATGTAAAGGGCCAAGGATTTTCGCCGGCACAACGGCATCTGAAGATGTGAGACAGCATCTTGAGGGAGACTCTGATTAAGTGACGGCGAAGTCCCTCAGCGGCTGAAGCCGCAATAATTTTACGGGATTTACGGACGGCCTGAAGGCCGTCCCCTTCAAAGCCGTTCTTAATCAGAGTTTCTTTAGGAATTGCGGCAGGCTAAAGCCTGCTTAAGCAAGGACAACGTCGGCTGGGACGCTGGCCTGAAGGCCGGCTCTACCATGAACCTTAGCGGCTTCTCTGCGTATTCATAAACGTGGCAATCAAAGTCAAAGTAGCTGATCGAAGGCCGTCCGTGAGGGCGTCGAGGAGCAGGTCGCGCTACGCATCTCGACCCGCGCGGACCAGGCGTTTCTCGTTTCGCGACCCGCTAGTGAAGCTGTTCGTCGCCGGCTTCGTCATTGCCAGTGTCGTTTTCATGGGGACCTTCGCGTACTTCTACGCGAAGTACGAGCGGCTGGTGGACCGCCGCATGGCCGGCGGCATCTTCAGCAACGCGGCCAAGATCTATGCCCGGCCGCGCACGATTTCGGTCGACGAGAAGATGGACGCGACCGAGCTTACGGCTGAGTTGCGCCGCGCCGGCTACAGCGAAGGCGGCGACTCGCCCATCGGACACTATTCCTTTACCCGCGAGGGGCTGCAAGTGACGCCGGGACCGGAGTCGTTCCACGGCCCCGATTCCTCGGCGGTGATTCGCTTCGAGCGCGGCAAGATCGCATCGATCAACCAAGCCGGCGGCAACAATCAGGCGTTTGCAGCTTACGAGCTGGAGCCGCAACTGGTGACCGCCCTGTTTGAGGGCCAGGGCCGTTCCAAGCGGGAGCTCATCAAGTTTCAGGACATTCCGCCAGTGCTGGTGAACGCGGTGCTGGCGATCGAAGACCGCCGCTTCTTCCAGCACGGCGGAGTCAACTATTTTCGCCTGCTGGAAGCCGCAGCGGTGGATTTGCGCGAAGGCCGTCACGAGCAGGGCGGTTCGACAATTACCATGCAGCTCTCGCGCGGATTCTTCCTCACTCCCCAGAAGACGCTCAAACGCAAACTGACGGAGATGATGATCGCCATCGAGCTGGAGCAGAAGTTTTCCAAGCAGCGCATCTTTGAGATGTATGCCAATGAGGTCTACCTCGGCCAGCGCGGCTCGTTCACCATCAATGGATTTGGGGAAGCGTCGCACGCCTACTTCAACAAGGATGTCAAGAACCTAACTCTGCCGGAAGCCGCTCTGCTGGCGGGAATGATCCAGCGTCCGAATTATCTTTCGCCATACAAGAACCCAAAACGCGCGCTGGAGCGCCGTAATCTGGTGCTCGATTCGATGGTCGACACCGGCGCCATCACGCGCGAGGAGGCGGAACGGGCCAAAGCGGCGCCGCTCACGCTGGCGACGCCAAACGTGGAGGCCAGTGACGCACCCTACTTCGTCGACCTGGTGAAGGACCAGCTCTCAGCCCAGTTCAGCGAGGAAGAGCTGAACAATCACGCGCTGCGTATCTACACCACCATCGATCCCGAGTTACAGCGCGCCGCCGCCGAGGCGGTCGATATCGGCATGAAGGTGGTCGACGAGCAAGTGATCAAGCGACGCACGCACAAGATCAAGGTCGGCACCGGCAAGGACGCGAAGACGGAAATCAAAGTTGAATCGGGTCCGATGCCGCAGGTGGCGCTGGTGGCCATCGATCCGCATACCGGCGAGGTCCTGGCGCTGGTGGGAGGAAGAAATTACGGTATGAGCCAGTTGAACCACGCGATCGCAAAGCGTCCAACGGGCTCCGTCTTTAAGCCGTTTGTGTATGCTGCGGCGGTGAACACCGCGGTGACGGGAGAAACGCTTTCCAGCAGCGTCGATCCCGACTCGGGCGTGGTTTCGGAAAGCCCTGGGGTGTTTACCCCGGCCAGCCTGATTGACGACTCGCAGGTGAGCATTGTCAATGGCGATCAGGTTTATGAACCACGCAACTATCACGAGACCTTCCACGGCGAGGTCACGGCGCGCTACGCGCTGGCTGAGTCGCTGAACAATGCGACGGTCCGGCTGGGGCAGGAAGTCGGCTTCGACAAAGTTGCGGCGCTGGCCAAGGCCGCAGGCATTACCAGCGTGCACGCCACGCCGGCGATCGCTCTTGGCGCCTATGACGCGACGCCGATCGAGATGGCGGGCGCGTATACCGTGTTCGCCAACAGCGGAACGCGGCTGTCGCCGCTGATGGTGAGGTCGGTACGCGACGCGCATGGCAGCGTTCTGGACAACTACAGCAGCGACAGCAAGGAAGTACTCGACCCGCGAGTAGCTTACGTCATGACCACCATGATGGAAGCCGTCATCAACAACGGTACCGGTTATCCGGTGCGGGCGCGAGGATTCGAAGCGCCGGCGGCGGGCAAGACCGGTACCTCACATGACGCATGGTTCGCCGGCTACACCAGCAATCTGCTGTGTATCGTCTGGGTGGGGAATGACGACTACACCGACATCAAGCTGGCGGGCGGCGCGGCAGCCGCGCCCATCTGGGCGGAATTCATGAAGCGCGCGATCCAGGTGCCGCAGTACGCGGATGTGAGCGATTTCAAGGCGCCTCCGGGAGTGGTGACGGTCCAGCTCGACAAAGTGACCAACCGCCTGGCGACGCCATCGTGCCCGGAGGACTACACCGTCGCATTCATAGAGGGCACCGAGCCGAAAGACACCTGCGATCAGGCGTACGGCGATCATCGCGGATTCTTCACTAAGATCCTTGGACTGGGTCCGCCGCCGGTCGCTGCGCCGCCTCCCACCACCAACGGACCGCTTCCGTCGGCCGGGAGCAGTCCGGCAACGCAGATGCCTGGCGCTGAGGCCGCGCAGGCGCCACCGCCGAAGCCGAAAAAGAAGAAAGGATTCTTCAGCCGTCTTTTTGGCCGGGGGGACAGCAGCGAGGACCAGCAAGATAACGGGACGAACGCCGCACAAAATGCGAACAATACTAGCCCTAAATAGGTCTAATATGTCTAAATATTGAGTCCGAGACTCTGTTGTCCCCATTGCGTGTAACTAGCGGAACTAATGTGGACGGAGCAAGAGGATGGCCATGGCTGGTCTGCGATCACTCCGGTTTCTACTTGCCATCTGCAGCTTGGTAATTCTGCTGCCCATTTTCCCCGTGTTGGCTTGGCCGCAGAATGGCCAGGCGGCGCCGCCAGTGCAAGCCACGTCGATGGCAACCCAGCCGGCAACGCAGCTCACGCCGCCGCCTGTTCCCGATGGCAGCGCCGCGGCGGCCGATCTTGAGGAGCAGGGCGATCAGTTGCGGGCGCAGAAGCGCTACCTCGACTCCATCGACTACTACAATGTCGCGCTGAAGAAGCAGCCATCGGCCATGCTATGGAACAAGGAAGGCATGTCCTATTTGCTGTTGCAGCGTCCAGAACAAGCTGCCAAGTGCTTCGACCGCGCCATCAAAGCCGACAAGCATGCGGCGGAGGGTTACAACAACCGTGGCTACGTCGAGCAAATGAAGAAGAACTACGACAAGGCAATCGGTTATTACAAGAAAGCCATAGAACGCCGCCCCAACGACGCGGTGTTTTACTACAACATGGGCGCTTGCTATTTCGGCAAGCATGACTATGCGGATGCGGCAAAGCAATACCGGGCAGCGTTTGCGCTGGATCCCAATATCTTCATTCGCGTCTCGCGCACGGGGGTCATGGCGCAAGCGACTTCGCCAGAAGATCGCGCCGCCTTTTCGTTCATGGTGGCCAAGATGTACGCCCAAGCCGGAGATCTCGATCACTCGCTGGAGTATCTGCGCAAGGCGATGGAAAACGGGTATAAGCACATCAACGAGGTCTATACCGACCGCGAGTTCGCAACGCTACGAACGGACAAGCGCTTCGAAGAGTTGATGGCGCAGCGGCCGGCGGCGATTCCGTAACCCTTCTGATCCACGGCTCCCACACATTCGCACACGACCGCGAATGTGTGGGGCACCCGGCACAGATAAACGAAGCCATCGCCGCTGCCATCGCCAGGAAAGAACTGCCGGCGATGGAGCCTGGGGCGATGTGCTACATGATGGGCAAGGAAGGATACGGCGGCGACAGCGTCCCCCACTGGCCTTCCCACCTCATGTTCTTCTTTACGGATGCCAACCTCGCCAGCTGGGGAGCGAATCTGCCAGGTTCGCCTGTCGTTGGTCTGACCGACCCCGTGGTGGAGCACCTGACGCAATTCGTGATTCCTGTACAACGCTGGTCAGACGGAACCCCGGCTGGCGAAGCCGGCGAGCATCATCACTAGAGGGCGCCCCACTCATTTCTGCTTTTGGAATGCGTGGGAGTGCAAGTAGCTCGACCGACACTTGATCCCACACATTCGAAACTCGCGAATGTGTGGGGCACCCGGCGTCTCCTCCAGCGGGGCTCGCGCACCGCCTAGGAAAACCTCGCGCTTGACAACGCCTTCGTTCTTATCGATGGGGCACCAGGCGTCCTCACGACAACTGTCCGTTTGTAGCGAATTGATATACTTGTTCCTCAGCAACAGCATAAACGATTAAGTGTAGGACCTTCGGAAGGCGGGTGCGTCCAATGATCACTTCCCCCAGCCCCCACAGACGAACGGTGTCCCCCGTCCTCTGTCTCCTGCTGATTCCAATCCTCTCTCTGTGCGCATGCCATTCGACCAGCAGGAACGAGCCGCTCTGCAATGGGCCCTGTTCAGGCGGTACCTTATTCGACACGAAGGGAGTACCGTTCAAGGGTGTGCTCACCGACCACGGCGCAGCGGTCGCGGAGACCCTGTTTTTCGGCGAAGGCACGACCGAAATCCGGTTATGCGGGAGCCAACAACTCCAGACGTGTGACGAGCATGGTCGCCCGATTGCAGGGTTCGAGGTGAGATCGCTGAATCCGCTGGCGAAGATGACCCAAGCGTACGTGTACTGGTGGCATGATCCGTGGTGGGAGTGGTCAGGCAAACATCGAGGCATTACCCTCCGGCACAATGTCTCTGGAGTGACGTATCGGAAGGGCGTCTTCGAGGTGCAGAACCCCGACGAAAACGTGCTGACAGGGTACATCACAGGCGGGAGGGAGGTTTCAGTTTTGTTCGGGTCGGTCTCCACCACGACCGGCGGGGCCACCGGCACGATCAACCTACTCACTTTGAAGTCGGAGACCGGCCGAGAATTCCGATTCCGCGTGCACCCAGGCCCAAGCCGGACAACAATCTACGACGGCGGCGATTTCGGCCGATTTCTGACTAGCCTGGGACCTCAGGACGACACGGCGAGTAACCCGTACGCCTCGGTCGAGTGAACCGTCTCTCCGCGCGGGCTGCCGCTACTGTGACAAAAAAATCACTTGTGGCCCTTAGTAGACCACCGTACTATCCCTGCACGTATTACTACACCGATCGGATATCCCACGATATATCCGAAACCAGCAAGTTTGATCGCCATCCCGATAGCTTCAGCCCCTTCGGAAATGAAAGAGGAGGCGA